>NZ_JACCBJ010000001.1:2703429-3006858 GCF_013408745.1 Leifsonia soli | reverse complement strand
AAGGGACGAACGGTGCAGCAGCTCCGCCCGTCTTCTCAAGCTAAGGCAACGCCCTCGACGGACAGGTGAAGATCGTTCCGATTGTAGCCTCGGGAGCGTCGACGGCTATCAACTGTTCGGCCTTCGTCACGGGGACGGGCTGTCTCGGCGGCATGTTTGTAGCTTTCGGGCCTAAGGCCCCGGACTAACCAGTGGGGCGGTAACCAGTGAGTCTTCGACCGCGAATAGTTGTCTACGCCCTCGTCGGAATCGGTCTTGTGATGACGGTTGCGTCGATGATCGCGGCACCGCAAATCGGCCGGTGGCGACCTTATTTGTGGGGTGTCGCTTCCGTGGCGGTGGTGGCGGTTCTCGTGTATCTCGCACTAGCCGTAAGCCTCCGAAGGATGGTTGCCAAGGTCCGTGCAGCCAATCCGGCGCACGAACAGCTGCTCGTCGCCGTAACGGACGATCAGTGGACTCGCCTGGGCGTTGACCTGTCCACGCTTTCCGGAGTCCGTTACGCGGTGGTCGATGTCGGCGCGGCGGGGATCCGACTGTTCGTCGGCATCGGTGACCCTCGGTTACTGACCTTGATTCCACTCGCAGGCGTGCTCGAGTTGGAGGTTGCCACATCAAGGCTGGGCGTCGTGACTCGACCCGCGTTGAAGATCAAGCGCCTTGGCGAGTTAGCCGCGATCGTCCTCACGCCGATCAAGCCGAGCCTCCGGTCATACTCGTCGGACGAAATAGCGTCACGAATTCACTCGTTGACGTACGCCATGGGTAGGCCAACAAGCTGAGCGGGATCGGCGTCTCAGCGCGCAGGTAGCTGAGCTTCGCCACCACCCTCGCCGACGAGACTTCCTCGAGGAGCGGGCACCGACGACGCCCTGCTTCCTGCCGGAGCAACCCGCCGGCGGAACGAGTACGGAACGGATGTCTTCATCGGCGCTGCCCCGCCGGCCGGGAGCGGGCCGCACCGGTACGTCTACACCCTCAGCGCCCTCGACGTCCCTAGTCTCGAGGTGACCGCCGATGTGACCCCCGCGATCATCGGGCTACGCCTGAGACCGCACATCATCGGACGGGCCCAGCTGGTCGGACTCACCCAGACCGGCCTCGACGGCGCCCCTGAACCGGTGGCGGACGCGGCAGCTTCCTGAACCGCGCCGGGAACCACCGGTCATCCGCCCGATTCCGGCTCGGGTAGCCTTTTCCGATGATCTTCGATGCGCACGACGCGGCCCCGTTGCATCCGATCGCAGCCGGGGAGGGTGCGGCGTGAGCGTGCACCTCATCGGCGGCGGCGCGACCACGATCGCTGATGCCCCGCTCTACGCGCCGTTCGTCGCCGAGGCGTCGCTGCGAGCGACGGAGGCGGGGCGCACGCGGCCGCGGATCGCGGTGATCTCCCTGCATCCCGAGGCCGAGGAGAAGGCGGCGGCGCTCGGCGAGCTCCTGGTCGAGGCGGCGGCGGGGACCACGATCGAGCTGCTCCTGACCGCCGGGCGGGCCGGGGAGCCGATCGAGCTCGGCGCGATCGCCGATGTCGACGGCATCGCGGTGGGGGGCGGCATCGTCGAGGAGGTGCGCGCCGGGCTCGAACCGGTGTTCGGTGAGTTGCGCCGGCAGGTCTCCGGCGGCGTGCCCTACCTCGGCGTCTCAGCCGGTGCGATGGTTGCGGCGGAGGGCTCGCTCGGCGGCGGCTCGCGCATCGGCGGTGTGGTCGTGTCCCCCGAAGACCCCGACGAAGCGGGCGAGGAGCTTCAGATCGAGACCGGAATCGGTCTCGTCGATGTGGCCATCGACGTGCATGTCGCCCAGCGCGGCATGCTGTCCCGGCTGGTCGCGGCCGTCGAATCCGGGCTGATCGCGGGCGGGCTCGGCATCGACGAGCGCACGGCCCTGATCGTGGGCGACGGCGCGCTCCGGGTCGAAGGCGCGGGCAGCGTCTGGCGGGCGCTGCCGATCGAGGGCGGCGTGCTGGTCTCGACGATCGGCGCGTGACGGCGAACGCCAACGGCGCACCCCGGGAGACCCTGGGTGCGCCGTCGGCGAATGCGTGAGCCGGGTTACTGCTGGATGAAGGCGAGGATGTCGGGGTTGATGACGTCGGCGTGCGTCGTCAGCATTCCGTGCGGGTAGCCCTCGTAGATCTTCAAGGTCGCGTTCTGCAGGAGCTCGGCCTGCTTGATCGACGCGTCCTTGTAGGGGACGATCTGGTCGTCGTCGCCCTGCGTGACCAGCACCGGCACCGAGATCGCCTTCAGGTCCTCCGTCTGGTCGGTCTCGGAGAAGGCCTTGATGCCCTCGTAGTGGGCGAGGGCGCTGCCCATCATCCCCTGACGCCACCAGTTGGCGACCACGGGCTCCGAAACGGTGACACCCGGACGGTTGAAACCGTAGAACGGGCCGGACGCCACGGCCTGGAAGAACTCGGCACGGTTCGCGGCCAGCGCCGCACGGAAGCCGTCGAACACCGAGATCGGGGTTCCCTCCGGGTTGGCCTCGGTCTGCACCATCAGCGGGGGCACCGACGAGACCAGCACGGCCTTCGCGACGCGGCCCTGGGGCTCTCCGTACTTCGCGACGTAGCGCGCGACCTGACCGCCACCGGTCGAGTGCCCGATGTGGATGGCGTTGCGCAGGTCGAGGTGCTCGACGACGGCCGAGGCGTCGCTGGCGTAGTGGTCCATGTCGTGCCCGGTGCTGATCTGCGTCGAGCGGCCGTGGCCGCGGCGGTCGCTGGCGATCACGCGGAAGCCCTTCCCGAGGAAGTAGAGCATCTGGGCGTCCCAGTCATCGGCGGACAGGGGCCAGCCGTGGTGGAACATGATGGGCTGGGCGTCGTGGCTGCCCCAGTCCTTGTAGTAGATTTCGGCGCCGTCTTCTGTGGTCACAAAGGGCATGTTCGACCTCCGGTTCATGTCGCACCGGGATGCGCGGGGCGACGGTGTGGATGCTCGTGGCGATAGCGGAGAGCGTTCTCACACTACGGCTCGCACCCCTCGTTCGGGGTCCTACTTTTGTCCAGAAGGTGCGACCGCATCCCGTGCCAGGACACGGTGCACGGAGGCGACGGCGCTCGATCCCTCCCCGACCGCTGCCGCGACCCGCTTCATCGAGCCGTGGCGTACGTCGCCCGCGGCGAAGACGCGCGGCAGGCTCGTCTCGAATGGGAGCGGCCGGCGGTTCAGAGCCTGCCAAGCAGGGCCGACGGCCGGGATGTCGGCGTCGGTGAGCAGGAAGCCGCTGTCGTCGCGTTCCGCGGCCGAGATCCATTCCGTGCCCGGGTGCGCGCCGATGAAGCAGAACAAGCCGGCCGCATCGATCCGTTGCGACCCGCCGTCCGCCGTTGTCACCGTCATGGCGTCCAGCTGTGAGCGTCCGTGCAGGCGGGTCACCTGCGTGGAGGTGAGGACGTCGATCCGGGGATGGCCGAGCACGCGGTCCACGAGGTACGCGGACATCTCCGCGCGGACCGACGGCCCCCGGACGATGAGGTGGACGCGACTGCCCTGATCGGCGAGGAAGAGAGCGGCCTGCCCGGCCGAGTTCGCGCCGCCCACGACGGCGACGGGCCGAGCTCCGCAGGAGCGGGCCTCCAGCTCGGTCGCGGCGAAGAAGATGCTTCCTCCCTCGAACTCGGCCCACCGGTCGAGCGGAAGGCGCCGATACTGTGCGCCCGTTGCGACGATCACGGCCCCCGCGTGCACGGCATCCCCGCTGTCGAGCTCGATCCGTACGGCATCCGATCCGGTCGACAGCGCGATCACTCGGGTCGGCGCCGAGAACCGCACACCGAACTTCAGAGCCTGCAGCGCGGCCAGCTCGGTGAGGTCGGCACCGGAGAGGCCGTCGGGGAACCCGAGGTAGTTCTCGATGCGCGAGCTCGAGGCCGCCTGGCCGCCGGGAGCGAGCTCATCCAGCACCAGCGTCGACAGGCCCTCCGAGGCCCCGTAGATCCCGGCGGCGAGCCCGGCGGGCCCCGCCCCGATCACCACCAGGTCGAAGCGGCTGCCGGCACCGCCTCGGGCGCGGAAGGAGAGCCCGAGAGCTTCCGCGAGCTGCGCCGGGGCCGCCCGGCGGTGCACGCCCCCACGGGTGATGACGACCGGGAGCTCGTCCTCCACCACTCCGCACACCTGCAGCGCAGAGCGGCCCGCCTCCGTCCGTGCGTCCACCCAGCGGTGCGGAAGCTCCATCCGGGCCACGTAGCGGCGAAGGGCCATCGCATCCGGCGACCCCTCGACGCCGACGATCTGAAGCGTCATGTCCGCGGTGCTCATCAGGAGGCGCCGTCTGGCGCGGAACGCGGACAGGAGCGTATCGGCGATGGCATGGTCGGCCGCCATGCGGCGCCTGAGCGAAGCGAGAGGGATGCGCCGGACCAGGCCCGGCCGGATCATGCGCGCGCTGAGCAGCGAACGCTGGCCGTTGAGCATGTTCAGCTCGCCCAGGAACTCACCGGCCTGCCAGCGCGACACCACCCGCTCCGGAGAGTCGGCGGTCGCCTCTTGGACGACGTCGACCTCCCCCTCCTCGATCACGAAGAAGTCGATGTCGGCGTCGCCGGCCTGGAAGAGGTACTCGCCCGCGCGGAAGGAGTGCGTCAGACCGAGCGCCGCGATCCCCGCCATCTCGGCCGGCGTCAGCACCGGGTTGGCCGCGGTTCCCGCCGGAGCGCGGAAGACCTCCTGCTGACGGTCGCCTTCGGAGTCCACGCCGCAGAGCTTAGGTCGCGCGAAGGCCCGCGACATCCTGCGAACGTCGGAAGCCTGCGAACGTCGGAAGCCTGCGAACCTTGGAAGCCCGGGCTCGGCTGCGTCTCCCACGACCGGTCGATAGCATTGTCGCGGTCGGAAGGCAGGCGAGCATCGGCATGCGTCGTGGGACAGGGGATCGTGATGGCTGAGTTGGTCGATTCCATCGAGCTGGCCGTGTTCGAACGGCTCATCGACGTCGGCAAGCTGCTCGAGCGGAGAGCGGATCGCGCGACGCGCGAGCACACCGGCATCAAGTACACCCAGTACGAGGTCCTGATCCGTCTGCGCAACGCCGGCGGCGAGCTGCGCATGACAGAGCTGGCGAAGAAGCTCGTCAGCACCCCCAGCGGGCTGACCTACCAGCTCGCCCAGCTGGAGAAGGCCGGGCTGGCGGAGCGGGTCATCGCCCCCGGGGACGAGCGCGGCGTGCTCGCGCGCATCACCGAGCAGGGCCGGGCCCTCCTCCGCGAGGTCTCGCAGGCTCAGAACGACATGATCGTCGAGGCGTCGATCGCCCCGCTGACCCGGGAGCAGGTCGAGCAGGCCCACCGCATCCTGGGCGCGCTTCAGCTGCATCTGCGCGGGGAGGAGACCGGCGGCCTCATCCCGGAGGACCTCGCTCCGTAGCGCGGCCGGATCGCTGGATCCCCGGGTTTTACAAATTTGAAACAACCGGCGCGTTTTCTGGTAACGTGACCGCATTATCTTCGAATTTGTAATAAGTCGAAGGTCGAGGCGAAGAAGCCTGACGCGCACGCGACAGCGGCTCCGCACCCGGACCGACGGCTTCCGGCCTACGAAGGAGCGCGCATGATCGCACTCGACCACATAGCCATCTGGTCCGACAACCTGTACCGCACGACCATCGAACTGAGCAGGATGACCGGCATCGGCAGCGCCGACGGCGGCTACTTCCCCGGGCTGGGACTCGGCCAGAAGATCATCTCCCTCGGTGGAGGCGTCTACCTCGAGATCGAGAGCATCGTCGACCACACGATGATCGCCGAGAGGAAGCCGCTCGCCCTCGAACTCGAGCGGCAGACCGCCGCGGGCGACTGCTTCGCCGGACTGTGCCTCCGCAGCGACGACCTCGATGAGATCGCACGCTTCGCGGCCCACCGCGGTGTGGAGGTGGCGACCGGGATCGCCGGAGGCAAGGAGGTCATGGTTCCTCGCCAGAAGCGCGGAAAGGCGGCGCACGCTCCCGACTTCCTCGGGTCGTGGCTGCTCGGCAAGCCGAACATCTACTACGTGGCCGACCTCGACACCCACTCCAGCACCCTCCCCGCCCAGCCCGGCACCGGCGACGTCCGGGGCCTCGGGGTCACCTCGCTCGAACTCGGCGGCGACGAAGCGTCGCTCCGCGAGTGGCTCGGTGACATCGACCCTGCGGAACTCGGGATCGACATCCAGTTCAACGGTCTCGCCGACGGCCTCTACGCCGTCGGCTTCGACTCGACGGCCGGGCCTCAGGTCATCCGGCTCGCACCCATCACCCTGTAGACGGCGTCACCTCACCCGTATCGGAGACAACATGTCCACCATCGTCCACTCGGAATCTGTCGGCACGCGGACGAAAGTCCGTCGCGCCGCGCTCTCCGGCTTCTTCGGCAGCGCCCTCGAGTACTACGACTTCCTCATCTACGGATCCGCGTCCGCGCTCATCTTCGGGCGGCTCTTCTTCCCCGAATCCGGGGCGTCGGCCACGCTCCTGTCGATCGCCACCTTCGGAGTGGCCTACATCGTCCGCCCCTTCGGCGCGGTGCTGTGGGGGCACATCGGAGACCGCTTCGGACGCCGGCGCGCGCTCATCCTCACGATCGCCCTGATGGGCGTCGCGACCTTCCTGATCGGACTCCTCCCCACGTTCGACGCCATCGGCTGGGCGGCCCCGGCCCTCCTGGTGCTCCTGCGCCTGGTGCAGGGGTTGTCCGCGGGCGGAGAGTCGCCGGGGTCGACGTCGCTGACCGTCGAGCACGCCCCGGACGGGCGTCGCGCCTACTACACGAGCTTCACCATGAGCGGGATGCAGTTCGGGATCGCGCTGGGGAGCCTCGTCTTCATCCCGATCGCTCTGCTCCCGGAGAGCGCCCTCTACAGCTGGGGATGGCGCATCCCGTTCCTGGCGAGCGGCGTCTTCACGGTCATCGCCTCCCTCCTCCGCCGCAAGCTGGAGGAGCCGGAGACGTTCACCACGATGCGCACCGAGGGAGAACGGGCCCGTCTGCCCATCGCCGTCCTGCTGAAGGACCACTGGCGCACGACCCTGCGGGTCCTGCTGCTGAGCACGATCAACGTCGTCGGCACCATCTTCAACGTGTTCGCCCTCTCCTACGGCTCGCAGCACGGAATCCCGAGCGCGGTGATGCTGGCGGTGGTCTCGCTGGGCAACCTCGCCGCGATGGTGATGTCGCCGATCGCCGGATGGCTCTCCGACCGGTTCGGACGTCGGAGCCTGTTCATCGTCGGCTCCATCGGCGCGACGGTGTTCATCGCGCTCCTGTTCGTCGCCATCGACGCGGACAACATCCCGTTGGTCTACCTGTCCGGGATCCTCGGGATCGGCGTCTTCTACGCCATACCGATCACGGTCGGAGCGACCTGGTACCCGGAGCAGTTCCCGGCAGCCTGCCGGTACACCGGGATGGCCGTCGCGCTGATGCTAGGGATCCTCCTGTCCGGCTTCGCTCCGGCGATCGCCCAGGGCATCGGTGCGAACGGCGCGAACTGGGCGCCGGCGATCCTGCTGTGCGCTGCCGTCTCCGTGATCTCGTCCGTCGTCGCCCTCGTCTCGCCCGAGACGTTCCGGGTGACGAAGGAGCTGCTCGGGGTGAAGGCGCCGCGGGGCTGAGAGTCCCGAACGACGCTTCCGTCCGCCTGGAGCGGCCCGGCGTGAGGCTCAGCCGATCGCCGCGGCCGCTTCCGGCGTCGCCACCCGGAAGCTGAAGGTCTCCTCGAGGTACAGGAACACCTCGTCGCCCGTGTGGTGGGCGTAGCCGATGGCGATGTCCTGTCCCGACTCGAAGACGTAGTCGCCGCCCCGGAGGCTGACGACCACCGCCCCATCCACCCCCGGCGCCCAGACGACGGGTCCGCCGAGGAGCGTCTCGAGGTGCTTGTAGAGAGGGCTTCCGCCCTGATCGCTGCCGCCGACGACGTTGATCCAGGTGTCGGAGTCGACGGCCAGTCCGTACGGGCCGTCGACGCCCGCGCGCTTCAGCTGCGCCGCGGCCGCCGCGACCTGCTCGGCGAGCCGGCGCGGGTCGTCCGATCGGACCAGCGGGGCGGCCGGACTGGACGGGATGATCCCGTCGAAGCCGACCGCCTCCCAGCCGTTGAAGATGGCCGAGTTCTCGACGGTGGCCAGCTGCGCGGCCGCCCTGTCCAAGGACGAGAGGTCGACGTCGATCGCGCCCCGTGCGGCGGCATCGAGCTCCGCTCGCGAGAGGGTGAACTCCGCACGGACCTCGGCGAGCGGGAGCACGGCACGCGAGCGCGCGATCACGGCCCCGTCCGCCGTGTCGACGACGCCTCCGACCCGGCCCGTCGAGGTGGCCGAGTGCTCCCAGCCCAGGGGGCCGACGAAGTCGACGAGCCTGCGGCCGCCGAGCGCCGGAGCCAGCCGGGCGCGCGCTTCGTCGTCGAGCATCGTCCAGGTGCCGTCGGTGATCGGCGCCAGGTCGCGGAACAGGTGGTTCATGTCATCTTCCCTTTCACTGCGTCAACGGAGCGCGCCGAGTCCGAGCGAGCCGTCCGTCGTCCCGGCCGGCGTGGATGATGCCGGCTGCGCCGGCGGGACGGCCGCCGGAACGTCGTCGAGCCCGTCGAGGATCTCGGCGGACGGCACGAAGAAGGCGCTTCCTGTCACGGCCGACGAGAAATCGAGCAGGCGGTCGTGGAGCCCAGGAGGATCGCCGATGAACATGCGCTCGAGCATCTGCTGGATGACCCAGAGGTTGCGGCAGTACCCGATGAAGTAGGTGCCGAACTGGTCGGATCCCGGACTGCCGAAGGGCATGTTGTCCCGGAGGATGTCGTGCTCGACGCCCTCCGCGTCGACGATGGTGGCGAGCGTCTTGTGCGACTTCTGGCCGGTGGCGGCGTCATCCAGCTCGACGTTGTCCGCCTTCGTGCGCCCGATGATCGCCTCCTGCTGCTCCGTCGTCAGCGACTGCCACGCGGCGATCGGGTGCAGGTACTTCTGGACGACGACATAACTTCCCCCGGCGACATCCGGGTCCTCGTCGCCGACGAGCGTGGACTCCGGCAACGCCGGCCCGACGGGATTGGCGGTGCCGTCCACGAAACCCAGCAGATCCCGGACGTCGAAATAGCGGAAGCCGACGGTCTCATCGGCGACGGTCACCGCGTCCCCGAGCCCGCTGAGCAGCAGCCGCTCGAACTCGAAGCACAGATCCCGCCGATCGGAGCGGATGTGGAACAACAGGTCGCCGGGCGTCGCCGGTGCGGTGTGGCGGGCTCCTTCGACAGGGAGGAACGGGCGCAGCTCGCGAGGCGACGGCATCCCCGTGAGGTCCGTCCACACCGCCGCGCCGACACCGACGGTGCAGGTGAGGTTCGCCCCGAGGTCGCGGAACGCCACGGTCTTGATCAAGCCGGAGACGTCGGCGAGCACCGACCGGATCGTCGCGATGGCGTCTGGTGCGTCCGTCACCGTCACCACCAGGAACACCGCGGTCTGCGTCAGCGGTGCATCCACCTGCTGCGCATCGATGGGCACGCGTCGATTCCCCGTCGCCCCTGCTTGCTCTGCCATCGGACCTCCGCTGGGGAGTCTAGGTGCGCCGGATCGCATCGAAGGTGACCCGGCCGGCCCCACCCAGAGGCTTCCCGCGGCTTTCCATCCGATGTAGGAACCGGGCCGCGCGGGGCGCCCCTAGCCTCATCCCTATGGTCGAGAAGCTGGAGATCGGCGTCGTCGGCGGGTCCATCGGTGGCCTGTTCGCCGCAGCGCTGCTGACGCAGAGCGGTCACAGGGTGACCGTCCTGGAGCGCTCCCGCCACGGGCTCGCCCGCCGCGGCGCCGGTCTCGTCGCCCAGCAGGAGCTGCTCACCCTGTTGCAGCGCGTGGGGCGGGCGGATGCATCGCGTGTCGGCGTCGTCGCCGAGGAGCGCATCACCCTGGACCGCGCGGGAGGCATCCTGTCCCGCGATCCCACGCCGCAGATGCAGCTGTCGTGGGACTACCTCTACGAGGTGCTGCGCGACCTGATCCCGGCGGACGCCTACCGTCTCGACCACGCCGTGCGCGCCGTCCGCTCGACCGACGTCAGCGCGGAGGTGGAGCTGAACAGCGGCGAGCGGCGGTTCTTCGACCTCGTCGTGGGAGCAGACGGCCTGCGATCCGTGACGCGCCGGGCGGTCGTCCCCGACGACAGGGGCAACAGGTACGTCGGCTACGTCACCTGGCGGGGGCTGATCCCGGAGCAGGCGCTCACCGGCCGGGCAGCCGGCACCCTGCTGGGACGCTTCGCATTCTTCACGGCGCCGGGAGCCCACATGCTCGGCTACCTCGTCCCCGGTGCCGGCGGCGAGCTGGCGCCGGGAGAGCGCCGCTACAACTGGGTCTGGTACCGCCCGCTCTCCGCCGCCGACCTCGCCGGGCTCATGGACGGCATCGGGCGCCCCGTCGGCAGCCTGTCGCTCGCGCCCGGGGAACTGCCGGAGGCCCTGCGCGAGCAGCTTCGCGCGGACGCGAGGGCGGAGCTGCCGCCGGAGTTCGCGGAGGCGGTCGAAGCCGAGCCGCAGCCCTTCCTGCAGGCCATCGTCGACTATGTGCCGTCCGCCATGGCCCGGCATCGCGTCGCGCTGCTGGGTGACGCCGCTGTCGTCGTCCGCCCGCACACGGCGATGGGAGCGGCGAAGGCGGCCGGAGACGCCCTCGCGCTCGCCGCGCTGCTCGACCGCCTCCCCGTGCCGGAGGCATTGGACCGGTATCAGGCGCAGCGCCTCCCGGTGGGGCGGTCGATCGCGCAGTACGGGCAGCGCCTCGGCGACTCGCTGCCGCTGGCCCGGGCGCTCCGCTGAGCCGCTACGCGCGCGAGGTGGGCAGGTATCCGGCCGCCGTGAAGAGATGGCGCAGATCGACCACCAGCTGCTCGTCGATGTCCTTGTGACGCGGTCGGCTGATCACCAGGCGCTCCTCCCCCAGCTTCACGATGTACTTTCCGTCGTGCTCCTCACGGACAGCGCCGGCCTCGTCGAGCAGGGCGAGGACGTCGTGCCACTCGATGTTGTGCGAGGTGGGGTGACGCTCGATCTGCTCCAGGGTGGTGCGGTGGTGCTCGCTGAGGTGCGCGGGCGTGAGGTCGGTCATGACGGGTCCTTTCGGTCGGGTGCGTCGTCACGATAACCGGGGGCTCCGCCCGGCGCACCCTCACCTTGTAGCAACGTGGCCGACCGGCGGTGTCGCGGATTGTTTGCTTCATCCGTGTGAAGCAGTAGCGTGGACCGTTATGGGCAGGCCACGGAGCTTCGACGAGGAGCAGCTGCTGGACTGCGCCCAGGAGATCTTCTGGACCACCGGGTACGCGGCGACACGCGTGGAGGACATCGGCCGCCTGTCCGGGCTGGGGAACGGCAGCATCTACGGCGCCTACGGGAGCAAGCTCGGCCTCTTCCTCGCGGTCTTCGGCCGATACTGCGAGGGCCGGGTCCGGATGGTGGATTCGGTGGTCGGCGCTCACCGCGGCACCTTCGAGGACGCCGTCGCGAACTATCTGGATGCGATCATCGCCGACTGCACCATCCACCCCGATCGACGCGGGTGCCTCATGCTGAACAGCATCACCGAGCTCGGCTCGCGTCATCCCGAAGTGGTCGACATCGGCAGCCGGACCCTCAGCGCGCTGGAAGAGATCGTGCGGGCCCGCGTCCTCCAGGGCGTCTCCGACGGCGAGCTCGCGGTCCCCGACGACGAAGGGGCGTCCCTGAGCGCCCACATCGTCCTCGTCTCGCAGGGGCTCATCCAGCTGAGCCGGACGGGCGCGTCCACGGACAAGCTGCACACGATCGCACGGACCTCCAGCAGGATGAGCTCCCTGCTGGCCGCTGCCTGAGCCCGGGTCCGAGCGGTTCGCGGCCCAACGGGAGGGATCAGGCTTCCGCCGCCCCCGAGGCGATCTCGGACAGCCGCGCCAGCGCCATGCGCGAGTTCTCGTCGACCGGCCGCCAGACGACCAGGGTCAGATCGAAGAAGCCGGGGATGTTCAGCTGCTGGTAGGCGAGCGTCATCCGCCCCACCACATCGGGCGTGAAGGGGAACGAATCGGCCGCGTCCGGGGCGTCCTCGCGGGCCCACGCGGCGGCGAACGCGCTGCTCTTGGCTCCGAGCTCGCTGACGATCCGTTCGAACCCGTCGTCCGACTCGTGCCGGTTCAGCGAGTCGCGCAACGTCCCGGTGACATGCTCGACGATGGCGTCCTGGCCGGGGTTGGTAACCAGCACGTCGGAGTCGAGGAAGGTGGAGCGCGCCAGGTTCACCCCGTCGTGGAAGGCCGGGGACACGGCCTTCGCGAGATCGTTCGAGAACAGGACCGTCAGATACCGGTCCCGCACGAACGCCGGGATGCCGGGCCACGACTCGATCATCTCGCGGATGTCCTGCGGCACAGGAGTCTGCTGTCCGTCGACGGTCATGGCCGTCACGATAGCGAAGACCCGCCCGACGAGACTGGGGCCGCTAGGGTCACCTTCCCCCTCCAGCAGGGCTCTTCGCCGCCGGAAACGGCGCCGAACACGGCGCGTCCGAGAAGTCCGCCCGGGTTGGGAGGGTGACAGCGGGCCAGCCAAGTGGAGACGCGAATCCATAATGATCGGCTCTATGGACACGCCTCAGGAACAGCTCGGAACCCTCCGGCTCGCCGGCGAGGACGACCGGCCCTTCCCCTCCGCCCAGCACTCGGCCGTCGCCGAGGACCCGTCGCACGACGCGGTGATGCTCCGGCTGCTGGCCGACGACCCGGCCGTGCGGCGCCGGGCGTTCGCGCAGGCCATCTCGCGCCGCTGGCTCGAGCGCGGAGAGGCGACCATCGTGCGTGCGGTCGCGGTCGACCAGAAGGCGGATGCGCTCGACCGGCTCGCCTTCGGGCGGCACATGGCGGCGGTCAAGTCGGTCGACCTGACCTTCGTCGGCCATAGGGACGACCTGCTGTACTTCGTCGGGCGGGCGGTCCTGCCCGACCGCTACGGCGGGGAGCCCGGCATCGCGAGCGACCGGATCATGCGGGAGGCCGCAGCGCGCGGCCTGCATGTGCACGGCATCGGCACCGCCCGCCTCGACCGGAAGGATGAGGACCTCTCCGTCTCCGCCGAACAGGCCAGGCGCGCCGCGGAGATCGTGGCGTGGCTCCCGCACCTGGCAGGCGTCGCCGACATCTCTCAGCTCGGAGCGTGGGTGCTCCTCGACTCGATCGACGCGGACGGTTCCCACGTCGGCATGTTCTCTCCGGCGGCCCTCCAGCTCTGGGAGCACGGCAACGACGTCCAGCTGGAGACGGTCGAGACCTTCCTCGACACCTGCGGCCGGGTCCGGGATGCGTGCGAGCAGCTCCACATCCATCGCACGACCCTCTACTACCGGCTGGACAACCTCCCCGACGCCGTGCGGGCGGCGCTCAACGACGGGATGAGCCGGAGCGCGCTGCACATCTGCCTGAAGCTCCTGCGCTACTGGAGAGCGACCGGTCGGGCATGACGGGAGAACTCGACCTCCGTCCGGCGCGACGCAGGCCCCGCATCCGCCACGGCGCCGGATTCTGGGTCGTGGCGGTCACGTTCCTCCTGGTCATGGCGTACTCGACGGTCCCCACGCCGCTGTACCCGCTGTACCAGCAGCGCGACGGCTTCCCTCCGTTCGTGATCACGGCGATCTTCGCCGCGTACGCCGTCGGCGTCATCGTGTCGCTCTACGTGGCCGGCCACGTCAGCGACTGGCTGGGGCGGCGTCGCGTTCTGGTCATCGCCGTGCTCATCTCCGCCGTCTCGGCGCTGATGTTCCTGATGTGGACCGAGGTCCCCGGGCTGATCGCCGCCCGCTTCGTCAACGGGGTCAGCATCGGCATCCTCACCGCCACCGCGACCGCTCACCTCGGCGAGCTGCGCTCGGTGGCGCGTCCGCAGGAGAACGCGGTGATCGCGGCGTCCGTGTCCGGCGCTGCGAATCTCGGCGGGCTCTCTCTCGGACCGCTGATCGGCGGGATCTTCGCCGAGTTCCTGCCCGCCCCGCTCATGCTTCCCCATCTCGTCTTCATGGTCGTCCTGATCGTCGCCGCGCTCGCCGTGCTGCTGGTGCCGGAGACGGTGGAGATCCCGGAGGAAGCACCTCGGTACCGTCCGCAACGGCTGTCGGTCCCCCCGGGTGCGCGCGCCCCGTTCCTCGTGGCCGCCTTCGGCGCTTTCTCCGGGTTCGCCGTCCTCGGGCTCTTCACCTCGCTCGCGCCGACGTTCCTGGTCTCCACGTTCCTGGCGCCCGACCATCTGCTCGCCGGCGCGACGTCCTTCGTCGTCTTCGCCGCAGCCGCAGCAGGACAGCTCCTGCTCGCTCCGCTGCCGGTCCGCACGCAGTTCGGGATCGCGATCGGCGCGTGCGGCGCGGGCCTGCTCGTCGTCGCCGCCGGCGCTGTGGTTCCCGCGCTCGGCGTCTTCATCGTCGGCGGGGCGGTCGCCGGCCTGGGCGTCGGACTGCTGTTCAAGGGTGCCGTCATGACGGCCACGTCCGTCGCGGATCCGGCCAGGAAGGGCGAGACGCTCGCGCTCATCTTCCTGATCGCGTACGCGGGTCTCGCGATCCCGGTCCTCCTCGTCGGCGCCGCGCTCTCGTTCGCCACGCCGACCGCCGTGCTGCTCGTGTTCATCGCGATCGTGCTCGTCGCGACGACGCTCGCCGGCGCCATCATGCGGCGCAGGGCTCCGCGGGTCCGGCGCGCGGCGACGGGTCAGCGGTGAGGGCGACGGTCGAGATGTCCTAAACGTCGCCACCGATGTCCCGATCCGCGCTCACGCCTGTGCGGGCGTTCGCCCGAGAATGAGTGCGGATCAGTGTCCGAAGCTCTCAAGGGGACGAACGGATGGGCGTCGCGCGCAACACCACACCACTCGGCGAATACCTGCGCGCACGACGAGAGCAGGTGCAGCCGCACCAGGTCGGCCTCGAAGTCCTTCCCGGCCGCCGCGTGCCCGGTCTGCGTCGCGAGGAAGTGGCCGAGCTCGCCGGGATGAGTCCCGACTACTACCTGCGGATCGAGCAGGGGCGGGACCGAAGGCCGTCGGAGCAGGTGCTGTCCGCGCTCGCCCGCGCGCTCCTCCTGGACGAGGACAGCTTCCAGTACCTGGTCCGTCTTGCGCGTCCGCGTCCCTTCGTCCGTCGCGTCCCGCACGACGGCAGCGTCAGTCGCGGCGTCGCCCAGCTCCTCGCGCAGTGGAGCCACACACCGGCGTACGTCACGGATGCGAACCAGAACATCCTGGCGGCGAACCCGCTGGTCGACGGTCTCGGCTCCGGCGTGCTCGTGCCGGGGACGAACATGCTGATCACCTCGTTCGAGAGCTACGCCGTCTACCGGGCGAACAGCGATCCGGCGAACGCCGAGGATGTGGAGATCATCACGGAATGGGAGGGCACGCTTCGCGAGATGATCGCCGCGATGCGCTACCACGGCGATCCCGACGACCCTCAGCTGCAGGAGATCGTCGGTGCGCTGTCGGCCCGGCACCAGTTCTTCCGCACGGTGTGGGCGGAGCACGATGCCAAGCCGTACGTCTCGGGGGTGAAGAGAGCCTTCGTCGCGCCGCTCGGCTGGGTCGACTTCCGGTGGCAGACCTTGGAGGTGCCGCGAAGCGGGGGGCAGTTCATCACGATGTTCTTCGGTGACCCGGGCTCCGCCGCAGCTCAGGCGATCGCCTATCTCGCGGCGCTGCCGCCCCGAGCTCAGGCCGTCGCCGGCGGCGTCGAGAGCGCCTCCCTCAATCGGGCGATGCCGGCGATCGATGCGCTGTCCACCGGCGCGAAGACGATGATGGCATCGTCCTCGTAACCGGGCACGCGCAGGACGTTGAATGCGGTCCGGATGTCCCCGGCCGCTGTGTCCTCGAACTCGATGAGACCGGAGGTGCGGGGATCGGCCTCGGGGCCGGCCCAGATCTCGGAGAACTCCCGCGATTTCGCCGACAGTTCGCCGATGATCCGCTGCGACGACCGATCCTCGTCGTGCTGATCGAGCGACTCCCTCAGCAGCCCTGCGACCACTCGCGACATCTCCCGCCACCGCGGATGGTCGGCGCGCCGCTCGGGCGAGAGGAAGGAGAAGCGTGCGAGATTCACCCCGCCGACGAACGCCGGCGACAACGCCCGGGCCAACGGGGTCGAGTCCAGCACGGTGAGCCGGCGGTCGCAGAGGAGGGCGGGAACGCTGTCCCAGAAGGCGAGAAGCGGCTCCCGCGTGCTGTCGTCCGTGGCCGTGCCGTCGCTGGCGTACATGCTCCGAATCTACGGCGTCGGCGTCGGCGGGAACGTGGCTCTCGTATCCACACCCTCCGCCACCGGACCTAGGCGACCGGTCGGCTGGTGCGGAATCTCCGCTGATACTCGGACGGCGTGATGCCGAACCGCCGCACGAACGCCCGGCGGAACGACACGGGCGAGCTGTACCCGGTGGCCGCGGCCGCCCCCGCCACGGACGTCCCCGACTCCAGCTCGCTCACCGCGAGGTCGAGGCGGATCGAGCCGACGTACTCGCTCGGCGTCGCATCCAGCTCCTCGCGCATGATCCTCGTCAGGTGCCGGGGGCTGACGTTCACGTGGGAGGCGAGTTCGCGGACGGAGTGCGGCCGGGTCGGGTTCGCGTGGACGTACTCGGTGACCGATCGGGAGATCGGCGATCGTGCCGGGTTGCCGGCGAGCGATGCGGAGAACTGCGATTGCGATCCGGACCGCTTCATGTAGACCAGCAGCAGCTGCGCGACGCTTCGCGCGACATCCGATCCGTAGTCCTGCTCGAGCAGGGCCAGCGCGAGGTCGATTCCCGCGGCGACGCCGGCGGAGCTGTGGAACCTGCCGTCCTGAACGAAGATCGCGTCCTTCTCGACGGCGATCTCGGGGAAGGCGGCTTGAAGCGTGTCGGCGAACTTCCAATGCGTCGTCGTCCTGCGCCCGTCGAGGAGGCCCACCGCCGCGACGGCGAACGCGGCGGTGCAGATCGATGCCACGCGGCGGGAGCGGTCGGCCAAGGTGCGGACCGCGTCGAGGACGTCGTCGGTGAACACCTCCGGCGCGTTCTCGGACCCCGGCACGACGAGGGTGTCGAGCTCCTCGATCGCCGCGACCGAGGCATGGACGCCGACGCGCACGCCCATCGAGGAGGTCACGTCCGCGCCCGAGACCGAGATGAGGACGATGTCGTACCCGGCGGAGCGCTGCGATGCTTCATGGAACACCTCGGCGGGGCCCACCAGATCGAGCATCTTCACGCCGTCGAACACGAGGATCCCCACCCGGGGCCGCTTCTGATCGTCGGTCGATCGTGGCATGACGCTCCATTCGGGTGGGAAATAATTCTGGAATGCAGGTTCCATTACATCGGTCGCGGACTCGGTTGTCGATTCCTGAGGTGCGAGACCGCCGTCGTCGCCCTCAGCGAGCCCCTAGTCCGGCTGGGCCGCGAGGTAGGCGAGCACGGCCGCACCCGGGGTGTTCGGCGGAGCGAAGGTCGTCGTTAGGACATACCCGGGGCGGCCGGGGATCTCGAGATTCTGAAAGGTGAGGTCGACGACACCGAAGCCGTCGAAGGAAGCCTGCGTGACGCCGTCGGCCAGTGGCCACGCATCGTGTCGCGGCCAGACCCGGGCGAAGACAGGGCTCAGCGCGGACAACTCGTCGACGACCTGATGGAGGCGGGGGTCGAGCGGGTGGCTGTGGAAACGGAGAGCAGCGGCCAGGTGGATCGCGGACTCCTCGTCATCGTCGGCGCCCGCGCGCGAGCGGTCGAGGAAGAAGCTCACCACGTTGTTCTGCCCGACATCGAGGAGCCCTCGGCCGATGCGGCGGGCGAGGACGTTGGAGGCGACGATGTCGTGGTTGCCGTCCGTGATGTACGCGGCGGTGTGCTTCCAGTGGTCGAGCAGTGCGAGAAGGCTCTCGTCCGGGCCCGTGACGGGGTTCGCTGGAGAATCTTCGGCGTACGCGATCCGGAACAGGTAGTCCATCGCGAAGTGGTCGAGTCGAAGGGCGCGGCCGAGGGCGCTGAGCACCTGTTCGGACGGGCGCTGGTCCCTCCCCTGTTCCAGCCGCAGGTAGTAGTTCTCGCTGACGCCGGCGGCGGCCGCCACCTCACTCCTTCGGAGGCCGGAGACCTTGCGGTTCGACGCCCGGACGATGCCGAGGGACTCGGGCGGGGTCACGGCCCGGCGGGCGCGAAGATACTCGCCCAGTGCCGACGCACGCGTGACCACAGGGGCCCCTCTCGAAAAAAGCAAGTTCTTTCAAGTTCGAAATAATACACGGCGGGACCCGACCACGCCCGGGGCCGGGGCGTGAACGGCGCGCCGTCAGTCGGCGATCGGAAGATCCGCCGCGCTGCGCACCCGAGCCGCGGTCGCGCCGGCGGATCGGCGCGCCAGAGCCGCGCATCCGCCGACCACGGCCGCCCCGAGAAGGGGAGCGACGATCGACAGCCACAGCTCTCCGAGCGCTGTCGGGCCGCCGTAGACCGCCGTCGCGATCGAGCGAGCCGGGTTGAAGGAGCCGTTCGACACCGGGATCGCCACCAGCGCGACCACCGTCAGCGTGAAGCCGATCGCGACCGGAGCCACCGCAGGATTCCGCTCGTCACCAGTCACCAGGAGGACCACGGCGGTGAGGACGGCGGTGGTCACGACCTCGATGAGGAACGCCGCCCACCAGCTGTATCCGCCGGGTGACAGCGGACCCCATCCGGTGGAGGCGAAGCCGGCCGCGCGGGATGCGGCGGCGAATCCGCTCGGACCGCCGGCGGCCACTCCCACGAGCAGGCTCGACGCGAGCAGGCCTCCGACGATCTGCGCGCCGACGTAGCCGGGCGCGAGCTTCCAGGAGAAGCGTCCGGAGAGCGCGAGACCGATCGTCACCGCCGGATTGAAATGCCCGCCCGAGACCGGGCCGAAGGCGTACGCGCCGGCCAGGACGCTGAGCCCCAGCGCCAGCGCGACTCCGAGGAAGCCGACACCGGCCCCGTGCACGTTCGTCGCGCCTGCGTCGAGGACGGCGGTGCCGACGACGCCGAAGACGAGGACGAAGGTTCCGGCGGCCTCCGCGAGGTACCTGGCGTACGACGCCTTCCGCGACGCCGGGGCGCCGGTCGTTGTTCGCGTGCTCGTGTTCATCGGAGTCCCCTCGATCGCGGATCACCGTGACCGTATCCGGCGGGGCCATCACCGCGTTACGACGACCGTCGGAAGACGTGCCGACGTCACCGGATCATCCTCCAGGAGGACGCGCGATCGGCGCCGATGGCGTTCACTTGACGCATGATCGGCATCCTCCTCCCGGTGCTGCAGGGCGCGGGCAGTGTCGCGCTCGCATTCGTCGCGTTCGCGCTCGCGTTCACCTGGCCCGCGCTGCTGGCGCCGCTCGTCCGGCTGCGGACCGAGGCGGCGCGACTCGCCGGGTTCGCGGGCCTGGGGCTGGTGCTCGTGCTTGC
Source organism: Leifsonia soli (assembly GCF_013408745.1). NCBI lineage: Bacteria > Bacillati > Actinomycetota > Actinomycetes > Micrococcales > Microbacteriaceae > Leifsonia > Leifsonia soli. The sequence goes on along the minus strand of NZ_JACCBJ010000001.1, from coordinate 2,987,417 downwards.
GGCATCCCTGATCTACGCGACGCCCGGGGTTCTGCTGCGTGACCCGGTGGGGCTGCTGCTCGCTTTCCCCGTCGCCGCGCTGTGGCTGATCGGCGCTGCCGGCCTGCTGGTCCGGGGGGTCGTCCTGGGCGGCGCCGCCCGCGGCATCTCGATCGCATTCGCGGTGGTCGCGGGATGCGGCGCACTCGCGGGCATCGTCTCGGCGGTTCTCGTCCAGCACGGTGTCCCGGACACGGTGACGCCGACGGGCGCGTTCCTGCTCGCGGTCGGCGCGCTCGCCGCGGTCGTGTTCTGGGCGCGCGCAGAAGAGCCGGATCCGCGGCCCGCGATCGGCTGACCTCCGCCGACAGCGGGGCGCTCACGCCTCGGCGGCAGCCGCCGCGTCGGGCAGGGGCCGGGCGCCTCGCCAGCGGCGTGAGATCCAGACGACGCCGTATCCGGCGGCCAGGATCACGACCGCGATCAACACCACGTAGAAGGCGACGGACAGGTAGCCGTTCTGGCTCGTGTGCGGATTGAGGAACGGGTACGGGTACCACGGAGACGTGCCCGTGACCGGCTCGGCGGCGAACGGTGCGCGGATCAGCGTGTACAGCGCCCAGACGATCGGGAAGACGGCGATCCCCCATACGGCGCGCAGCCGCAGCGGCGAGCGGCCGGGGGCGAACAGCCAGTCGATCAGGAGATAGGCGGGCGCGATCACGTGCAGCACCTCGTTCGACCAGCCGACGGTCGTGCCCTGCGCGAGCGAGATGTTGCGCAGCAGCAGGTTGTAGACGACGCCGGTCGTGACGAGGTAGGTGACGGAGGCGGCGCGCAGCCCGGTGAACCATCCGGGGTCGTCCCCGGTGCGCACCACCAGCAGCACGGCGCCGATGCCGAGCACGACGACGCCCAGCACATTCGAGTCGATCGTGAAGAAGCTGAAGAAGTTCGCAACCAGGCCGGCGATGTTCCCGCCCCGGTCGCCGATGGATCGGATGCTGGTCGCGAGCTGGACGACGACCGCAGCCAGAGTGAGAAGGAAGAACACCGCGCGGAGAACCGCGAAACCGATCCGCATGCCGCGATCGTAGCGAGCGGGCGGCCGTCGGTGGGCGAACGCGCAGGAACGCGCCGACTAGAATGGTTGGCGAATCCCGTATGAAAGAGGGCCTCCGTGGCTACCGCCGTCCCTGCCCAGCATTCCGACATCCACGCGCACAGCCGGTACTGGGTCGTCCCCGCCGTCCGCGCCGTCGTGGCCCTGGCCGCCGCAGCGGTCATCACGTTCACGCGGGATGCGCACACGGCGACGTTCGGGCTCATCGTCTTCGGGGCCTTCGCCATCGTCGACGGGCTGGCGACCGGTGTGCTGAGCGCCCTTCTGGCCGGGCGCCGCATCACCCGCGTCCTGTTCGCCGTTCAGGGGGCGATCGGCGTGATCGCCGGAGTTCTCGCCCTCGCGCTGTCGTCCTCGGGGCTGGGTCTCTTCCTGTACCTCGTCACCGTGTGGGCGGCGCTGACCGGCATCCTCGAGCTCTACAACGGCGTCCGCGAACGCGGCCGTGACGCCGCCGCCCGCGACTGGCTCATCACCGGCGCCCTCACCGCCGTGCTCGCCCTCGTCCTGCTGTTCGCCCCCGCCGATGCGGTGCTCGCGATCGGGCTGTTCGGCGCGTGGGCCGTCATCGTCGGCGTCTTCCAGGGGATCGGCGCAGCGACGCTTCGAGGCGCCGCACGCGATCGGACCCCGTCGCACGGATCGGAGAGCGGATCGTGAGCCGGCGCAGTGACAAGGACCCGAAAGTGAACCAGGGACTTCAGCCGACCCGCCGCGACCGCTTCCTGCCCGTCGAGCTTCTCGGCATCTCCGCCGGGCTCGCCGTCTTCGTCGGCCTCATCGTGCTGGTCGCGACGCGGGAGTTCGTGCTCGCGGGAGTCGGCCTCGGCGTCACCTTCATCGTCACGGTCGTCCTGCTCGCGCTGTTCGCCCTCGCCTTCAAGCCGACCGAGGCCGAGGTGGAGGACATCCACGAGCAGGATGCGGAAGCCCGCGCCAAGGCGCAGGCCCGCGCGGAGGGCGACGACCGCCCCCGCGGTCACTGACCTCCGCGACGCCTACAGGTAGTCGACCAGCTCCGAGGCGAGGCCGATGTAGCCGGCCGGCGTGAGCGCCAGGAGCCGGTTCTTCGCGGCCTGGCCGATCTCGAGCCCGTTCACGAACTCGGTCAGCGCCGCGTGGTCGACGCGCTTGCCGCGCGTCAGCTCCTTCAGCAGCGCGTACGGGTCGGTGATGGTCGAGCGGCCGGCGGTGACCTCGGCACGGATCACCGTCTGGATGGCCTCCGCGAGCACCTCCCAGTTGGCGTCGAGGTCGTCCGCGAGAGCCTGCCGGTCGATCGCGATCTGGCCGAGCCCGCGCTCGATGTTGTCGAGGGCGAGGAGGGAGTGGCCCAGACCGACGCCGATGTTGCGCTGCGTGGTCGAGTCGGTGAGGTCGCGCTGCAGGCGGCTGGTGACGAGCGTCGCGGCCAGCGAGTCGAGCACGGCGCTGGAGAGCTCCAGGTTGGCTTCGGCGTTCTCGAACCGGATCGGGTTCACCTTGTGCGGCATCGTCGACGACCCGGTCGCTCCCGGCTCCGGGACCTGCCGGAAGTAGCCGAGCGAGATGTACGTCCAGATGTCGGTGCACAGGTTGTGCAGGATGCGGTTGGCGTGCGAGATGCGCGAATACAGCTCCGCCTGCCAGTCGTGCGACTCGATCTGCGTGGTCAGCGGGTTCCAGTCCAGGCCGAGGCTCTCGACGAACTCGCGCGAGATGCGGGGCCAGTCGGCATCCGGGTCGGCGACGAGGTGAGCGGCGAAGGTGCCCGTCGCTCCGCTGAACTTGCCGAGGTGCACACCGCCCTCGATCTGCTCGCGCACGCGCTCGAGGCGGTGCACGAAGACCGCCAGTTCCTTGCCCATGGTGGTCGGCGTCGCCGGCTGCCCGTGCGTGCGGGCGAGCATCGCGTCGTCGCGGTACTGCTTCGCCTGCGCGCGGAGCTCGCCGATGACCGCGCGGAACTTCGGAAGCCACGACTCGCGCACGGCCGCGCTCACGGTGAGGGCGTAGGAGAGGTTGTTGATGTCCTCGCTGGTCGCCGCGAAGTGCGTGAGCTCGGCGATGTGGTCGAGGCCGAGCGCGTGCAGTCGCTCGCGCACGAGGTACTCGACCGCCTTCACGTCGTGCCTGGTCGTCGCCTCCAGCTCGGCGAGCCGGTCGATCTCCGGCTGTCCGAAGTCGTCCGCGAGCGCCCGGAGCGCCGCCTTCTGCTCGCCGGTCAGCGGCGAGGAGCCGAACATCCGGTGCTCGGTCAGGTAGATCAGCCAGTCGACCTCGACCTGCACGCGCGCGCGGTTGAGGCCGGCCTCCGACAGGTGGTCGCCGAGGCCGAGCACGGCGGACCGGTAACGGCCGTCGAGGGGGCTGAGCGGCTGGGGAGGCAGGGCGGACATGGTGCTCCTCGCGGGATCAGGCGGCGGGTACCCCACCATTCTCCCGCACGCGCGCGGCGGCCGAGGACGTCAGTCGCGCCGGGCGGGCCGGATCAGCAGCCCGAGCAGCCACGCGATGATGCCGAGGACGAGCGCACCGAGCACGCCCCACCAGAAGCCGTCGATGTGGAGACCGAACCCCATGGCATCGCTGATCCACGACACGATGAACAGCAGGAACGCGTTCACGAGCAGCGAGATGAGCCCCAGCGTGAGGATGTACAGCGGGAACGCGACCACCCGGATGACCGTGCCGACGATCGCGTTCACCAGGCCGAAGATGAGCGCGATGAGCAGGTAGGTCAGCACCGTCGCGGTGGTGTCCGGAGCGTACGGGTGCACGCTCACACCGCTGACGATCAGCGTCGTGAGCCAGAGGGCGAGGGCGTTGACGATCAGTCTGAGCAGGAATCGCATGACGCCATCCTTCCAGTGACCGGGTCCGCGGTACAGGGGTGCGTCGTCCACGGGATCCCGGGAATTCCTCCAGCGGTATGCGGGCGCGGCTAAGTTGGGTCTGTGAGTTCGGATGACACGCTCGGCGTGAGACTACGGCCCGAGATCGTCGCGGTGCCCGCCTACAAGCAGGGCCGCCCGGCACCGGCGGACGGATTCAAGCTGTCGAGCAACGAGAACCCCTTCCCGCCCCTGCCCTCGGTCGTCGAGGCGGTCGCGGCGACTCTGCGCGACCTGAACCGGTACCCGAACGCCGGCGGCGCCGACCTGCGCGAGCGCCTCGCCGAGCGGCACGGCGTCGGCGTCGGCCAGGTCCACCTCGGCAGCGGCTCGGTCGCGCTGCTGTCGCAGCTGATCTCCGCTGCGGCCGGCGTCGGCGACGAGGTCGTGTACTCCTGGCGCTCCTTCGAGGCCTACCCCGGGCTCGTGACCGTCGCGGGCGCGACGAGCGTGCAGGTGCCCAACCGTCCGGACGGCAGCCACGACCTGGATGCGATGGCCGCCGCGATCACCGACCGCACGCGCGTCGTGATCGTCTGCACGCCCAACAACCCCACCGGCACCATCGTGACCACCGCCGATTTCGAGGCGTTCATGGAACGCGTGCCCTCCGACCTGCTGGTGCTCCTCGACGAGGCCTACTACGAGTTCGTCACCGACGACGCGGCCGTCGACGGCATCCCCCTGCTCTCGCGCTACCCCAACCTCGTCGTGCTGCGCACCTTCTCGAAGGCATACGGGCTCGCGGCACTGCGCATCGGCTACGCCGTCGGTCCGCAGGCGGTGCTGGATGCGGCCCGCTCCGCCGCCATCCCGCTCTCGGTGACGGACGCATCCCGCGTCGCGGCCCTCGCCTCCATCGACGCGGAGGATGAGCTCATGGAGCGCGTCGCCCGCCTGGCGATGCGCCGCGACCGGCTCCGCGACGCGCTGCTCGAACAGGGCTGGGCGGTTCCGGAGGCGCAGGGTAACTTCGTCTGGCTCGCGACGGGCGAGCAGACCGTCGAGGCGAACGACGCCTTCTTCGACGCAGGTCTCACGGTCCGCGCCTTCCCGCCGGAGGGCATCCGCATCAGCGTCGGCGAGGAGGAATCTGTGGACAAACTCCTGCAGGTCGCGGGCGATCTTGTGCGGAACCTACCAAATGGGCACCCCGGCAAGCGGTTAGGTTAGACAGGTGGTTGCGACGAACGAGATCCCGCGCCCGGCGAACACCGTCCAGCTGCTGACCGCTGACGGCCGTTTCCAGCCGAGCGAGACGTCGGCCGAATACCTCCCCTACCTGGAGCGGCTCGACGAGAACGACTACCGCCGCTTCTACCGCGACATGGTGCGCGTTCGCGCGTTCGACCATGAGGCGGCGAACCTGCAGCGGCAAGGGCAGCTCGGGCTCTGGGTGCCCAGCCAGGGCCAGGAGGGCGCCCAGGTCGGCTCCGCGCATGCCGCGAAGCCGCAGGACCACCTCTTCCCCTCCTACCGCGAGCACGTGGTCGGCATGGTCCGGGGCATCGACCCGATCGGGATCATCGGACTCCTCCGCGGCACGACGCACGGCGGGTGGGACCCGACCGACCCGGCCGTCGGCAACTTCCACCTCTACACGCTGGTCATCGGCTCGCAGACCCTGCACGCCACCGGCTACGCCATGGGCATGAAGCTCGACGGCAAGGTCGGCACGGGCGACCCGTCGAAGGACGAGGCGTCCATCGTGTACTTCGGCGACGGAGCCACGAGCCAGGGCGATGTCAACGAGGCGTACGTCTTCGCCGCGAGCTACCAGACCCCGCAGGTGTTCTTCCTGCAGAACAACCACTGGGCGATCTCGGTGCCGGTGAGCACCCAGTCGCGCACCCCGCTCTACCTGCGCTCGAGCGGCTTCGGCATCCCCGGCGTCCAGATCGACGGCAACGACGTCCTCGCGGCCTACGCGGTGACCGCCAAGCACCTCGACGACGCCAGGAACGGCGAGGGTCCCAGCATGATCGAGGCGCTGACGTACCGGATGGGCGCGCACACCTCCAGCGACGACCCCAGCAAGTACCGCACCGACGAGGAGCTGGCCTCCTGGGCCGAGCGCGACCCGATCCGGCGCTTCCGCGTGTTCCTCGAGGAGCAGGGTGTCGGGCAGGGCTTCTTCGACAGCGCGGACGAGGAGGCGGCCGACCTCGCCGCCGACATCCGGAGGCGCACGCTCGAACTGACGCCTCCCTCTGTCGCGTCGATGTTCCAGCACGTCTACAGTGAGCCGCATCCCGTGACGGACGAGCAGCGACGGTGGCTCGAGGAGTACGAGGCATCGTTCGGAGGTGACGCATGAGCGACGTGAGGAGCGAGGCGGAGTACGTCGAGGCCGAGCTGATCGAGAGCCCGGGTGACCAGGCCGGGACGCGCGAGGGCGACGGGTCCGTCGACGGCGCATCGCTCGACACGCAGGCGATCGATGTCGTCGAGATCGTGGAGAGCGACCCCGGCTCGCGCGTGCTCGAGGAGCACGTCGCCGAGCAGGAGTGGACGCGCGAGTTCGTGATCGACGACGACGAGGACGCCCGGCAGGAGACCGCGCAGGCCGACCTGCAGGCCTCTGCCGAGGTCGGAGAGGCGGCGGCCGAGGCCGAGCACGCCGGTCCGGCGGTCGCGGAGTCCGAGCCCGCCGCGGATGCGGCCCCCGAGCCGCGCATCCAGTCCCTTCCGATGGTCAAGGCGCTCAACGCCGGTCTGCGCCGGGCGCTGGCCGACGACCCGCGCGTCATCCTGATGGGCGAGGACATCGGCCCGCTGGGCGGCGTGTTCCGCGTGACGGAGGGCCTGCAGAAGGAGTTCGGGCCGCAGCGGGTGATGGACACCCCTCTCGCCGAGGCGGGCATCATCGGAACGGCGATCGGTCTCGCGATGCGCGGGTACCGTCCGGTGGTCGAGATCCAGTTCAACGGCTTCGTCTTCCCCGGCTTCGACCAGATCACGACGCAGCTCGCCAAGATGACCAACCGCCACAGCGGACGGATCCCGTTCCCGGTCGTCATCCGCATCCCCCACGGCGGTCACATCGGAGCCGTCGAGCACCACCAGGAGGCGCCGGAGGCCTACTTCGCGCATACCGCCGGCCTGCGGGTCGTCGCACCGTCGACGCCGCATGACGCGTACTGGATGATCCAGGAGGCGATCCGTTCGGACGACCCCGTCGTCTTCTTCGAGCCGATGAGCCGCTACTGGCCGAAGGGCGAGGTCGACGTCGTCGAGAACCCGACGCCGCTGCACGCCAGCCGGGTCGTCCGCACCGGGACCGACGCGACCATCGTGGCGTGGGCCGGCATGGTGAGCGTCGCCCTGCGCGCAGCGGAGCTCGCCGCGGAGGAGGGCCGCAGCCTCGAGGTCGTCGACCTCCGCTCGCTCTCCCCCGTCGACTACGGTCCGGTGATCGCATCCGTGCAGAAGACCGGCCGGCTCATCGTCGCCCAGGAGGCGCCGAGCAACGTCTCGGTAGGCTCCGAGGTCGCGGCGACGGTGGCCGAGAAGGCGTTCTACTCGCTGGAGGCGCCCATTCTCCGCGTCTCCGGCTTCGATGTCCCCTTCCCGCCGGCGAAGCTCGAGGAGATCTACCTCCCCGACGCCGACCGCATCCTCGAGGCCGTCGACCGGGCGCTCGCCTACTGACGCCCGGCGCATCCACCGGCGGCAGAGCCCGCCGAGAGACTGACAGAGAGAAGTCGCACATGAGCGAGTCCCAGTTCCTCCTGCCCGATGTGGGCGAGGGCCTGACCGAGGCGGAGATCGTCTCGTGGAAGGTGACCCCGGGCGAGCAGGTCGCGGTCAACCAGGTGATCGTCGAGATCGAGACTGCGAAGTCGCTCGTCGAGCTGCCGTCCCCGTTCGAGGGAACGGTCGGCGAACTCCTCGTCTCGGAGGGCCAGACCGTCGAGGTCGGCACCCCGATCTTCACCGTCACGGCCGGCGGCGAGCCGGTCGAACCCCCCGCGCGCGAGCCGGAGCCCGCCGAAGAGGTCGCGGCCGACACCGCCGCGAGCGTCTCCCACGAGGACGAGCCGAAGCCGGGCGCCGTCCTGGTCGGCTACGGATCCGCCGGCCACGGGACCAGTCGCCGCCGCCGGGTCTCGCACCCGGGGACGGCGTCGATCCCTGTGTCGTTCTCGGGCTCGGTCGCGCAGCAGCCGGCACCCGCCGCGCCCGCCCCGGCGGCGGCCGCTCCCGCCGCGCCGGCCACACAGCAGGCGCCCGCCGCGCCTGCGCCCGCCGCCCCGGCGCACACCGCTTCGGCGCACACCGCTTCGGTGCCGCACGCCGGCGGCCCGGTCATCGCCAAGCCCCCCGTTCGCAAGCTCGCCAAAGACCTGGGCGTCGACATCACCGTCGTCACGCCGACGGGCCCGGTCGGCGACGTCACCCGCGACGACGTGCTGCGCGAGGCGTCGCAGGTCACCGTGTTCCGCAACATCCAGACGCCGGAGTGGCCGAACGACCGCGAGGAGCGCATCCCCGTCAAGGGCGTCCGCAAGGCGATCGCCAACGCCATGACCTCGAGCGCGTTCAGCGCTCCGCACGTGAGCCTGTTCGTCGACGTGGATGCGACCCGCACCATGGAGTTCGTCAAGCGCCTCAAGAACTCGGCCGACTTCGCCGGCGTCAAGGTGTCGCCGCTGCTGATCATGGCGAAGGCGATCATCTGGGCCGTGCGCCGCAACCCCACCGTGAACTCGGCGTGGACGGACGAGGAGATCATCGTCCGCCACTACGTGAACCTCGGAATCGCCGCGGCGACCCCGCGGGGGCTCATCGTGCCGAACATCAAGGAGGCGCAGGGCATGACCCTGCTCGAGCTGGCGCGCGCCCTCGAGCAGCTGACCCTGACGGCCCGCGACGGCAAGACGCCGCCGGCCGACATGAGCGGCGGAACCATCACCATCACGAACATCGGCGTGTTCGGGATGGACACCGGCACGCCCATCCTGAACCCCGGCGAGGTCGGCATCGTCGCCCTCGGCACGATCAAGCAGAAGCCGTGGGTCGTCGACGGCGAGGTGCGTCCCCGCTACGTCACCACGCTGGGCGCCTCGTTCGATCACCGGGTCGTGGATGGCGACGTGGCGTCGCGCTTCCTGGCCGACGTCGCGTCGATCATCGAGGAGCCGGCGCTCCTCCTCGATTGAATTTGACAATCATTTTCAATAAGCCGTAGCCTGAGCCGGTGCCCGCGACCGCGGGCATCCACTTCTCGACGTCGTTCGCGACTTAGACAGGCTCATCCATGAAGACGCGTTCCCTCGTCTCCGCTCTCACCGCGGCCGCCATCGCCCTGACCCTGGCCGGCTGCTCCTCGTCGTCGGCGGGGTCCGACGACGGCACCCTTCGCGTCGTCGCCAGCACCGACGTGTACGGCGACATCGCCACCACCATCGGCGGCGACGCCGTTCACGTCACCTCCCTCATGACCGACCCGGCCCAGGATCCGCACTCGTTCGAGGCCAGCGCGCAGAACCAGCTCGCCGTCTCCAAAGCCGACGTCGTCATCGAGAACGGCGGAGGCTACGACGACTACATGCAGACCCTCGTGAAGGGCGCGAAGAACAGCGACGTGAAGGTTCTGAACGTCGTCGACCTGTCGGGCAAGAAGCCCGTCGGCGGCGAGCTCAACGAGCACGTCTGGTACGACTTCCCGACCGTCTCGACCTTCGCCGGCGCGCTCGCCGACGCCCTGGGCGCCGCCGACCCGTCGAAGAAGGCGACCTTCGAGAAGAACGCCGCTGCCTTCACCGAGAAGGTCTCCGCCCTCGAGGCGACGGAAGCCGACCTGAAGGCGTCGTACGCCGGTGAGGGCGTCGCCATCACCGAGCCCGTGCCGCTCTACCTGCTCGACGCCATCGGGCTCGTCAACAAGACGCCCGAGAAGTTCAGCGCGGCGATCGAGGAGGAGACCGACGTCTCCCCGGTCGTGCTGAAGGACACCCTCCAGCTGTTCAGCGGTCACGAGGTGAAGCTCCTCGCCTACAACGAGCAGACCACCGGCGCCGAGACCGAGAAGGTGCTGTCCGCCGCGAAGGCCGCGGGCATCCCCGTGGTGCCGGTCACCGAGACCCTCCCCGCAGGAACGCACTACATCGAGTGGATGCGCGGCAACCTGGACGCCGTGAAGGACGCGCTGGCGAAATGACCGAACCGCTCGAACGCGTGCCCGTCCCCGACGCCAGGGATGTGGTGCTGCGCCTGCGCGATGCGTCCCTCGGCTTCGGCGACCGCACGCTGTGGAGCGGGCTCGACCTCGACGTGCACGCGGGCGAGTTCGTCGCCGTGCTCGGGCCGAACGGCTCGGGCAAGACGAGCCTGCTGCGGACGATCCTCGGGCAGCAGCGCCTCGACAGCGGCGAGATCGCGTTCGAAGGCCACCCCGTGCGCCGCGGCGACCGCCGCATCGGCTACATCCCCCAGCAGAAGCTCATCCCCGCCGGAACACCCATGCGCGCCCGCGACCTCGTCGCCCTCGGCGTCAACGGGCACCGCTGGGGCCTCCCGCTCCCCCGGCGCTCCGACCGGGAGCAGGTCGACCGGCTCATCGACTCCGTCGGCGCTCGCCGCTATGCGGACACGGCCGTCGGCTCGCTGTCCGGCGGCGAGCAGCAGCGGCTGCGCGTCGCGCAGGCGCTCGCGGGCGACCCGGCGCTCCTGCTCTGCGACGAACCGCTGCTGTCGCTCGACCTGCAGCACCAGCGCGGCGTGAGCGAGCTCATCGACCGTCGCCGCCGCGAACACGGGAGCGCCGTCGTCTTCGTGACCCACGACGTCAACCCGGTGCTCGGGATGGTCGACCGCGTCCTCTACCTGGCCGGCGGCCGCTTCCGCACCGGCACCCCCGACGAGGTGCTGCGCAGCGAGGTGCTGACGGACCTGTACGGGACGCCGGTGGACGTCATCCGCAGTCGCGGGCGGATCGTCGTCGTCGGCATCCCCGACGCCGAGACGCACGACCCCCACATCCACACCCGCGCAGAGCACCCGGAGCCGGCCGCATGATGCACCTGGATCTCTGGCAGCAGCTGTTCGACTTCACCGACTACGGCGAGCTGCTCCTGCTGGTGAAGAACTCCATCTTCGCCGGAGCCGTCCTCGGCATCGTCGGCGGTCTGATCGGCGTCTTCGTCATGCAGCGCGACATGGCGTTCGCGGTGCACGGCATCAGCGAGCTCTCCTTCGCCGGCGCGGCGATCGCCCTCCTGTTCGGCGTCAACGTCGTGGCGGGTTCGCTCGCCGGATCGCTGGTCGCGGCCGTGCTGATCGGCCTGCTCGGCGCGAAGGCGCGCGACCGCAACTCGATCATCGCCGTGCTGATGCCCTTCGGCCTGGGCCTCGGCATCCTGGCGCTGGCCCTCTATCCCGGCCGCAGTGCGAACAAGTTCGGGCTGCTCACCGGCCAGATCGTGTCGGTCGACGACCCGCAGCTCGGCTGGCTGCTGGTCATCGGCGCCATCGTCCTGATCGCCCTGCTGCTGATGTGGCGGCCGCTGACCTTCGACAGTCTGGATGCGGACGTCGCGGCCTCCCGCGGCGTCCCGACCCGGTTCGTCGCGCTCGCCTTCATGGTGCTGCTCGGCCTGGCCGTCGCGGTGTCCGTCCAGATCGTCGGCGCACTGCTCGTGCTCTCGCTGCTGGTGACGCCCGCCGCCGCGGCCATGCGCATCTCGTCGTCGCCTCTGGGCGTCCCCGTGCTGAGCGTGGTGTTCGCCCTGGTGTCGGTGGTGGGCGGCATCCTGCTCGCCCTGGGCAGCGCCCTCCCGATCAGCCCGTACGTGACGACCATCTCGTTCCTGATCTACGTCGTCTGCCGCATCGCCGGCGGGCGGCGTGCGCGACGACGCGGTGCGGCGACCGCTTCTCGGCGACTCGTGAGCCAGGCGGGCTAGCCTGGGATGGTGAAGCGGAACACCTGGCAGCGGGAAGCCGTCCGCGAGGCTCTGACCTCGACGGAGGGCTTCATCAGCGCGCAGGGCCTGCACCTGAGCCTGCACGAGGCGGGCTCCCCCATCGGCCTGGCGACCGTGTACCGCGCGCTCGCCGACCTCGCTTCCGAGGGCGACGCGGACTCGCTCCAGTCGCCGGAGGGCGAGAGCCTCTACCGCGCGTGCACGACCGGGCACCACCACCATCTGATCTGCCGCAACTGCGGCCTGACGGTCGAGATCGAGGCGGATGCGGTCGAGCAGTGGGCGCGGCAGGCGGCCGCCGCCCACGGGTTCACCCAGGCGCAGCACGTCGTCGACGTCTTCGGGTTGTGCGCGTCCTGCACGGCCACGAGCGATTTGGCCGGCACCGCGTCCATGCCGTAGCATGGATGTTTGGCTGAGTGGGCTCCTCCCGCTCAGATCGTACGAGAAACCCCCATCACGAAAGCGACGGGGAAGTCGCGTGCCGACAAGTGACCTTGGGTGGTGCCGTCCGGCACCACGGTATTGGAGAAGAAAGCAATGGCAGCAGTGTGCCAGGTGACTGGAGCCGTTCCCGGCTTCGGTCACAACATCTCGCACTCGCACCGTCGCACGAAGCGCCGGTTCGACCCGAACATCCAGAAGAAGACGTACTACGTTCCGTCGCTTCGCCGTAACGTCACCCTGACGCTGAGCGCCAAGGGCATCAAGGTCATCGACGCCCGTGGCATCGAGTCCGTCGTCAAGGACCTCCTGGCTCGTGGGGAGAAGATCTAAGCATGGCGAAGCAGCAGGACATCCGTCCGATCATCAAGCTCCGTTCGACGGCGGGCACCGGGTACACCTACGTGACCCGCAAGAACCGTCGCAACGACCCCGACCGACTCGTGCTCAAGAAGTACGACCCCGTAGTGCGCAAGCACGTCGACTTCCGAGAGGAGCGCTAAACATGGCCAAGAAGTCAAAGATCGCCAAGAACGAGCAGCGCAAGGTCATCGTCGAGCGCTACGCCGCGAAGCGCGCCGAGCTGAAGAAGGCCCTGGTCGACCCGAACGGGACCGACGAGTCCCGCGAGGCCGCCCGCATCGGCCTGCAGAAGCTCCCCCGCGACGCCTCGCCGATCCGCGTGCGCAACCGCGACGCGGTCGACGGCCGTCCGCGCGGAAACCTCAGCAAGTTCGGCATCTCGCGTGTCCGTTTCCGTGACATGGCGCACCGCGGCGAGCTGCCCGGCATCACCAAGTCGAGCTGGTAACCCAGCGCGACGACGCCACTCGAGGGGCGTCCGGCTTCGGCCGGGCGCCCCTTCGCCGTCCCCGGAGGGATGCGCGAAGCTGCGCATCCGGTCCGATGTGGGTGAAAGAGCGCGAAGTTCCGCGTGTTTCCGCGGGTTTCTGATACATTCAAGGCGGTCAACCGACCAAACGTTACGGCCCCCTGTGGCCTCAACCGTTCCACAAGAAAGCTGTAGATCCAGCACAAGGTCCGAGGAGGACACTCAATGGCTGACAACCTGAACAAGACCGAGCTCGTTGCTGCCGTCGCTGCGGCGTCGGGTCAGAGCCAGGCCACCGTCTCGAGCGTCGTCGACGCGTTCTTCAGCACCATCAGCGAGACCGTCGCCAAGGGCGGCAAGGTCACCATCCCCGGCTGGCTCGCCGCCGAGCGCAGCGAGACCGCTGCCCGCACCGGCCGCAACCCGCAGACCGGCGAGGAGATCTCGATCCCGGCCGGCCACCGCGTCAAGCTGACCGCGGGCTCGAAGCTCAAGGCTGCCGTCAAGTAGTCCTTCCCAGCTTTGCCCGAAGGCGGCGCCGCATCACGCGGCGCCGCCTTCGTCGTGTCCGCGGCCGGGCAGCCTGTGGGCGGCCGTCCAGGGCGGGGGACGTAGGCTGGACGGGTGCCTCGAATCCTCCGCGTGATCGGCCCTGCCGCGCTGCTCCTCGCAGCCGTGGCGGCGATGATCGCCGCCCTCGCGTTCGGCGGAGGTGCCGCGGCCCCGCTGCTCGCGGACCCGGGCGCTCTCGTGCGGTGGGGACTCCCGGCGGCGACCCTCGTGGTCAATCTGAGCCTGGCGGGCACGGTGGGCGCGCTCGTCCTGGCGTGCTTCGCGTTCAGCCCGGATCGCGACGAGTACGGCAACGCACTCGACTTCGCCGCGGGCAGCGCCGCGGTGATGACGGTCGCCTCCGCCGCGACGGGCCTGCTCACGTTCGTCAGCGTGTCGAATGTGCCCTGGTCGTTCGATGCGACGTTCAGCAACGGGCTGAGCTCGTTCATCACGAGCGTGTCGCTCGGCCAGGCGTGGCTCGGGATCACGCTCATCGCCGCGGCCGTCACGGTGCTCTGCTTCGCCGTGCGCAATCAGACCGCGATCGTCTTCGTCACCCTGCTGGCCATGGCGACCGTCGTGCCGATGGCGCAGCAGGGCCACAGTGCCGAGGCGGCCGGTCACGACGCCGCGGTGACCTCGTTCGGACTTCACGTGCTGTTCGCGGCGATCTGGCTGGGCGGCCTGGTGACGCTCATCGTGGTCAAGCAGCGGCTGGGGAACGGGCGTCTCGTCACCGTCCTCGAGCGCTACTCGACGGTCGCGCTGATCTGCTTCGTCGTCGTGGCGGCCTCGGGGTACGTCAACGCCGAGCTCCGCGTCGGAACGCTCGCCGAGCTGGCGACGCCGTACGGCATCCTGGTGCTGGTCAAAGTCGCCGCGCTGGTCGTGCTCGGCCTCTTCGGTCTCGCCCAGCGGCGCTACTTCATCGGGCGGCTCAAGCAGTCCGGCGAGCCGCGGAGCTTCTGGTGGATCGTCGTGGCCGAGCTGGCGTTCATGGGCATCGCGTCCGGTGTCGCCGCAGCGCTCGCCCGAACGGTCACGCCGGTGCCGGAGACGCGCGCGGCCACCCCGACGCCCGCCGAGATCCTCACGGGCGAGAAGCTGCCTCCCGCTCTCACCTGGGACCGCCTCTTCACGTCGTGGAACTTCGACCTGCTCTGGGTGCTCGCCTGCGCTTTCGGCCTGTTCTTCTACTTCGCCGCGGTCTGGCGGCTGCGGAAGCGCGGCGATAAGTGGCCGATCTACCGCACGGTGCTGTGGACGCTGGGCATCGTCCTGCTCTTCTACATCACCAACGGCGGCGTCAACGTCTACGAGAAGTACCTCTTCTCGGCGCACATGTCCGCCCACATGGTGCTGACGATGGGCGTGCCCCTGCTGCTCGTCCCCGGTGCCCCGATCACGCTGGCGGCGCGGGCGATCCGGAAGCGCCGCGACGGCTCGCGCGGCGGCCGCGAGTGGCTGCTGCTCGCGGTGCACTCGCGCTTCGCGTCGGTGATCTCCAACCCGATCGTCGCGGCGGTCCTGTTCGCCGGCTCGCTCTGGGTCTTCTACTACACACCCGTCTTCCGCTGGGCGACGACCGACCACATCGGGCACGAGTGGATGATCGTGCACTTCCTGATCACCGGCTACCTGTTCGTGCAGTCGCTGATCGGCATCGACCCGGTCAAGTACCGGCTGCCGTACCCGTTCCGGCTGCTCCTCCTGCTGCTCACGATGGCGTTCCACGCCTTCTTCGGGCTTTCGATCATGCAGATGCACGGCCTGCTGCTCGCGGACTGGTTCGGCGCGATGGGCCGCATCTGGGGCGACTCCCCGCTGGTCGACCAGCAGGCCGGCGGCGGGATCGCGTGGAGCATCGGCGAGATCCCGACCGTCATCCTCGCCATCGTCGTGGCGATCCAGTGGAGCCGCAGCGACGAGCGCGAGACGAAGCGGCGCGATCGGAACGCGGACCGGACGGGCGACGCCGAGCTGAACGCTTACAACGAGCGGCTGGCGCGCATGGCCGACCGCGATCGCGTCTCCCGCTGATCCTCCCGCGGCTCCCGCGGCGCCCGAGAGCGTCTGGGGATCCCGCGGCTACTGCTCCTGGGCGACGACGATGTCGAGCGAGCCGTCCGAGCGGATGGTGACGCTGCTGAGACTCATGGCGAACGGCTCCGGGTCGCTGCGCGGGGTGACCGTTCCGTCGAACAGCGACTGGACGGTCACATCGAGGTGGGCGACGCCGACCATCCGGCCGGTGACCCATCCCGCGTCGCCCGCCTGCAGCCGGACGTCGGGGTAGGTGTCGATCGACCACGACGGATCGCCCTGGACGCGGTCGTCGATCTCGACGCCGAACGGGCACCCGGCCGGCTGGAGCACGTGCTGTTCCGCGCACCGGTCGAGGAAGCCGTCGACCTGTTTCTGCACCGCCGAGGTGAACGCGCGGGTGGGCTGGGCATCCACCGTGGTCTCGGTGATCCGCCCGGGGGAGGCGGACGCGGTGACGGGCGAGGCGCGGACATAGCGCGAATCGTGCCGGAGCTCGAGGGGCGCGAGCGGAAGCACGAGGTAGTCGGCCGAGAGCGTGAAGGCGTCAGCGGGCTGATCGGGCGATGCCGCCCGCGGGCTCACCGTGTGCCCTCCCACGGTGAACGTGGAGGCGTGGGCGACCGTGATGCGCGCGACGCCGACGGGAGGGGAGGCGAACGCCCAGGTGGGAAGGATGCCGAGGACGGCGCCGGTCTGCCGCACGCGGAAGGTGGCGGACACCGGGTCGCCGTTCGCGACCGCTGTGACGACGACCGTATGGACGCCGTCCGCTCCGGCGGTGTCGGAGGCGACGGCGACATCGCGCACGGCCGGCAGGATGTCCGACCGCAGCAGCTCGCGGGAGGCGTCGCCGGGGAGGCGGGCGGCCGTCAGGGCCGAGGCGGTCGGATCCGCTCCGGGCATCGCGAGCGCCGTGGGCACGTCGTGCGACGCGATGGACTGGGCGAAGGCGGCGACGAACCCGCTCGGGCTGTAGTACGCACGCTGCACCGCCCCGAGGGCCGCCAGGAAAGCGACGATGAGGAGGATGCCGACACCCGACCAGAGGAGGACGGCGCGTCGGTGCGCGTGCGCATCCCCCACAGCCATGAGGCCATCCTAGGGTCCTGTGGATGAGCGGCCCCGGGACGCTGCGCCGGGTTAGAGTAGTCCGGCAGGTCGGGCGACACGGAAGGGGCGGGGATGGGCCGGCTTTCCCTCTCGCCGGAGCAGCAGGCGGTGTACGAGCTCATCGAGCACACCCGCGAGCATGTCTTCGTGACCGGCCGTGCCGGAACCGGCAAGTCGACGCTGCTCAACCACCTCTCCTGGAACACCGAGAAGTCCATCGTGATCTCGGCCCCGACGGGTGTGGCCGCCCTGAACGTCGGCGGCCAGACCATCCACTCGTTGTTCCGTCTGCCGATCGGTGTCATCGCCGACCACGCCATCGACCAGAGCGCCGAGCTGCGCAAGCTGCTGAACAGCATCGACACGCTCGTCATCGACGAGGTGTCGATGGTCAACGCCGACCTGATGGATGCGGTGGACCGCAGCCTGCGCCAGGCGCGCCAGCGCGCCGGGGAGCCGTTCGGGGGCGTCCAGGTCGTGCTGTTCGGCGATCCGTACCAGCTGGCGCCCGTGCCGGGCGACCGCGAAGAGCGCGCCTACTTCGCCGACACCTACCGCTCGATGTGGTTCTTCGACGCGCGCGTGTGGCAGGAGACCGACCTGCGGATCGTCGAGCTGCTGCAGGTGCACCGTCAGCACGAGTCCGACTTCCGGTTCATGCTCAACGCGGTGCGACACGGCCAGGTGACCAAGGAGATCGCGGACCGCCTCAACGAGGTGGGCGCCCGGCCGGCACCCGACGACGGCACCATCACCCTCGCGACCCGCAACGACACGGTGAACCGCATCAACGCGCACGCGCTGGAGCGGCTGCCGGGCCGCGTGCTCACGGCGAAGGCCGAGGTCAGCGGCGACTTCGGCGGGCGCAACTACCCGGCGGACGAGTCACTCGAGCTCAAGGTGGGCGCCCAGGTGATGTTCCTCCGCAACGATGTCGGGCAGGGCGACGGGCCGCGCTGGGTGAACGGCACCATCGGCACGGTGACGCGCATCGACTCCAACGTCTACGTGGATGTGGACGGGGAGGTGCACGAGGTCGAACCGGCGATCTGGGAGAAGTTCCGTTACACCTGGTCGCCCGAGACGAAGAAGCTGACGAAGGACGTGGTGGCGGAGTTCACGCAGTTCCCGCTGCGGCTGGCCTGGGCGGTCACCATCCACAAGTCGCAGGGCAAGACGTACGACGCGGCGATCGTCGACCTCGGCACGCGCGCGTTCACCTCGGGCCAGACCTATGTCGCCCTGAGCCGGATCACGACGCTCGAGGGGCTCTACCTGACGAGACCGCTGCGGCCGAGCGACATCACGGTCGACCCGGACGTCGAGCGCTTCATGCGCGATGCCCGGCCGGTGACGATGCCGGTCGCCGGCGCGCAGGCCGGATGACGAGAACCCTGATGGCGGAACGGGAGAGGGGCCGGACGTGGCGGTGACCTTCGTGCTGGACTTCAGCGACGGGCAGCATGTCGAGACGAGCGGCAACGGTGTGATCGGCCGCAATCCGGCCGTGCACACGCCGGGCACCGAGATGGACGACCCGGGCCACGTCCAGCTGATCACGATCCAGGACGACGTGAAGTCGGTGTCCCGCGCCCACCTGGCGTTCGGCCAGTACGACGGCGTGTTCTGGGTGATGGACCTGGGGTCGGCCAACGGCACGACAATCACGTACCCGGGCGAAGGCACGTTCGCCTGCGACCCGAACACGCGGCACGAGGTCGACCCCGGGTCGATCGTGCGGTTCGGCGGGGAGTCCTTTGCGCTGACCCGTCGCTGACTATGCGCTGACCCCGCGCTGGCGAGCGTCAGTGGTGCTGGTGCACCGTCACGGCGGCGATGCCGGCGTCGGTGAGCCCGAGCGCCGGGATGGTGACGGCGCACACCGCGCACGCACTGAGCGCGAGGGCGATGAAGAAGCGCAGTCCGCCCTGGTCCGGCCGGGGATTGCCGGAACGGAGGACGACAGCGGCGGTCGCCGCGACGGCGACGTCGAGGAGGGAGGCCGCGCCCATCGGGATGAGCGGGAGCGCGAGCACGGTGCCGCCGGAGGCCGTTGCGCCGGCGATCGCGAGCGCCGCCCACATCCCGACGGGCAGCAGGGCGAGGGCGGGGACAAGCCGGAACGCCGGCGGGCGATCCCGTGCGAGGGTGGCGACCGCCCATCCCAGCTCCGCGACGGCGAGCAGGAGGAAGCCGGCCAGCAGGGCAGGGGGTGCGCTGGGGGCGAGCGCCGCGTGAAGCAGCCCCGCCCCCAGAGCGGCCACGGCGAGGAAGGCGCGGGTCGCCGAGCCCACCGCGACGGCCGTTGTGGCCGAGGCGACGGGGGTGGTCCGCAGCGTTCCTGTCATCCTGCTCATGGGAGCCGTGGCCCCGCCGGTCAGGCGGCGGCCGTCGTGGCGCGCGTTCCGCGGTCGGCGCCGAGGCCGGTTCCGAGGAGGACGATCGCGCTCACCAGGTGGAGGAAGTGGTCGGGCGTGTTCAGAGCGAGGATGTTCGCGCCCGTGCCGACCAGGAAGAAGCCGACGATGCCGAGGAGGAGGTAGACCGCTCCGATCGTGGTGTTCACGGCCTTGGCGGCGGCGACGCGGGTCAGGCCGGCGATCAGCAGGGCCGCGCCGATGAGGAGGTGGGCGATGTTGTGAAGCGGGTTGACCTCGAAGATGCCCAGGAGCAGACCGCCCTTGGTGGCGACGAAGCCGACGCCTCCGGTGACAGCGAACCCGAGCAGCCCCACCAGCAGGTAGACCGCTCCGAAAATAGTGGCGACGAGCCGGTTCGGAGATGTGCGCATTGTCTGTTCCTTCCATAGGACGGCGCACGGACGCGCGCCTCACTTGTCCATTCGCAGCATCGACCCGATCGGATTGCGGCCACAGCCCCTTGCGCGACGGAAGGGTTTCTGCCGCACGTTACAATCGCTGGACACGCAGGGCCGACACCGCGGGGGTTGTATCGATGCGACGACACACGACGTTCGGGCGGATCGCGCTCGCCGCGACCGCGGGACTCGTGGCGCTCGTCCTCTCGGCGTGCACCTCCACGGCCGGAGCGAAACTGCCCGAGCAGCAGAAGGGCGGATTCGACGGAGCCGTCGAGAAGCGGCTCTCGGCGGCGATCACCGACGCCATGACGCTCGCGGACGCCTCCGCCGGTTTCGCCGGCGTCTGGGCGCCCTGGGCCGGATCGTGGACGACGGCGCAGGGCACGACGACCCGCGGAGGATCGAAGCCCGTCAGCGAGTCCATGCGCTTCCGTGTCGGCCAGAACACCACGCCGATGACCTGCACGGTTCTGCTGCAACTCGTCGACGAGGGCGAGGTCGGACTCGACGATCCGCTCACCAAGTGGCTGCCCGGGCTGGTCGGGGTGGAGGGCGTCACACTCCGCGAGCTCTGCCAGGACACCTCGGGAATCGGCGACTATGTCGCGCAGCTCAACCCGGAGTTCCTGATGAACCCGACGCGCCAGTGGCCCGCGCTGGAGCTGGCCAGCGATGGGATCGCGATGCAGCGCGTCGGCAAACCCGGAGAGAAGTGGGGCCGCTCGTCCACGAATGCCGTGCTCCTCGGCATGGCCCTGCAGAACGCGACGAGCCGCAGCTGGCAGGACCTCTACAAGCACTACATCTTCGACAAGCTCGGGATGACAGCGAGCTCCCTGCCGGAGAGTGCGCAGTTCACGGTTCCCGGACCCCATGCCGCCGGCTACTCGGCAGGGCTGGACGGGGCGGGCGCCATCGTCTGCGAGCCGATGCGCGACGTCAGCAGCATGTCGCCGTCGCAGGGGTGGACCGCGGGCGGAGTGGTCTCGACCGTCTCGGACATGAAGGCCTTCGGGCAGGCGCTCGCGTCCGGCAGCCTCCTCAGCGAGAAGTCGCGCGCTGCCCAGGCCGACGGAATCGCGATCGGCCAGTCGTGGGAGCGCTATGGGCTCGGGATGGAGCTGCTCGGACCCCTGCGCGGGAGCAGCGGTGCGGTGCCGGGCTACCTCTCGGCGGTGTACACGGACCCGGCGTCGGGTCTGACGATCGTGGTCGCGCTCAACAACTCGACGGCCGGGCCGGGATTCGCCCAGCTCCTGGCTCAGCGCCTCGCCTCCATCGTCTCCAAGACGCCGGCGAAGGAGAAGGGCGCGAAGGTCGTCGCCTCGCTGCCCTGGTCGGAGCAGCAGACGGTCGATGCGTTGACGAAGGCGGCGCCCTGCCCGGCGAAGAAGGCCGGATAGCCGGCCAGGAGGACTAGGCCCCGGCCAGCTCCGCCAGTTCCGCACGCACGGGGAACGCGTCGTCGTCGAGCACCAGCTGCAGCGCCGCCCCGCTCGCCCGGTTGACGATGACCGGCGCCATCAGGTTGACGGTGCTGCCCTCGCGCGACGGCGTGACGACGACGAGCAGCAGCGCGTCCGCCGCCTCGGCGATGCCGAGCTCGGCGGCGCGATCGTCCGGCAGCTCCGGGGAGTAGCCCGGCAGGTGCCGCTCCGCGTCGATCGTGAACAGCCGGATCTCGGGCCGCTCGACGGAGGCGAGCGTGTACAGGCCGTCCGCGCCGGCGACCGGGTCGAGGTCGAACGCGTCCAGGGGCTCCAGTCCGGGCGGCGGGGTGAGGAAGCGGACGGCGCTCACCGGAGGAAGTCCATCAGGGTCGGCTGCAGAACGCGGGCCGTGACGGCGATCGCGGTCTGGTAGTTCACGTCCTGGGTCTTGAGGTCGAGGATCACCTTGCTCAGGTCGACGTCCTCGAGAGACGAGCGCTGGCCTTCCAGCGCGTTGGCCCCGACGGCGAGGGTGTCCTTGGCCTTGTCGATCCGGGTCTGCCGGCCGCCGACCTCCGCGTGCTCTCCCACGATCGCCTTCATCCTGTCGTCGATCTCCGCGAGGCGCGGGGTGACGTTCACACCCGTGCGGAGGTCGTTCACGGTGTTGTCGATCAGCGCGAACACCGACGACGAGCCGGTTCCGAAGACCGCGGCGCCGTCCGCATCCACCCGCACCGTGGTGTCGGGGCCGATCCTGCGCTCCACTGTACTTCCCGCCGTCCCGGTGAACGAGTAGTCCGGCTGGAACGCGACGCCCGCGTCCGAGTTGCCCGCGAACACCGTGCGGCCGAGGTAGGTGGTGTTGGCGAGCGACAGGAGGCTCTTCTTCAGGCCGTCGAGCTCCGTCGCGATCGACTCCTTCGCCTCGGGCGACATGGCGCCGTCGTTCGCTCCCTGCAGGGTGAGGTCGCGGACGCGGCGCATGAGCGTCTCGACGGAGGTGAGAGCGGAGTCGGCCGTGGTCAGCCAGGCGTCGCCGTTGCCGACGTTGCGCTGATACTGCGCCGTGGCTGCCGCATCCGACCGGACGCCCATGGCGCTGGCCGTCGCCGTGGGGTCGTCCGACGGCTTGTTGAGCAGCCGGCGGCTGGTCGCCTGGTCGTACAGCTGCGCCTGGCGCTGCAGGCTGAGCTGCAGGTTCCGCTGGGCGTTGAGAGTCTGGGTGGCGTTGGTCACGCGGCTGATCACGGCTATCTCCCGACGAGTCCGGTGTGGTTGATGAGCACATCGAGGGCTTCGTCCACGGCGGTCATCACGCGCGCGGCGCCCTGGTAGGCGTGCTGGAAGGACAGCATGTTCATGTTCTCCTCGTCGAGGTCGACGGAGGAGCCGGACAGCTGGGCGTTGGTCGCCGCACTGGTCGCGAGGTCGGCGAGGTCCGACTGCTGCTTCTCGGTGCGGCTGGCGACGCCGACCCGCACGACGAACGACGACCACTGCTTGTCGACCGCGTTCGGGCCGGTGCCGAGCTGGCTGATGGCGTCGGCGATGCTGCCGTCCGTCCCGCCGGCCCCGGGCGTTCCCGTCGCGATCTGCCCGACGCCGGTCGGGACGACGGAGAGGCCCAGTGCGGCCGGCTGGGCGGGGTCGATGGCGAAGAAGTCGAGCCCCGTTGCGCCCGTGGGGGTCGCACCCGTCGCGTGGACCGCGTTCACCCGCTGGGCGAGCGTGACGGCGAACGCGTTGTAGCTCACGGCCGCTTCGGCCAGCACTCCCCCGGTCCCGGAGGCGTCGGCGGGTGCGAGGGTGGAGACCGCCCCGGCGATCGAGCCGCCTTCCAGAGAGATCGCGGCACCCGGCCGGTAGGCCCACTCGAGGCGGGCCGGGTCCGTCGCGGCATCCGCCATGCGCGTGGCGCCCGCTGCCTTCACGAGGTTGGTGCTGGTCCCGGACACCAGCGCGTTTCCGCCGACCAGCACATCCACCGTGCCGTCGTCGTTCGGCCGGACGACACCGCCGGCGAGTTTGGCGATGGATGCGGTGAGCAGGTCGCGCCGGTCGAGCAGCTCGTTCGCCGACTGCCCCGACGCCAGGGCGGAGCGGATGCGGCCGTTGAGGTCGGCGACGGCGGTCGCTGCGGTGTTCAGGTCGGAGGCCATGCCGTCCATCGACGTGCGGAGCGTGCTCCACTGGTCGTCGACGGCCCGGTAGCCGGTCTGCAGCTGGGTGACGAGGCTTCCCGCCTGGCCGAGCAGCACGCCGGCGGGCGCCTGCTCCCCCGCCTGGTTCGCCACATCCCCCCAGGCCGACCAGAACTTCTGCAGCTGGGCCGACAGTCCGTTCGTTCCCGGCTCGTTGAGCGACTGTTCAAGGGTCGCCAGGGCGTCGGCACGGGTGTTCGTGTAGCCGGAGAGCGCGGTGGTCGTGCGCACCCGCGCATCCAGGGCGGCGTCGTCGAGGCGCTGGATGCCGTCGACGGTGACGCCCTGTCCGGGGCGGACGCCGCCGCTGAACAGACCGGCGGACGACAGGGCCGGCACGCCGGACGTCGTGACCCGCTGCCGCGTGTAGCCCTGCGTGTTCGCGTTCACGAGGTTCTGGCCGACCACGTCGAGCCCCGCCTTGGCGGCGACGAGCCCGGTGTAGGCGGTGTTCAGGCCGCTGAAGGTGCTCATCCGGTCAGGCCTCCGTGTCGAAGAAGCGCGCGGTGTCCCCCGCGCGGCCTGCGCCGCCCGCGCCGTACACGCCGGGGTCCTCCCCCGCGCCCGACAACGAGCTCAGCGTCTCCTGCGTGGAGCGCGCGGCCTCGCGGAGCAGACGCTCGTTGGTGTCGCGCACCTCCGCGATCTGCGCGGTCAGCTCGGTCATGGCCGCGAGGTGCGACCCGAAGATGTCGGACCAGATGCCGTCGGGGGCGCCGGTGGCGAGCTCGCGCAGGGTCGCATCCTGGTCGAGACCCCACTCCTCGGCCAGCGCGGCGACCTCGACCGTCCGGGCAAGACCGACGGCGCGCATCCGCTCGATGACCTGCTCGACTTCGCGGGTGGCGTGCGAGATCCAGCGGGACTTGCCCGCGATCAGCAGCAGCTGCTCCTCCTCCAGCTTGAACAGCAGGAGCTCGAGGAGCTCGCGTTCCTTCCAGAGCTGCGCAGAGAGTTCGCTCGCGGCCATGTCGCTACCAACTTCCTCGTGAGTCGATGTGCGCACCTGGTCTCCTCGGGTCCGAAGGCGGGGTGGATGTGTTCCGCCATCCCAGACCATCGGCACGCTTGCGCCCGATGTTAGGCGCGTGATGGCCCGGGTGAAGGGCACGACGTACCGCTTATCGGGGTGCTGTCAGTATTCCCCGTACTGGGGGTACGGACTGCCCCGTAATGGGGACAGAAAGCATGCAATCTGAACAGTCTCGAATTGTTACCGTGAACAGCGGAAGACTCCTAGCAACCCGCTCGGCACCCGACCCAGCCCGAGCATCCACCGCACCGCCCGAGTACCCTGTCACGCCCTCCCCGAACGAGGACGGGACGCGGTACCCGTCCGATGAAGAGGGGTCGCCCAGCGTGAACCGGAACGAACGCAACACGCTCGTCGTGGAGAACCTGCCGCTCGTCGGCTATCTGGTCTCCGACCTGTGCTCCCGCGCCACCCACCTGTCGCGCGACGACCTGGCCTCGGCCGGGGCCGTCGCCCTGGTCATGGCGGCGGACGCCTACGACGCCACCACCGGCGTCCCGTTCGGTGCGTACGCACGGACCCGCATCGTCGGTGCGCTCGCCGACGAACTGCGCGCATCCGACTGGGCCACCCGCTCCGCTCGCAAACGCATCAAGGAGACGCTGGCGGTCCGGGAGAGCCTGACGGCGGCCCTCGGGCGCACGCCGAGCGTCGACGAGATCGCGAACGCGCTCGGTGTGGACCGCGAGACGGCCGCGGCCGGCCTGGCCGACGCCTCCCGCACGGTGACCGCGCTCGACGAGACCATCGAACCGCTGCTCGTCTCGGAGACCGTCGGCCCGGAGGACTCGCTGCTGGCCGGCGAGCAGACCGCGTACGTCCGCGCCGCGGTCGCCGCCCTCCCCGACCGGATGAGGTCGATCGTCGAGGCGATCTACTTCGACGACCGCACGGTGACCGAGATCGCGGAGGAACTGGGCATCACCCACTCGGCCGTCTCGCAGCAGCGCTCGGAGGCCATCCGCCTCATGCGCGAGGGCATGGCCACCCACTACGCCGACGAGGGCGACCCCGTCATCATCGAGGCGAAGACCTCCCAAGCCCGGCGCAGCGCCTACCTGGCGCGTCTCGCGCAGCACGCGGTCGCGGGCGTCTCGCGCCTCTCCCCCACGTCCCCGAGCTCTGCCCGGGCGTCCTGAGCCATCAGCTCCTGACTTTCTCCGCCAGAACCGCATCGCAGAGGCGAAAAACTCAGGAGCAGATCGCTGCTAACGGGATGAATCAGACAGCCGATAGAGGCTGATGCGGACCACGGAAGGGCCGCGAACCACCACCCAGTCATGGAGGAAACATCATGGGTATGCAGATCAACACCAACATCGCGGCGAACAACGCCTACCGCAACCTGAACAACACGCAGAGCGACCTCTCGAAGTCGCTTGAGAAGCTGTCCAGCGGCCTCCGCATCAACCGTGCGGCGGACGACGCGGCGGGCCTCGCCATCTCGGAGGGCCTGAAGTCGCAGGTCGGCGGTCTGACCGTCGCCGCCCGCAACGCTCAGGACGGCATCAGCGTCGTGCAGACCGCTGAAGGCTCGCTCACCGAGGTCCACTCCATCCTGCAGCGCATGCGCGACCTCGCGGTGCAGGGCGGCAACGACTCGAACAACGCGACCTCGCGCGCGGCGATCAAGACGGAGGCCGACGAGCTGGGCAAGGAGCTCAACCGCATCACCAACGGCACCAACTTCAACGGGATCGACCTGCTCAAGGGCGGCTCGCTGAACTTCCAGGTCGGCGCGGGCTCGACGGCGAACGACACCATCCAGGTCAGCCTGGCCGACGTCGCCACCTCGGTCGGCACGCTCAGCAGCGCCACCGGCGCCACGGGCTTCGTCGTCACCGACAACGCGACGGCGAACACGACCATCACGGCGATCGACACCGCGATCACCGCGATCTCGACCGCCCGCTCGGAGCTCGGCGCCTCGCAGAACCGGTTCGAGTCGGCCGTTCGCAGCCTGAACGTCTCGAAGGAGAACCTCTCGGCCGCGTCCAGCCGCATCACCGACACCGACATGGCGGAGGAGATGGTGAAGTACACCCGCTCCAACATCCTGTCGCAGGCCGGCACCGCGATGCTCGCCCAGGCGAACCAGTCCAACCAGGGCGTCCTGCAGCTGCTCCGCTGATCAGGCCCGGCGGCCGGGGCGTAGTCCCCAAAGCGTGCCCCGGCCGCCGCACCACCCCGCACCACCGCAGCACCCGGAACCACCGTCGTAGGAGGGAGACCACCGCATGGGCATGGCCATCGACGGGCTCATCAGCGGTCTGAAGACGACGGACCTGATCGACAGCCTGATGCAGGCGGAGGCGATTCCGCAGACCCTGCTCAAGAACAAGGTCACCGACTCCACCAACTTCATCTCGGCGATGCAGGCGCTCAACTCGAAGGTCGCCGCGCTCGCCGACTCGGCCGCGAAGCTCGCGAAGCCCGCAGGCACCGACCTGCACACCGCGAGCACGAGCTCCACCGCGGCGACGGCGACCGCGGGCACCGGCGCCGTCGACGGCACCATCGACTTCACGGTCGACCGCCTCGCGCAGTCGCAGGTCACCGTGACCGGCCCGCTGACGCAGTGGCCGGACCAGCCGCCGACGCTCACGTTCGTCGCGGCCGACGGCACCACCAAGCAGATCACCGCGGCCAGCTCGTCGCTCGCCGATGTCGCCGCCGCGATCAACCAGGCCGGAGCCGGTGTCAGCGCGACCCGGGTGGCCGCGGGTCTCGACCCGGCGACCGGCCAGCCGCTGTACCGGCTGCAGCTCAGCTCCACGAAGACCGGTGCGGCGGCGGCCTTCACGGCCTACCGCGGGACGGCGGCGGATGTGGCGGCCGGCACCGCGACGAACATCCTGTCGGACGCCGGGTCGTCGCAGGTGCGTCAGGCGCAGGACGCGCAGCTGACCCTGTGGGCCGGAACAGGAGCCGCGCAGACGGTCTCGAGTGCGACGAACAGCTTCACCGACGTCCTCCCCGGCGTCACCGTGTCGGTCACCGCGGCGTCGACCACACCGGTGACCCTCACGGTCGCCCGCGACGACAAGAGCATCTCGGCCGCCGCCGGATCCCTCGCAGGCGCGGTCAACGACATCCTCACGTACATCGGCCAGAAGCAGGCCGTCTCCACCTCGACCGACGCCGCGGGCGGAACGGTCGTCACCGGCGGCGTCTTCACCGGCGAGTCGTCCGTCCGCGACGTCAACCAGAAGCTCGTGGATGCGGTGATCGCCCCGATCGGCGGCGTCTCCCCCTCCACGTACGGCATCAGCATCACGCGGGACGGCGCGGTCACCTTCGACCAGGACGCCTTCGCGAAGGCGATGGCCGCCGACCCCGACACCGTGAAGGCCGCCGTCGCCACGATCGCGCAACGCGTCGCGGACGCGGCCACCGGCGCGAGCGACACGTACACCGGCTCGATCTCGCTCAAGATCAAGGGCGAGCAGTCGACCGTCAAGAGCCTCAACGACCAGATCACCGACTGGGACGGCCGCCTCGCCGACCGGCGAGCGACCCTCGAGAAGACGTATGCCAACCTCGAGGTCCAGCTGCAGCAGCTGCAGTCCCAGTCGTCGTGGCTGACCGGCCAGCTCTCCTCCCTCCCGTCTGCGAGCGCATCATGAACGTCCTCACCTCCGCGGCCGCGAAGCTCTCGGCCTACAACCGCGACAGCATCCTCTCCGCCAGCCCGGCGCGACTCCTCACGATGCTGTACGACCGGCTCCTGCTCGACCTCACACGCGGCGAGGCCGCCCTCACGGCCGAGCAGTGGCCGACCGCCTGGGAGAACCTGCGGCATGCCGACCAGATCGTGGCCGAGCTCGCGGGAACGCTGCGCGTCGACCTGTGGGATGGCGCCGAGAGCCTGCTCCAGCTGTACGGCTACCTCGCCGACCTCATCGTCGGCGGCATGATCGAACGCGACCCGGCGAAGGTGCGGGAGGCCATCGAGCTCGCCGAGCCGCTGCGCCGGACGTGGCACGAGGCGGCGGCGCTGCTGCCGGCGGCATCGAGCGCGACCGAGGCGGACCGTGATCTCGGCGTCGCCTGACGACACGATGCCCGACGGGGCGCCTGACGCGGCGCCCGAGCCGGTGCCCGGGGTGACGCCCGAGTCCGCCGCGTGGGCCGAGGCGCTCGACCGGATGGAGCACGAGCTGCACGGCGCGCTGGCGCAGGTGGACCCGGTCCCCTGGCGTCCGCCGATCGCACTCGGACCGATCCCGGTCGAGCTCCAGGAGCGCGCGACGCGCCTGCTGGAGGCGCAGCTGCACACCATCCGCTACCTCGAGGACGTCCGTCAGACGACCGCACGGCACCTCGCGGCGGTACGCGCTGTACCCCGGTCCGAGGTGGGAGCGCATCCCGTCTACTTCGACCTGATCGGCTGAGTCCCCATAGCAGTTCTCCACCTGTGGATAACTCTGTGCAGAATCGGTGGATGAGCGCCCGGATCGTGTGGAGGACACGCGCGAGATATGTGGACTCTCAGATTCCCAGGTTTGATAAACGGTACGTGACCGGGGCTTTTGCAGGAATTCTGTGACAGTCGAACACCCCTTCGAAACCACACGGGTGTAATTCACATCGGGGTACACGCTGTGGATGACGGTGTGGGAAATCGTCACGCGAACACGCCCGGGATGTCATCCCTAACGGGTGGGGGGGAGCTGCCGATAGCTCCTTTCGAGCACGGATCGCTCATCGACTTGGCCACGGATGGGCCGCCCCACGACCCTGGAGTGCAGCTGTGCTCGAATCCGTGACCAGCGCCGCCCTCGCGAGCGCCCTCGACGGCCTCGCGGCGCGCCAACGCGCCATCGCGAACAACATCGCCAACGTGAACACGCCGGGCTACACGGCCGAGCGCGTGTCGTTCGAGGACGCCCTCGCCGCCTCCGTCGCCGACCACGACGGTCACGCAGCCGCCACCACCGCTCGGTCGCTCGAGCCGACGCGACTCGACGGCAACAATGTCAACCTCGACACCGAGACGCTCTCGAACGTCGACACGGTTCTCCGCTTCCAGTTCGCCTCGCAAGCTGCGGGCAACCAGTTCTCGGCCATCCGCGCCGCGCTGAAGACCACCTGAGCCAGGACACCGACGAGAGGAGCACGACATGACCTTCGATGCCATCGGGATCGCCGGAACGGGGCTGACCTTGCACCGCCACTGGCTGGACGCCATCTCCGACAACCTGGCCAACATCAACACCGCCAAGCCGACCGACGGAGCCGCCTTCCAGGCCCGCTACGTGGTCGCGCAGGAGGGCCAGGGCGTCTCCGGCGTCTACGTCGCCGGCGCGGCCTACGGGAGCGCAGAGGGGCGGATGGTCTACGAGCCGGACAACCCCGTCGCCGACGAGAAAGGGTACGTGCGGTACCCCGACATCGACCTGTCGGAGCAGATGGGCTCCCTGATCATGGCGCAGCGCGGCTACCAGGCCAACGCGGCCGTCGTCGACCGCGCCAAGGAGACCTACCAGGCCGCGCTCCAGATCGGGAGGAACTGATGCCCATCCCCGCCATCGGCGCGCTCTCCGGGATCGACGCCACCACCGGGGTCTCCGCGACCCAGCAGACCGGCGGCACCGGGGGAGCGGCGTTCGGCAACGCGCTCACCGGCGCGATCGACGACCTGCAGCAGCTGCAGGGCACGAGCGACCGCCTGGCGATCCAGGCCGTCACCGGGAATCTCGACGACATCCATGACGCCACCCTCGCCTCCACCCGGGCCCAGGTCACGCTCGAGCTCGTCGCCGGCGTCCGGAACAAGGCGGTCGACGCCTTCAACGAGATCATGCGGATGCAGGCCTGATGCCTCAGCAGGTGACCAGCTTCTTCCGGCGGATCGGCGACTCGATCCGCGGCTTCTCCGTGGCCCAGCGGGTGATCGCGATCATCGGCGTCGCCGTGGTCGCCCTCGGCGCGACGGGGCTCGCCCTGTGGGCGTCGCAGCCGTCGTACACGCCGCTGTTCTCGGGCGTCGCGGCGTCGGACGCCTCGGCGATCGTCGACCAGCTGCGCACCGACGGGGTGCCGTACCAGCTCACCGACGGCGGCTCGACCATCCTCGTCCCGCAGGAGAAGGTCTACGACGAGCGGCTCAAGGCGGCATCGGCCGGCCTTCCGGCGTCGACGACCGGCGGGTACTCGCTGCTCGACAAGATGGGCGTCACGTCCTCCGAGTTCCAGCAGAACGTCACATACAAGCGCGCGATGGAGGGGGAGCTCGGCAACACCATCGCCGCGATGAAGGGCGTCAAGGCGGCATCCGTCCGCCTCGCCATCCCCCAGGAGACCGTCTTCGCCTCGGAGAAGAAGGACCCGACCGCGTCGGTGTTCGTCGAGACGCAGAGCGGGGTGACCCTCAGCGCCGACCAGGTGCAGGCGATCGTGCACCTGACCAGTGCGGCCGTGCCCGGCATGAAGCCGACGGATGTGGCGGTCGTGGACGCGGACGGCACCGTGCTCAGCACCGTCGGCGGCGGAGCGACCGGGGGAGCGGACAAGCAGGCGAGCGACTACGAGACCCGGGTGAAGTCCGCCGTGCAGGAGATGCTCGACAAGGTGGTCGGCGCCGGGAACGCGACGGTCGCGGTCGCCGCGGACGTCAGCACCGAGAGCGCGCAGCGCACGGAGGAGTCGTACACGGCCCCGACCGACGCGCCCACGCTCAGCGAGACGACCCAGAAGGAGACGTACACCGGCTCCGGGGGCGGCGGAAACGCGGGCGTTCTCGGGCCGGACAACATCGCCGTCCCCAACGGCACCAACGGCAACGGCACCTTCAACTCGGAGTCGAGCACCAAGGACAACGCGGTCGACAAGGTCACGGAGCAGCGGACCATCCCGGCGGGCGCCATCAACCGGCAGACCGTGTCCGTCGCGCTCAACTCGGACGCGGTCGGCAACGTGAGCGCCAACGAGATCCGCAACCTGGTGAACGCCGCGGCCGGCATCGACGTGAAGCGGGGCGACTCCGTCAGCGTCGAGATGGTGCCGTTCAGCAAGACCGGCGCGACCGAGGCGGCGAAGGCGCTGCAGGAGGCGAAGGACGCCGCGGCAGCGGACCAGCTCAGCGGCATCATCCGGACCTCCGTCATCGCGGCCGCCATCCTCGCCGCGGCGATCATCGCCGTCCTGCTGTTCCGCCGGGGACGGCGGCGCGCGGCCGAGACGGCGGCGCTCGCCGAGGACGCGGACACGCTGGCCCTCGACGCGGCGGCCTTCCCGATCGCGCTGGAGCAGGCGGCTCCGACGGTGCCGATGCAGCTCGACCCGCTTCCCGACCCCACGCCCGATCCCGCAGAGGTGGAGGCCGACCGTCGTCGCGCCGAGATCGAGGCGCTCGCCGAGCGCGACCCGCAGCGCACCGCCGAGTTCCTTCGCAGCCTCATGGATGACAGGGCGGGCGTATGAGCACCGCACTGACCGGCGCGCAGAAGGTCGCGGTCGTGCTGATGAACATGGATCAGCAGCGCGCGGCCCAGGTGATGAAGCAGTTCTCCGACGAGGAGGCCGACGAGATCACCGCCGAGATCCTGCGGCTGCGCCGCGTCGACCCGGGCATCGCCGAGAAGGCGCTCAGCGAGTTCCACGACCTCGCGACCCGCGGTGCGGTCACCACGCGCGGCGGGCGGGACATCGCGGTCGGACTGCTCGAGGCGTCGTTCGGCGCCGAACGGGCGACCGGAGTGCTCAACAGGGTCGCATCCAATCTGGCCGGCAAGCAGTTCGAGTTCCTCGACGCGGTGGAGCCGGCCCAGGTGCAGATGCTGCTCGCCGGCGAGCTGCCGCAGACCAGTGCGCTCGTGCTGGCGCACCTGCGTGCCGACCACGCCTCCCGCGTGCTCGCGGGGCTGGACGACTCGGCGCGCACCGAGGTCGCCCACGCGATCGCCACCATGGGATCGCCGAGTCCCGACGCGGTGCGCGTGGTCGCCGAGACGCTCAAGCAGCGGGCCAGCGCCGTCGTGTCGTCCCGGGCGGCGTCCGACGCCGTCGGGGGAGTGCAGCCGCTCGTCGACATCATCAACCGCTCCGACGCCGCCACCGAGAAGGCGCTGCTGGAGGCGCTCGAGCAGCGCGACCCGCAGCTCGCCGAGGAGGTCCGGTCGCGGATGCTCACCTTCGACGACATCGTCCGGCTGGAGGCGCGCGACGTGCAGCAGGTGCTGCGCGGTGTGGACGCCGCCGTGCTCGCGGTCGCGATGAAGGGCGCATCCGAGGCGGTCAGCGATGTCATCACGTCGAACCTCTCGGAGCGCAACCGCGAGATCCTCGAGGACGAGGTCCGCATCCTGGGGCCGGTGCGCGTCTCGCAGGTGGAGGACGCCCGCGCCGAGATCGTCCGGTCCATCCGCGACCTGGAGGCCACGGGTGCGATCACGGTGCAGCGCGGGGACGAGGACGCGTATGTCGAATGACGCCGCCCCGGCGCACGACTTCGCGCCCCTGATCGTCCCGGTGCTGACCGAGACCGAGCATGAGCGCACCGCGATGACCGCCGCCCGCTCGCGCGGATACGCGGCGGGGTTCGCCGAGGGGCGGCGCGCGGCGGCGCGCGAACAGGAGCAGTGGGCCGACCGGGCCGTCGCGGCCCGCGCGGCCGAGTCCGCGGAGGCTGCCGAGACCGTCGCGGTGCTCGCGCGCGCCCTGCGCGCGGCGGCCGTCGAGCTGCGCGAGGCGACCGTGCCGGTGCTGGCCGACGCCGAGTCCGCGCTGGTGGATGCCGCGTTCGAGCTGGCGACGGCGGTCGTCGGTGTCGCCCTGCAGGACCGCGTGGCCGCTGCACGCGCGGCCGTCGTGCGCGTGCAGTCCGCGGCACCGGCGGGGGTCGTTCCGGTGGTGCGGCTCCATCCCGACGACATTGCGGCCCTCCGTGCGGCCGGAGCGGCGACGGAGGAGCTGCAGCTGGTCGCCGACTCGGCGCTCACGCCGGGCGACGCCGTCGGCGAGCTCCCGAACGGCTGGCTGGATGCGCGCATCCATGCGGCCCTCGACCGGGCGAAGGAGGCGCTGTCGTGAGCGCCGCGGTGCTGAGCCCCACCCTCGGCGACCGCTGGGCCGGCGCGGTCGAGGCAGCGCGGGTCGAGACGGTCGGGCGGGTCACGGCCGTCGTCGGCCTGGGCGCCGAGCTGGAGGGCGTGCCCGCCGCGATCGGCGACGTGGTCGTCATCGGGGAAGACCCCGGCATCCACGCCGAGGTCGTCGCGACGACGGCCGATCACGTCCGCGTGATGCCGTACGGACCGCTGACCGGTGTCGCGGCCGGCGCCCCCGCACGGGCCGTGCGCGCCCCCCTGCTCGTGCCGACCGGGCGGGACATGCTCGGCCGGGTCGTCGACGCGCTCGGCCGCCCGGTGGACGGCCGTGGGCCGGTCGAGGCGGACGGCTTCGTCGCGCTCGGCAACCGCGCGCCCGACGCGATGCGCCGCGCGCGCATCCTGCAGCCGATCGGCCTGGGCGTGCGCGTGCTCGACACCATGGTGACGACGGGCCGCGGCCAGCGCCTCGGCCTGTTCGCGGGATCGGGCGTCGGCAAGTCGTCGCTGCTCTCGATGATCGCGCGGGGGACCGACGCGCAGGTGTCGGTCATCGCGCTGGTGGGGGAGCGCGGGCGCGAGGTGCGCGAGTTCCTCGAGGACGACCTCGGTCCGGAAGGCCTCGCCCGCTCGGTCGTGGTGGTGGCGACCTCCGACGAACCGGCCGTCATGCGCCTGCGTGCGGCGTTCGCAGCGACCCGCATCGCCGAGGCGTTCCGGGACGAGGGCGCCGATGTCGTGCTGATGATGGACTCCCTGACACGCGTGGCCATGGCGCAGCGCGAGATCGGGCTGTCGGCGGGGGAGCCGCCGGCGACGCGCGGCTACCCGCCGTCGACGTTCTCCCTGCTGGCGCAGCTGCTGGAGCGGGCCGGCACGGGCGAGACCGGGTCGATCACCGGCCTGTACACCGTCCTGGTCGACGGAGACGACCACAACGAGCCGATCGCCGACGCGGCGCGCTCCATCCTCGACGGGCACGTCGTGCTCGACCGCAGGCTGTCGGTCGTCGGGCACTTCCCCTCGGTGGATGTGCTCGGCTCGGTCTCGCGGCTCGCGTCGCGGGTGACCACCCCCGAGCAGCGCGCGGCGGCGATCGCCCTGCGCGGCGTACTGGCCGCGAAGGTCGGCGCACAGGACCTGCTCGATGTCGGCGCCTACAAGCCGGGGACCAACCCGAAGGTGGATGCCGCGGTCGCCAACGCCGACGCGATCGACGCGTTCCTGCGCCAGGGGATCGGCGAACCGGCCCCCGCGGCGGAGTCGTGGGCCCGGTTGCAGGCACTCATCGGGATGCTGGGAGGCGCATGATGGCACGAGCATTCGCACTGGCCGGGCTGCTGAGGCTGCGGCAGATCGAGAAGGAGCACGCGGCGAGCGACCTCGCGGCGGCGAACGCCCTCCGTCGCGATGCGGGCGAGCGGCAGGCGCGCGCCATCGCCGCCCTGCACGCCGTGCCCGTCGAGGCCACCGACGCGGGGACGCTGTTCGCGATGGCGGCCGCGCGCGCATCCAGCAGGAGCATGCTCGCCGACCTCGCCGCGCTCGCCGCCGAGCGCGAGGCCGAGGCCGCCGCCGCGCAGGAGGCGTTCACCGAGGCGAAGAAGCGCGCCGTCGGACTCGAGAAGCTCGAGAACCGTCATCGCGCGGAGGTCGTCGCCGGCGAGCTGAGCGCCGAGCAGTCGGCCATCGACGAGATGGCCACCGGCGCGTGGCAGCGCGCGCGAGAAGGGGGAGACGCATGACCGTGACGGACGCCATCGGCCGCATCGCGCAGATCCAGGCGACGCTGGTGCAGCTGGAGAGCCCGGCGAAGAGCACGACGTCGTCCTCGGCGGGGACGTCGGGGACCTCGGGGACCTCGGCGACCGACTTCGCCGCGGCGCTGTCGGGGGCGCTCGGCGCGACCGGCGGAACCGGGTCGCCCACCGGAGCGGACGTCGTCGCGGACGCGAAGAAGTACCTCGGCGTCCCGTACGTCTTCGGCGGCACCAGCGCCTCCGGCCTCGACTGCTCCGGGCTGGTGCAGCGGGTGTTCAAGGACCTCGGTATCGACGTGCCGCGCCTGGTCTCCGGACAGTCGACCGTCGGCACCGAGGTGCCCTCGCTCGCGCAGGCGCAGCCGGGCGACCTCATCGTCACCAACGGCGGCGAGCACATCGTCATCTACGCGGGAGACGGCAAGGTCATCCATGCACCGAGCGAAGGGCGCACCGTCAGCCTCGTGAACAACTGGATGAGCGACTCGGACATCGTGACCATCCGGCGGGTGCTTCCCCAGGCGGCCCCGGCGGGTACGGCGTCGGCGTCGGGGCTGTCGGGGCTGGGTGGCTCTGCGTCGTCCGCGTCCTCCGCCCAGGCGGACATGATGCGTTCGCTGTTCGCGTCGCTCGTGCAGGGAGGCTCCCTGTGAGCCCGGCGGCGGTCACCTCCGCTCCGCCCGCCGCGCCGTCCACGGCCGCCCGGCCCGGCTCCGGCGCGACGAAGGGCTCCGGCGACGCGTTCGACGCCTTCCTGCAGGGTGCGGTGGATGCCACCCCGCGCGACGCGCACAGCTCATCGCGGCCGAAGCCGGCGCGCGAGCACGACCGGAGTGCGGACAAACCGGATGCGGCCGGCGTCGCCGCCGCGCGAGACACTGACCGACCGGCGCAGACCGGAGGCGCCGACGCTCCGGTGGACGCTGCCGCCGGCACGGACGGCGCGTCAGCGGGTGCCGCGATGACCGGCACGGAGACTCCGTCTTCGTCGTCGATCGCCCCGACGCAGGCCGCCACAACGGTTCCCGGCCTCCCGGCCTCGACGACGGACGCCGCATCGTCGCCCGTCGTGACCGCCCCAGCCGCATCCGCGCCGACCGCCGCATCCGCGCCGACCGCCGCGTCCCCGATCGCCGGGACTCCGACCGTCGGTGCGCCTTCCGGTGTCGCCCAGACGGTCGCCGCGCCGACCGACGCGCCCCAGCCCACTGCGCCGACGCCCCCCGTCCCCGCCGCCCCCGTGTCGAGTAGCGACATCACGTCACCACTCGCGCCGAATTCGAGCAACGATTCACCACTCGTCGCGACCGTCGCGGCCGTCGCGGTCGCGAGCGTGGGGGAGCGCGGAGAGGCGGCCGGCTCGTCCCGACCGGCCCGCGGCGCGAGCGGCCCCGGTGCCGCAGCGCACGTGGATGCGGGCGAGGCCGACGCTGCCACCGCGCCGACAGCGGGGACCGGCGGAGCGGCGAGCGCGCCCGCGGCTCCGGTGGCACTCGCCCGGGCCGCCGCCGTTCCGACGGCGCCTGCGCTTCCTCCGCAGAGCCCGGCTGCCGGAGCCCCGGCTGAGACCGTGACGCCGACGGCAGGCGCGCCCACCGCATCCATCCGCCCCGAGCCCCCGAAGGCCGACCCGGTCGCCGTACCGACGGCAACCCTGCAGCCTCTGACCGGTCTCGACCGCACACCGACCGCCCAACCGGTCGCCGCCCCTGCTCCCACCGCCCACTCCCCGCAGAACACGCTGGGCGCGCAGCTCGCCCGCCCGGTGTTCACCCTCGCGGCCGCGGGCGCCGGCGAGCACGTCATGACTGTCCACGTCACGCCGGACACCCTCGGCCCGGTCACGGTCCGGGCGCACGTCGGCGGCGACGGCGTGCGCGTCGAGCTGTTCGCGCCGACGGACGCCGGGCGGGACGCGCTGCGCGCCATCCTCCCCGACCTCCGCCGCGACCTCGGCGGAGCCGGTCTCACCGGAACCCTCGACCTGTCGTCCCAGAACCAGCCGGCGCCGCAGCACGACGCGCCGACCGGCGGCCGCCACGACGGCCCGGATGCCCGTCCGTCCGCACCGAGAGCCGAGGCGGCCGCATCCCCCCGATCCACCCCGTCCGCGCCCGTGGACGGGTCCGCCCACACCATCGACCTGATCGTCTAGAAGGGAGCCACCGTGGCCGTCGACCCCATCACCGGAGCCGATTCCGCCTCCACGGGCGGCATCTACTCCACCCCGCCCACGCGGACGCCCAAGCAGTCGCTCGACAGCGAGGCCTTCATGCAGCTGCTGGTCACCCAGCTCCGCAACCAGGACCCCAGCTCGCCGATGGACACCAACCAGATGATCTCGCAGACGACGCAACTGGCCATGATGGAGAAGCTCACCAACATGGACACCACGGCGCAGGAGGGCTTCGCGCTCCAGATGCGCCAAGCCGCCGCCGCGCTCATCGGTCACACCGTCAGCTACCTCGACAAGAACGGCGACACCCAGACCGGGCTCGCCTCGTCCGTCTCCTACGCGGGCGCCGTCCCGATCGTCACCGTCGGCGATCAGAAACTCGCCCTCGACGCTATCCTCGGCGTGGTCACCCCGGCTGCCGCAGGCGCGGGCTCCACCACGCCCACCGCCTGACCTCACGCACCTTCCTCAGAAAGGAAACGCCATGCTCCGCTCGCTCTACTCCGGGATCTCCGGCCTCCGCTCGCACCAGACCATGCTGGATGTGACGGGCAACAACATCGCCAACGTCAACACCACCGCGTTCAAGTCGTCCGCCGTGCAGTTCCAGGACACGCTGTCGCAGCTGGTGCAGGGCGCGGGCGCCCCGCAGGGCCAGACCGGCGGCACGAATCCCGCCCAGATCGGCCTCGGCGTGCTCGTCGCGGGAATCTCGACCAACTTCACGCAGGGCGCAGCCCAGGCGACGGGACGCTCCACCGACATCATGATCAACGGCGACGGCTTCTTCGTCATGAAGGTGGGCGGCGAGACCGTCTACACGCGCGCCGGCTCGCTCGACCCCGACGCGCTCGGCCGCCTGGTCGGCCCGGGCGGCGCCATCCTGCAGGGCTGGAACGCGGTCAACGGCGTCATCCAGCAGGGCGGCGCCCTCAGCGACATCACCATCCCGCTGAAGGCGGTCACGCCGGCCGCGGCGACCACGACCTCGGCCGTGACCGGCAACCTCCCCTCGGACGCGGCCGTCGGCGACCAGCTGGTGCGCGACATCTCCGTCTACGACGCCAACGGCACCGCCCGGAAGCTCACCCTGACCTTCACCAAGACGGGCACCGGGTGGGATGTTGCGGGCTCCGACCCGACGGGCGCGACCGGAACGAGCGCGCTCACCTTCACCAACGGCGTCCTCACCGGCGGTGGCGCGCTCACGGTCGGCGGCGTCGCGGTGAATCTCGGCGCGGTCACCGGCTACTCGGGCATCACGACGGTCGCCTTCACGGACCAGAACGGCCGGGCGGCCGGGACGCTCGAGTCGTTCACCCTCGACAAGGACGGGACGATCACCGGCCTGTTCTCGAACGGCGACAAGCAGGCCGTCGGCCGCATCGCGCTCGCCACGTTCGTGAACCCGGGCGGCCTGGAGAAGGGCGGAGGGTCGACCTACCGCGCGACGGTCAACTCGGGCGCGGCCCAGCTCGGCGGCCCCGGCGAGGACGGCCTCGGTCAGCTCCAGGGCGGCTCCCTCGAGATGTCGAACGTCGACCTCTCGCAGGAGTTCACCAACCTGATCGTCGCGCAGCGCGGCTTCCAGGCGAACGCCCGCATCATCACCACGTCCGACGAGGTGCTGCAGGAGCTCACCAACCTGAAGCGCTGACCCCGCGCTCTCGCGACGCGCGCTACCTCCCGGAACGGAGGAGTTCCGGCCATCACCCGGCCGGACCTCCTCCGTTTCGCGCATCCGGCCGCATCCCCTGACGGCATCGCCTCCGTTTCCGCCGCGAAGGGGGTGCGCCGTAGGCTCGACGGGTGCCCATCGTCCACGAGCTGGCGCCCACTCTGCTGGGCGTCGCCGTGCTCGCGCTCGTCGCCGTGGGGGTGCTCGCCGCCTACGGCGTCCCGCACCGCTGGGCGCCGGCCCT
The DNA here is from genome assembly GCF_013408745.1 of Leifsonia soli. Lineage (NCBI taxonomy): Bacteria > Bacillati > Actinomycetota > Actinomycetes > Micrococcales > Microbacteriaceae > Leifsonia > Leifsonia soli. The sequence goes on along the minus strand of NZ_JACCBJ010000001.1, from coordinate 2,948,131 downwards.
CGCCATCCTCCGCGGCGCCGCGCAGCTCGCGGTCATCAGCGTGGTCCTCGCCGGGGTCATCACCGATCCGCTCTGGGTGGCGCTCGCCCTCCTCGTGATGTTCTCGGTCGCGGCGGCGACGGCCACGCGCCGCATCGGGTGGTCGGCGGAGCACGCCGTCATGATGGCGACGGCCATGGCGGTCGGCGTCGTCGTCTCGTTCTCGGTGGTCTTCCTCACCGGCGCCATCGAGTTCAGCGCGCGCTACGCGCTCGCCATCGGTGGCATCGTCATCGGCAACTCGATGAGCATCGCCACCCTGGCCGGCCGCCGCTTCACCGAGGCGGTCGGCGACCATTGGGACGAGGTGGAGGGGTGGCTCGCGCTGGGTGCGACGCCCCGGCAGTCGACGTTGGAGCTGGCGCGGAACGCGGTCTACTCGGCGCTCATCCCGTCCGTCGACCAGACCAAGACGACCGGCCTCGTGACCCTGCCCGGCGCCTTCGTCGGCGCGATCTTCGGCGGGGTGTCGCCCCTCGAGGCCGGCCGGTTCCAGGTGGTCGTCCTGGCCGCGATCATGGCGGCGGGAGCCCTCACCGCCGTGATCGTCTCGGCCTGGCTCGCGCCCGTGCGCGTCCGCCCCGCCGCTCTGCGCTGACCATCGGTCCCGGAACGCGATGGCGACGGCTGCGACGATTGCCCTTGCAACGTTATAAAGTCGCAGAAGAGGCGAGAGGGGAGCGTCCATGGCCGCGACGATGCAGGACGTGAGCGTGCTCGCCGGGGTGTCGGTGAAGACGGTGTCGAACGTCATCAACGACCACCCGCACGTGCGCGAGCAGACGCGGCGCAAGGTGCTGGATGCGATCGACGTGCTCGGCTACCGGCCCAACTTCCTGGCGCGCGGGCTGCGGTCCGGGCGGACCAACGTGATCTCGCTGATGATCCCGAACCTGCGCAACGCCTACTTCGCCGAGCTGGCGGATGCGGTGATGATGGCGGCCACCGAACGCGGTCTGGCCGTGCTGATCGAGCAGTACGGGCTCGACCGCCGGCAGGAGATCGGCGCCCTGCGGCATCCCCGCGCCCAGACGGTCGACGGGGTGCTGCACAGCGTGCTGGCACTGGACCAGAGCGACGTCGAGCTGCTCGCCGAGCTGACCACGCCGGTGGTGCTGCTCGGCGACCGCAACGTCGACGTGCCGCGCGATCACGTCATCATCGCGAACACCGCGGGGGTCCGGGCGGCGACCGAGCACCTGCTGCACGCCGGCCGCCGGCGGATCGTGGCCTTCGGCGCCCATCCCGCCGATGTCGTCGGCTCGGCCGCCCTCCGTCTCGACGGCTACCGTCAGGCGCTGGAGGCGGAAGGGCTGCCGTTCGACCCTTCGCTCGTCGTGCCGGTCGACCCCTGGCACCGGCGCAACGGGGCCGACGCGATGCGCGAACTGCTGGCGCAGGGGACGCCCTTCGACGGTGTGGTCGCCTTCAACGACGCCATCGCGCTCGGAGCGCTCCGTGCGCTGCAGGAGGTCGGACGCCGGGTGCCGGAGGACGTGGCCGTGATCGGCTTCGACGATATTGAGGAGACGGAGTACTCCATCCCGAGCCTGTCGACGATCGACCCGGGCCGCGAGCAGATCGCGCGCACGGCCGTCGACCTGCTGGTGCGGAGGATCGAGCACCCGGACGAGGCGTTCGTCCCCGAGCGGCTCCCGATGCCGTTCCGTCTGGTGGAACGCGAGTCGACGCGGGCCTGACCACGTCCGTTTGACACGGTCACATCCGTTCTGCATCATAGTTTCTACAACGTTGTCCTCTAACGTTGTAGACACGGGTGTCGACGCGCCGCGAATGGGAGCCCGTGACCGACGGCAGCGCCGAAGGGGCTCACGGCTCCTCGGCGAATTCGAGCACTGGAGATTCCTTGTCTGAGACCCGCATCGCCCTCGACCGCACCGCACGCGTCGCCCCCGTCAACCGCCGCATCTTCGGCTCGTTCGTCGAGCACCTCGGGCGCTGCGTGTACGACGGCATCTACGAGCCGGGGCACCCGACCGCGAACGAGGACGGCTTCCGCCTCGATGTCGTCGAGCTCGTCCGCGAGCTCGGCTCGACGACGATCCGCTACCCGGGAGGCAACTTCGTCTCCGGGTTCCGCTGGGAGGACTCGGTCGGCCCCCGCGACCAGCGCCCGGTGAGGCGCGACCTGGCCTGGCACTCGCTGGAATCCAACCAGGTCGGCCTCGACGAGTTCGCGCGCTGGCTGGCGCTGACGGACTCCGAGCTGATGCTCGCCGTGAACCTCGGCACCCGCGGCATCCAGGCCGCCCTCGACCTGCTCGAGTACGCGAACCACCCCTCGGGCACCGCCCTGAGCGACTGGCGCATCGCCAACGGGACGCCGGAACCGCACGACATCCGGATGTGGTGCCTGGGCAACGAGATGGACGGCCCGTGGCAGACCGGCTACATGACCGCCGACGACTACGGCAAGCTCGCGGCCCGCACGGCCGCCGCGATGAAGATGGCCGACAAGGACCTCGAGCTCGTGGTGTGCGGCTCGTCCGGCTCCGGGATGCCGACCTTCGGCGAGTGGGAGCGCGTCGTGCTCGAGCACTCCTACGAGCACGTCGACTACGTGTCGGCGCATGCCTACTACCAGGAGCGCGGCGGCGACCTCGGCTCGTTCCTCGCGTCCTCCGTGGACATGCAGTACTTCATCGACACGGTCGTCTCGACCGCCGATCACGTCGGCAACCGGCTGAAGAGCAAGAAGAAGATCCAGATCTCGTTCGACGAGTGGAACATCTGGTACCTCGACGAGCACAAGGCGTCGGAGGAGATCAACGACGAGTGGCGCTACGCCCCGCGTCAGCTGGAGGACGTCTACTCGGCGGCCGACGCCGTCGTGCTCGGCAACCTGATGATCACGCTGCTGAAGAACCACGACCGGGTGACCAGCGCGTCCCTCGCCCAGCTGGTCAACGTGATCGCGCCGATCATGACGGAGCCGGGCGGCGCGGCCTGGCGCCAGACCACGTTCTTCCCGTTCTCGGTGACGAGCCGTCTGGCCCGCGGCGAGGTGCTGCGCCCGCGCATCGAGACCGGCTCGTACGAGACGGCCGTCTACGGCGAGGCGGACCTGGTGGATGCGGTGGCCACGTTCGACGAGGCCGACGGGTCGGCCGCGCTGTTCCTCGTCAACCGCAGTCTCACCGAGACGCAGACGGTCCGCGTGGATGTCCGCGACCTCGGCGTCTCGTCGGTGCGCGAGGCCGTGTCCCTGTGGGACGACGACGTCTACGCGAAGAACACGATGCACGACCAGAACCGCGTGGGCCTGCGTCCGACGCCCACGGCATCCCTCGACGACGGCGTGCTCACGCTCGAGCTTCCGCCTGTCTCGTGGACGGGTGTCTCGCTCGGCTAGAGCAGGGTCGTCCCCAGCATCCGGTGGCCGATGGCGATGGACTCGCCGTCGACCGCCGACAGGGGCGAGGTGAGGAAGGCGACCAGGTCGGCGATCTGGTCGGGAGACGACTCGCCGCCGCGGCCCGGCGCGACCGCAGGGTTCGGGTTCTCGGTGACGAGGCCCGGGTTGACGACGTTGACGGCGACGCCCGTTCCGGCCAGCTCGTCCGCGAGGTTCTTCGCGATCAGGTTGGTGGACGCGTTGCGCACCACCGCGGTGATGTTGCCGGTGATGTAGGCGTTCTGGCCGCTGATCACCACGATCCGTCCGAAGCCGGCCTCCCGCATGGCGGGGATCACGGCGCGCGCGACGCGGAGGAAGGCCAGCGCTTTGCCGTCGATCGCACTCAGGATCTGGTCGGGGTCGGAGCTGCGGGCGGGGTCGAGGGTCTGCGCCGGCGGCGCGGCCGTCACGACCAGGCCGTCGATGCGTCCGTGACGCTCCAGCACCGTGTCGACGGCGCGGCGGACGGACTCGTCGTCCGACGCGTCCAGCGTCACCCCCTCCGACGCGCTGCGGGAGGCGACGACCACGGTCGCGCCCTCGGTCCGGAGGCGGTCGGCGACCGCGGAGCCGATGAAGCCGGTGCCGCCGACGACGAGGACGACACGATTCGCGAGCTGAAGATCCATACCCGTCCCAACCCCGTCGAGTCCACAAAAATTGCACGCTGAGCGCGCCGTCAGCGTGCAATCTGTGCGTACTCGACGGCGGGGTCAGCGGGAGGCGGCGGGGGCCGTGGTCGGGGTGGGCGCGGGCGACTGCAGCGCCTGCGGGATGAGCTTGCGGATGACGTCGGGCTGGGCCGACAGCACCACCACATCCACCCGCCGGTTCTGCGCCAGGTCGGAGTCCGTCGTGCCGGTGTAGCCCGCGACCGGACGCGCCGAGCCGAAGCTGACCGCCGCGATGCGGCCCTGCGGGAAGCCGTTCACCTCGACCAGGTGCCGCAGCACGCTGGTCGCGCGCCCGGCGGAGAGCTCCCAGTTGGTCGGATAGGGCGCGCCCGGCTGCCGGAGGTCGGCGTGCCCCTCCACCGAGACGTCGTACGCCTCCGGGGCGAGCACCGGGCCGATGTCGTTCAGCACGGCGACCGCGCGCGGGCTGAGCTCCGCGCGGTTGGAGTCGAAGAAGGTCGAGTTGCCGACCAGCCCGATCGTGAGGCCGCGCTCGTCGATCTTCAGCTCCACCGCATCCTGCAGGCCGTCGCGGGTGAGAGCGGCCTGGATGAGGTCCTTCAGGTGCTGCAGGTTCTGCGCCTCCTGCTGGGCGAGGGCGAAATCGGTCGACTTCCCCGACTCGTCGACGTGCTTCGGCGGCACGACGACACCGGATGCGGTGTCGATCTTCTGCGTCTTCACCTGCCCGAAGCCGGTCGCCAGCGAGTCCTTCAGCTGCTCGAACTTCTTCGCATCCACCGTCGACATGGCGAAGAGCACGATGAACATGCACATGAGCACGGTGACCATGTCCATGTAGGAGGCCATCCAGCGCTCCTCGTTCTCGTGCTCCTCCGGCTCCTCGTGCTTCTTGCGACGGCGGGCAGACATGTCAGGCCGCTTCCTCGACGGGATCCTTCGCCCCGCGCGCCGGCTTGGCGCTCTTCGCCGCGCTCTTGTCGGCGTCGCCGTCGGGGACCATCGCACGCAGGCGCTCGCCGAGGAGGCGCGGCTGCGAGCCGGACTGCACGGCGAGCACGCCCTCCATGAGCAGGGTCATGCGCTCCACATCCAGCTCGGACAGGCGGCGCAGGCGGGCGCCGAGCGGCAGCCACAGGAAGTTGGCCGAGAGCAGACCCCAGAGGGTCGCGACGAACGCGCTCGCGATCATCGGGCCGAGCTCGCCCGGCTCTGCCAGGTTCTCGAGCACGTGCGTGAGCGAGACGACGGTTCCGATGATGCCGATCGTCGGTGCGTATCCGCCCATCGCGCTGAAGAACTTGGCCGCGACCCTGTCCTTCTTGGAGCGCGTCGCGATCTCGTCCTCCAGCAGCACGCGCAGCTCGTCGCCGTCCGTGCCGTCCGCGATGTTCTGCAGCGCGCGCTTGAGGAACGGGTCGTCGACGCTGTCGGCCTCCTGCTCCATGGCGAGCAGGCCGTTGGCGCGGGCCTTCTCCGCCAGCCCGACGACCTGGTCGATGACCTGCTGCGGCGGCTCGACCTTGCCGCGGAGGGCGCGGGGGAGCGCCTTCACCGCGGTGAGGAAGTCCTTGATCGTGCCGCTGGCGATGCCGACCGCGATGGTGGCCCCGAAGACCAGCACCATGGGGGCGGGCAGCAGGAGCGCGCTGAGGTGCGCGCCCTCCATCGTCACCATCGCGACGACGGCGCCGAACGCGAGGACGATGCCGATGATCGTTGCCGGGTCCATTACTTCTTCCTTGCTCGCAGGGGGACGGCGCGGGCCTCGGGGTGAGCCCTGGTCGTCTCGTCGTCTTCCAGCCCGGTCAGCGTCACGAGCCCGAGCGGCGGTGCCGGAACGGGTCGCGGGCCGGCGGCGGGCAGATCGTGGGCGAGCGCGATCACACGCGCCCGGTACGCGGCGATCTTCTCGATCACTTCCGGCATGGACTCGGTGACGATGAACTTCGCACCGTCGACCATGACGAGAGTGGTGTCCGGACTGGCGTGGATGCGCTCGATGAGGTCGGGGTTGACCGCAAACTGGCTGTCGTTCAATCGGGTGACGACGATCATGGGCGCGAATCCTGGTCTCGGCTCCGGGTGAGCCGTCACGTGTGCACTATCGGCCCGCGCCGGTCTGTCGTTAGGGGGACGCCGGGTGGATGCGGCGTACCTAACGAACGAGCCGTCCGCGCCGATAGTCCCTCACGTGACGACTCTGCAGGCCCCGTCGCCGGACGCCCCCGAGGCGCCGGTCTACGACTTCCGCCGGCCGACGACGCTCGCGCGCGAGCATTCCCGCGTGCTGGAGCTGGCCTTCGAGACGTTCGCCCGGCAGTGGGGCACCCAGCTGACCGCGAAGGTGCGCGTGCTCAGCCAGGTCGAGTGCGACTTCGTGCAGTTGCAGACCTACGACGAGTACGCGGCGTCGCTTCCCGCGACAACGGCCATGGTGCTGTGCGAGCTGGAACACACCGCCCCGAAGGCGGTCATCCAGTTCCCGACCATCGCCGCGCTGTCGTGGGTGAATGCGATGCTCGGCGGCCAAGGCACCCCCGTCGACCACGAGCGGACCTTCACGCAGATCGAGCACGCGCTGGTCCGGCGGCTGATGGACGACGCGCTGGAGGACCTGCGCTACTCGCTCGGCTCCATCCTGCTCGCGCCGATCACCGTGGACGCCATCCAGTACAACTCCCAGTTCGCGCAGGCCGCCGCGACCTCCGAGCTGATGATCGTGGCGGGCTTCGAGCTGCGCGTCGGCGAGAACGTCGCGCGGGCGACCGTCGCGCTGCCCGCCGTCGCCCTGCTCCCGCAGCTGGGCGAGACGAATCCCACCCACAGCACCGAGAACGCGCGCGAGCTGGTCGACGCCCAGCTCGCGCGCGTCCCCGTGGATGTGGCCCTGCGGCTGGCCCCGGCGGCCGTCCGTCCCAGCGTGGTGCTGGGGCTCGCGGTCGGCGACCTGCTGCCCCTCCCGCATCCGCAGCACCGACCCTTCGATCTCACGGTCGGCGGGCAGACCGTCGCTTCGGCCGCTCTCGGCTCGAGCGGCTCGCGTCTCGCCTGCGTGATCGTCAACACAGAGGACTGATTCCGATGAGCATGACCAGCACCGCACACGCCGCAGGACTCTCCCTCGGGCAGGCGCAGGCCGCCGCAGAGGCGCTCGCCCGCGTGCTCCCGACGGGCGCACCGCTGACGCCGCTGCTCGCGCAGGGGTCCGACGTTCAGGACGCCGCGCACGCCGTGGTCGCCACATTCGTCGGCGCCGTCTCCGCCGACCTCGCGGTCGTGCTGCTCGAGGCGCCGCAGCTGGTCGACGACGGCGCGGACGGCGCTCCCGTGGTGGCGCTCCAGGATGTGCTGCAGCCGGCCCTCGAGGCCGCCAGCGACACGCTCGGCGCCGGTGTCCTGGACGACGCCCGCCCGGATGACGCCGCTGAGCTGTTCGCCGACCCGGCCACGTCGGTCTTCGCCCTCTCCGGGCCGTCCGGTGTCGCCGGCTGGTTCGCGGTCCGCGGCCGCGCCTCGGTCGCCGAGCGCGCGGGCACCGGTGCGCTGGGTGGCAAGCTGGCCCGCATCAGCAACGTGGAGATGGCGCTGACCGTCGAGATCGGCCGAACCCGGATGGCGGTGCGCGATGTGCTCGCGATGGAGCCGGGCGCGGTCATCGAGCTGGACCGCTCCGCCGGGTCGCCCGCCGATGTGCTGCTCAACGGCCGCCTGATCGCGCACGGCGAGATCGTGGTCGTCGACCAGGACTACGCCGTCCGCATCACCAAGATCCTGGACACGGCGGAAGACCTGGACTGACGCCGCCGGCTCAGCCGCGCTCCTCGTCTGCTGCGGCCGACCAGCCCTGCGCAGCGCCCTCGGCGTCGAACCCGCCGCGGGCGACGCGGAAGCCCACGTCGGGGTACGGCGTGCGCGCCGGGCCGCCGCGGCGGACGGACGCCCGCACGTTCCAGGCGTCGTCGGCGAAGCCGCCGCCGCGGAACACCCGAGCGTCGCTGGAGCGGCCCGGGTCGAGGAGGTCCCAGCACCACTCCGACACGTTGCCGAGGGTGTCGAACAGCCCGTTCAGGTTGGGCAGGCGCAGGCCGACGTCGGCGGGAGCGGTCAGGCCGTCGGCGCTGGTCCAGGCGATCTCCGGCAGCGGGCCGTAGTGCGGCGCGGTCGAGCCGGCCCGGCACGCGATCCCGGTCGCCCCTCCCCGGCCGTCGAGGTGCTCGCAAGTGCGCGTCGCGACGGCGTGTCGGCCGCAACGGCGAGCACCTCGTGGATGCGGCTAACGGGAGGGAGGCCGCGGCCGATAGTGCGCAGCGTGGAGACCCTGTTCGTTGCGCTGCGCGTCGCTGTGGTGCTCGGCGTCATCGTCGCGCTGCTGTGGTTCGTGCAGCGACGGGTGACGAAGGGGCGCAGCTCGGCGCGGGGCCGTCGCGGCAACGCAGTGACCGTCGTCGGCCGTCAGGGCATCGGCCAGAAGGCCTCGGTCGTCGTCGTGGATGTGGACGGCAGCCGGTTCGTGCTCGGCGTCACCGAGCGCCAGGTCAGCGTCCTCCACTCCGGTGACCGCCCGCAGGACGCGGACGTCACCCCGATCAAGCCCGTGCGCGAGGTGGAGGCCAGGACCGGCACCACCGACGCGCCCGCGAGCACACGCAGCACCAGCACCACCACGACCACCAGGCAGGATGCCGACTTCCTCACGGCGCACGGACGCGCCTCGCTCTTCGACGAGGCACTCAAAGGCTCGATCCTGTCCCCGGCAACGTGGCGTCAGGCGAGTTCGGCGGTGCGCCCCAAGAAGTGACGGCGCCGGAGGCCACGGCGCGCACGGCGCGCACCGGGCGCCTGCCCCGCCTGGCGCTGGCCGGCATCCTGGTCGCGCTCATCGTCGCGGCCATCGTGCTGCTGGGGTCCACCGCCGCGCACGCCGTTCCGACACCCGTTCCGACCCCGACCGGCCCGTCCGGACCCGCGGCCGGTACCGGCGGCATCACGCTCGACATCAACGGCCCGAACGGCACGCCCAGCGCCGCCGTCCTCACCCTCCTCGGCATCACGGTGCTGTCGGTGGCGCCGGCCCTGCTGTTGATGATGTCGTCGTTCACGAAGATCTTCGTCGTGCTCGCCATCACGCGGAACGCGCTGGCGCTCCCGTCCATCCCGCCGAACCAGGTGCTCGCCGGCCTCTCGCTGTTCCTCAGCCTGTTCATCATGAGCCCGGTGCTGGTCGACATCAACAACTCGGCCGTGCAGCCCTACCTCGCCGGGCACATCGACTTCACGGCGGCCGCGCACGCGGCGGAGGCGCCGCTGCGCGGCTTCATGGCCGCGCACACCCGCGAGGAGGACATCGCCCTGATGACCCGCGCGGCGGGGCGCCCGAACCCGGAGAGCGTCAGCGCCGTGCCGCTGCTCACGCTCATCCCGGCGTTCATGATCTCCGAGCTGCGCGCCGCGTTCATCATCGGCTTCGTCATCTTCGTGCCGTTCCTGGTGATCGACATGGTCGTCTCGGCGGCTCTCATGTCGATGGGCATGATGATGCTCCCGCCGGTGATGATCTCGCTGCCGTTCAAGATCCTGCTGTTCGTGCTGGTCGATGGATGGGGGCTCATCATCACGAGCCTGATCACCAGCTACGGGGGTGGTGGCGGATGAACCCGAACGCCGTCCTCGACATCGCGATGCAGGGACTGATGGTGACCGCGAAGCTGGCCGCTCCGATCGTCGTCACCGCGCTTGTCGTGGGGTTCGCGATCTCGCTGGTGCAGTCGATCACGCAGATCCAGGAGGTCACCCTCTCGTTCGTGCCGAAGGCCGCGGCGGTGGCCGTCGCCCTCATCATCTGCGGCCAGTGGATGATCGCCGAGCTCGTCTCCTTCACCCACGTGCTGTTCGACAAGATCCCGCAGCTGCTGGGCGGTGGCTGATGTTCATCCCCATCGACCTGGCCGCGATCGAGGCGATCGCGCTGGCCTCGCTGCGCATGGTCGCGTTCCTGGTGATCGCGCCGCCGTTCTCGTACAACGGGTTCCCCGCGCAGGTGAAGGGGATGCTCGCCATCGGTCTGGCGGTCGCCGTCGCGCCCCGCGTCGGCGCCGGGTACCGGTCGGCCGACACCGGCGCATTCCTGCTCGACATGGTGCGGGAGCTGGCGGTGGGGGCGACGCTCGGCTTCCTCGTCTTCCTGGTGTTCTCGGCGATCCAGTCGGCGGGCAGCCTGGTCGACCTGTTCGGCGGCTTCCAGCTGGCCCAGGCGTTCGACCCGCAGTCGATGATCAACGGCGCCCAGTTCACGCGGATGTTCCAGCTGACGGCGCTCGCGCTGCTGTTCGCGTCGGGCGGCTACCAGCTCATCATCGGCGGTCTCGTGCGCACGTTCGACGCCGTCCCGCTCGCCGCGGGGATCGATCTGGCCGATCCGGCGAAGCAGATGGTCGACGGTCTCACCCAGATGTTCCTGGCGGCGCTGCAGATCGCCGGGCCGCTGATCGTCGTGCTGTTCCTCGCCGACGTCGGCCTCGGACTCCTCACCCGCGTCGCTCCGGCGCTCAACGCCTTCTCGCTCGGCTTCCCGCTGAAGATCATGCTGACCGTCGTGCTGGCCGCGATCGTGTTCGTCGCGCTGCCGGGGGTCGTCTCGGGGCTCACCGACACCGCCGTCAAGACCATGCTGGGGGTGGGCCGATGAGCGACGCGCAGGAACGCACCGAGCAGGCGACGGAAAAGCGGATGAAGGAGGCGCGCTCCAAGGGCCGCCTCTCCAAGTCGTCCGACCTGACCGCCTGGGTCGGAGTCGGAGCTGCTGCCGTGATGCTGCCCTTCACCCTGCAGACCGGCAGCACCGCCGCCATCGAGCAGCTGTTCTCCGTCCGCTCGGTGATCGAGAGCCCCGACCCGGCGAAGGCGGTCGCCGCGCTCGGCGACGGGCTCGGCAGCATCATGGCGACGATCGGACCGCTGCTGGCCGTGGGCGCGCTCGCCGTGGTGGGCGCCGCCGCCGTGCAGGGCGGCATCCACTTCAAGAAGCTCGAGGGCAAGTACGAGCAGTTCAACATCGTGCAGGGCATCGGACGCGTGTTCGGGATGCGGGCGCTCTGGGAGGGCGCGAAGACCCTGCTCAAGTCGGCCGTGGTCGCGATCGGGCTGTTCCTCGTGGTCCAGGGGCTGATGCCGGTGCTGCTCACGTCCGGCTCGATGCCGCTCGCCTCCCTGCTCTCGGCCGCGTCCGGGGGGACGGCAGGGCTGCTGCAGGCGGCGATCGGCGCCGGCCTCGTGCTCGCCGGCCTCGACGTGCTCGTGGTCATGCGCCGCAACCGCAAGCACACGCGCATGAGCAAGCAGGAGGTGCGCGACGAGAACAAGAACAGCGAGGGCGACCCGCTGGTGCGCTCGCACCGGCGCTCCCGTCAGCTCGCGATGAGCCGCAACCGCATGATCGCGGCCATCGGCGGGTCGGATGTCGTGCTCGTCAACCCGACGCACATCGCCGTCGCGGTGAAGTACGAACCGGGCAAGTCGGCCCCGCGGGTCGTCGCGAAGGGCGCGGGCGCCATCGCGCTGCGCATCCGTGAGAAGGCGGAGGAGGAGCGCGTGCCGATCGTCAAGGACATCCCGCTCGCGCGGGCGCTGCACGCCGGATGCGAGGTCGGGGACGAGATCCCCGTCGAGCTCTACAACGCGGTCGCGCGGGTCCTCGCGTTCGTCATGTCGCTCAAGCAGCGCGGCTCGGCTGCCGGGCTCCACACCATGCGGCCGCAGCTCCAGGGAGGGATGTCGTGAAGCCGAACAAGGGTCTCGCCGCCAAGGTGGCCGTGCCGATCGGGGTGGTCGGCATCATCATGCTGCTCGTCGTCCCGGTGCCGTCGTGGCTCCTCGACGTGCTCATCATCGTCAACATCATGCTGGCGCTGGTCGTGCTGCTCACGACGATGTTCGTCAAGAAGCCGCTCGACTTCTCCGTGTTCCCGTCGCTGCTTCTCGTGGCGACGCTGTTCCGGCTCGGGCTCAACGTCGCATCCACCCGCCTGGTGCTGGGCGACGGCTTCGCCGGGCAGGTCATCCAGGCGTTCGGCCACGTCGCCGTCGGCGGCTCGATCATCATCGGCGCCGTCGTCTTCCTCATCCTGGTGGTCATCCAGTTCATCGTCGTCACCAAGGGTGCGGAGCGCGTGGCGGAGGTCGGCGCGCGCTTCACCCTCGACGCGATGCCGGGCAAGCAGATGGCGATCGACGCCGACCTCAACGCCGGGCTCATCACCGAGGAGCAGGCGCGGGCCCGTCGCGCCGAGGTCTCGGCCGAGGCGGACTTCTACGGCGCGATGGACGGCGCATCCAAGTTCGTCAAGGGCGACGCCATCGCGGGCATCCTCATCATCGTGATCAACGTCGTCGGCGGCATCGCGATCGGGATGGTGCAGCGCGGCATGCAGCTCGGCGACGCCGTCAACTCCTATACCCTGCTGACCATCGGCGACGGCCTCGTCTCGCAGATCCCCGCCCTGCTCATGGCGGTGTCCACGGGCATGATCGTGACGCGCTCGAACGCCGAGTCCGAGATGGGAACGACGGCGAGCAACCAGCTCAGCCAATCGCGCAACGCCCTGATGATCGCGGGATGCGCAGCGATCGTGATGGCGCTCATCCCCGGGATGCCGCCCATCCCGTTCGTGCTCGTCGGCGCGTTCCTCATCTTCGCGTCGCAGCGCATCAAGACGTCGCAGGCGGCGGCGAAGAAGGCGCAGGCGGCGCAGAACGCCGTCGCGGCGACCACGTCGGAGACGACGGAGGACCTGATCGAGCAGATGCGCGTGCACGCGCTCGAGATCACGCTCGCGCCCGACCTCGTCGACATCGTCAGCGGCGCCTCCGACGACCTGCTCGCCCGGGTTCGGGCGCTGCGGCGCAAGATCGCGCTCGAGCTCGGGGTGATCGTGCCGCCGGTGCGCACGCGCGACAGCGCGGAGCTGCCGCCGTCGACCTACGTGATCAAGATCGCGGGAGTGGAGGCCGGCCGGGGGCAGGCGCCGTCCGGCCGGGTGCTCGCCCTCGGCGACGCCCTGGACAACCTGCCGGGAACGCCGACCGTCGAGCCGGTGTTCGGGCTCCCGGCGAAGTGGATCCCGTCCGAGATGCGGCACAGCGCGGAGCTGGGCGGGGCGACGGTCATCGACCGCGTCTCCGTGCTCATCACGCACCTGTCGTCGATCATCACGGCGAACGCGGCGCGCCTGCTCACCCGGGAGGACGTGCGCCTTCTCACCGAGGGCGTCAAGCGCGTGAACCCGCCGGCGGTGGAGGAGCTCATCCCCGCGCTGCTCTCGCTGGCCGAGGTGCAGAGGGTGCTGCAGGGGCTGCTGGCCGAGCAGGTGCCGATCAACGACCTCCCGCGCATCCTGGAGGCACTGACGCTGCGCGCGAAGGTGTCGAACGACCCCGAGGGGCTGGTCGAGGCCGCGCGCGCCGCCCTCGGGCCGGCCGTCGTCGCGCCGCACGTCGACGAGGGGACGCTGCGGGTCATCATGATCGACCCGGGCCTCGAGCAGTCGATGCTCGAAGGCCTGCGCCCGTCGGAGGGCGGCACGCAGATCGTGCTCGACCCGGTGCGGCTGGAGGCCGTGCTGGCCTCGGTCCGCGACACGGCGGCGCGGTTGGACGATGCCGGAGTCTCGGCGGTCCTGGTCTGCGCGCCGGCCCTGCGTCCGGCCATACGGCGGCTCGTCGCCGGCCAGATCGCGGGACTCGCGGTGCTCTCCTACCAGGAGGTGACCGCTGTGCAGGCGGCGATCGAGACGGTGGGGGTGGTGCGGGGTGCGGAGTCGATCGCGGCCTGAGTGGGTCGCCGGCGACGAGGAGGTCCTCCCGGCCGTCTCCACATCCTCCCTCGCGTTCCAGGCCGTGCTCGACGACCTCGTCCGAGCCGTCGACGCGCCCGCGTCCCCTCCGCCCGCGTCCCTTCCGGCGGGCTTCGACCCGACGCCGTCGAGTGGTGAGTCGTTGCCGGAATCGGCGACGAGTGGCGACATCATGTCGCACCTCGGGCCGCCGCCGGCCCGCCTGCGCGGGCGGGGCGACCTGACGCTCGTGGTCGGGCTGGGCCCCGACGCGGAGGCCGCGGCGCGCGTGCTCGCCGCCTCCGCCGACGCCGGTGCCGAGGTGCAGCAGCTCTCCGACCGCCGCGCCGCGCTCGCCGCCCGCGCCGACGGCGTGCGCCGCGACATCCCCGTGGTTGCCGCCTTCCCACTCGCCGCCCCGGATGCCGTGCCCGGGCTCGCCGCTGACCTGGCCGGCATCGCCCCCGATCAGGTCTGGGTGGCCGTCGACGTCTCGCGCACGTTCGGCGACACCAGCGGCTGGGTCCGGGCGGTGGATGCGGTGCTCGCCGTGGACGCGGTGGCCGCGACCGGCGCCGCCTTCACCTCGACGCCGGACGACGTGCACCGCCTGGGCCTGCCGGTGCTCTGGCTGGACGCACCGCCCGGCGGATAGGCTGGACGGATGCTGGTATTGACGCGCAAGGCGGGGGAGCGGGTGCTCATCGGCGACGACATCGTCGTCACGATCCTCGAAGCGCGTGGGGACGGCGTGCGGATCGGCATCGATGCCCCGCGCGGCATCCGCATCCAGCGCGACGAGGTGGTCAAGGCCGTGACCGAGGCCAACCAGGAGGCGACCGAGCGCGCCGCCGGCACCGACGACGCCGAGGCGCTCATCAAGAAGTCGCTGGGACTCTGACCGTTCCGTCCGCGACCGCCCCGGCGTCCCGCCGGTGGAACCCGTGGACGGTCAGGTAGACGCCGAGGAACAGCTCCCAGACGACCTCGGGCAGCGTCAGCACCACCGACACGGCGGAGACCTGGTCCCACGCGCCGAACAGCACGGCGATGCCCGACAGCGACACCAGCGGACCGCCGATCATGCCGAACCACGCCCAGCCGCGCGGCACGAGCCCGGCCCGGCGCAGCATCCACCCGAGCATCAGGCCGTTGCCGATGCCGACGACGAAGCCGGGGCCCAGGAGGAACGTCCAGCCGTGCAGCGCGACGAGCGCGTGCGCGACGACCACGGCGGTTCCGTCCGCGCCCGTCCCGGCCTCCCGCAGGCTCACGACGGTGAGCAGGCTGAGGATCCCGACGGCGATCAGCGTGGACTCCATGACCCGCGCGACGACGTAGCCGAGCGCGAGCGACGGGCTGGTGCGCCGGAGCACCGGGTAGAGCGCGAGCGCTGTGCCGAGATTGGCGATGACCAGCGCGATCTCGAGCACGGCACCGGCGAGCACGGCCGTCGCCGAGCCGTCGCCGAGCACGAAGCGCGGATCGTTCAGCACGGGCCCGTAGAGCAGCGCGCCGGGGATGGAGGTGGCGAAGGTGAGCAGGAAGAGCACGCCCGCGAGGAGCGAGCGGCGGCGGTCCGGATCCATGATGTCCTCTCGGAAAGGCGAGGTGTACGGCGTACACCTGTATCGGGATCAGGGTAGGCGTACGCTGTACACCATGTCAAGCGAGCCCGTGACGTCCCGCCCGACGCTGAGCACAGCGCGGGTCATCGAGGCCGCCGTCGCGCTGGCGGACCGGGAGGGCCTCGACGGGTTGAGCATGCGCGAGCTCGCGCAGCGGCTCGGCGTCGTCCCCATGGCGCTGTACAAGCACGTCGCCAACAAGGACGACCTGCTCGACGGGATGGTCGACACCGTCTGGGCGGAGGTGGAGGCGCCATCCTCCGATCTCGGCTGGCGGGAGGCGATGCGGCGCCGCTCGATCTCGCTTCGCAGCGCACTGCTCCGCCATCGCTGGGCCGTCGGGATGATGGAGTCGCGCATGCGTCCCGGCCCGGCGAACCTGAGCAGGCACGACGCGATGATGGGCTGCCTCCGCCGGTCGGGGTTCTCGTTCCGGACGACCGTGCACGTCACATCGGTGCTCGACGCCTACGTCTACGGCTTCGCCCTCCAGCAGAAGACACTGCCCTTCGGCACCCCGGAAGAGTCGGGCGAGACGGCCGCGCGCAAGCTCGAGGCGACGCCGCCCGAGCTGGCGGCGATGTACCCGCACCTGCTCGAAGTCGTCGCCGAGCTCGCCCGCGCCGGATACGACTACGACGCGGAGTTCCTCACCGGGCTCGAGCTCGTCCTCGACGGGATCGAGCAGCTGCGGCCCGGGTGGGCGACGGCCGACCGGGCGCCGCGTCCACCGATCGGCGGACACGGGTGACCTCCGGCCGCCGGTGCCGCGGGCGGCGGCGAGCCGCCACGCTCGAGGTATGAAGTCGTCAACCCTCGCCCTGACCGGGCTCATCTTCGCCGTCTCGATGACGACGATCGACCAGACGATCGTCGCGCTCTCGGCGCCCAGCATCCAGCAGAACCTCGGCCTCACGCACGATGGGATGCAGTGGGCCGTCAACGTCTACCTGCTGACCACCGCGGCCTTCTTCCTCCTGGGCGGCCGCATCGCCGACGTGATCGGACACAAGCGCATGGCGCTGGCCGGCATCGCCGGCTTCGGCATCACCTCGCTGCTCTGCGGCCTGGCGCCGACCGGCGACCTCGCCGAGCCGTGGCTCGTCGCCGCACGTGCCCTCCAGGGCGTCAGCGGGGCCATCATGTTCCCCGCGGCGATCGGCATCGTCGTCGAGGGCTTCGCCCGCGAGAGCCGGGGGCGCGCCATGGCGATCTTCTTCGCGATCACCGGAGCCATGACGGCGGTCGGCCCGATCGCCGGCGGCTACCTGACGACGTGGACGTGGCGGGCGATCTTCTGGGTGAATGTGCCGATCGCGGTCGCCGCCTTCGTCATCGTCGCCATCGCCGCACGGCCCTCCGTCCGCCGCCGCGAGCGCATCGACTGGCTCGGGGCGGCGATCGTCGCGGCCGGGATGGGCCTGGTCGTCTTCGGCTTGCAGCAGGCGAGCCCGTGGGGATGGGGCGACGCCGCCGTGATCGGCTCGCTCGTCGTCGGCGCCGCGCTGCTGGTGGTCTTCGTGCTGACGCAGCGCAGGATCCGCCAGCCGCTCATCCGCATCGCCGCCTTCCGCGACCGCGGGTTCGCGCTCTCCACCGTCGCGACGCTGTTCGCCTCCATCGCCTTCATCAGCACGTTCTTCTTCCTCAGCGTCTACGGGCAGGTGTCCCTGCAGCTCTCGGCGGGAGAGACGGGCCTGCTGTTCCTCAAGTTCTTCATCGGCTTCGTCGTGGCCAGCCGGATCGGGTCGGTGCGCTTCGACAAGAGCGGCGCGCGCGGCGTCGTGCTCCTGGGCGGCCTGATCGGCGCGGCCGGCTTCGGCTGGCTGGCGGCGACGGCGACCGACCTGTCCATTCACGCCGACGCGTTCTTCAACCCGCAGACCTGGCCGATCGTGGTGGCCGGCGCCGGCATCGGCCTCATGTTCAGCCCCGTCTCGACCGACGCGGTGAACCGCGCGATCGGCGCCAGCTACGGCGAGGTGAGCGCGATCACGCAGACCATGAAGAACTTCGGCGGTGCGCTGGGCATCGCGGTGTTCACGACGGTCGTGACCTCGCGCCTGACCGACCTGCTGACGGACTCGTTCGCGAGATTCGGCGGCACGGCGGCGGACGCGCGGAGCGCCGTCGAGCGGATCAGCGGCGCATCGGGCGAGGGCGGCGCGCTCTCCGCCCTTCCCCGGGCCGTCCAGGAGCAGATCCTGCACGCGGTCCGGTCCGACTACGCCTCCGCCGTCCAGTGGGCGTTCTGGGGCATGGCGGCGGCCATGGTGATCGTCGCCGTCGTCGGACTCTTCTATCCGGCGGGGCGCACCTCGCTGCCCGAGGAGTCGCTGCCCGGCGCCCGGCCGGCCGAAGACCCGGCTACAGTCTGATCGTGACGGAGCGCGTGGACGACCGCTGGTTCGGGGACTGGATCGGCTACTCGGCGGCGGCGACCCTGGCCTCGGTGCTGCTCATCCTGGCCAACCCGATCACCGGGTATCCGCGGACCATCGCCTCCGCCGCCCTCGTCCTCGCGCTCTTCCCGGTCTACTGGTACCTGGCCCGGCCGAGCCGCGCCGGCGTCCGCGGCAACAGCTGGCAGGCGTGGACGTACGTTGGCATCTCGACCGCGGTGTACTTCGTCGCGTACGGGCTCAACAACTGGGCGAACATCGCGCTGTTCATCCTCTCGCCGCAGTTCTTCCTCGTCCTCTCCGCGGTCTCTGCGGCCGTCGCGATCGTCGTCATCAACATCGGCGGTGTGCTGATCCGCTGGCTGATCGGCGCCCTCGCGCCGGGGGACGTCGCGGGGACGGTCGGCCTGACCATCCTCGTGATCGCCGTCTCCATCTACTTCAGCAACCGCATCACGGCCGTGACGAAGGAGAGCCGCGAGCGCGGACTGCTCATCCGGCGGCTGCGCGAGCAGCAGCGTGAGATCGCGGAGCTGTCCGAGCAGCAGGGGGCGGCGGCCGAGCGGGAGCGCATCGCCCGCGAGATGCACGACACGCTCGCCCAGGGCTTCACGAGCATCGTCACCCTCGGCCACGCCGTGCAGGGGGAGCTGGACTCCGATCCGGCGACCGCCCGGCGGCATGTGGAGCTGATGACCGAGACGGCGCAGGAGAACCTGCAGGAGTCTCGGCGGATCATCGCGGCGCTCACTCCCGGGCGCCTCGCCGAATCGACGCTGGAGCAGGCGCTCGGGCGCGTCGCCGGCCGGTTCGAGGAGGAGACCGGAGTGCCCGTCGCCTTCCACGTCACGGGCGACGCGCGTCCGGCGCCTGCGGCCATCGAAGTGGTGGCGCTGCGGGTGTTCCAGGAGGCGCTCGCCAACGTGCGCAAGCACGCCGAGGCCCGGCGCGTCGAGGCGACGCTCGCCTACGAGCCGGGCACGGTGGCCGTGACGGTGCGCGACGACGGCCACGGGTTCGATGCGGCCGCACCGCGCGCCGGCTTCGGCCTCGACGGCATGCGGGCCCGCGTGCGCGAAGTCGGAGGTGACTTCGAGCTGGCGACTGCTCCCGGCGAGGGGACGCGGCTGAGCGTGCGCCTGCCGGCCGAGCCGGTTGCCCCGTCCGCCGCCCCGCCCGCGGCATCCACCCCCGAGCCGTACCGCACCGAGGAGGCACCGTGATCCGCATCGTGCTGGCCGACGACCACCCCGTCGTGCGCGAGGGCATCCGCGGGATGCTGCAGGGCTACGACGACATCGAGGTGGTGGGGCAGGCGGGCAGCGGGCCGGAGGCCGTCGCGCTCGTCGCGGCGCTCGCGCCGGATCTGGTGCTGATGGACCTGCGGATGCCCGGGGGCGACGGCGTCGAGGCGACCCGCACGATCGTCGCCGCGCATCCCGCCACGCGGGTCGTCGTGCTGACGACGTACGAGACGGACCAGGACATCCTGCGCGCCATCGAGGCCGGAGCGAGCGGCTACCTGCTGAAGGACATCGCGCCCGCCGAACTCGCCCGGTCCGTCCGGTCGGCGGCCGCGGGCGAGACCGTACTCGCCACCTCCGCGGCGACGGCGCTGCTCGGCCGGGTCCAGGGCAGGCAGGCGGCGCCCGCGCTCTCGGTGCAGGAGGTCCGGGTGCTCCGCCTCGCCGCCGACGGGCGCACCAACGCGGCGATCGGCTCCGAGCTGTTCATCGGCGAGGCGACCGTGAAGACCTACCTGAGCCGGGCGTACGAGAAGCTCGGCGTCTCCGACCGCACCTCGGCGGTCCGCCGCGCCCTCGAGCTGGGGTTGCTCGACTGAGCCGGTGGGGCAGAATGTCCGCATGGCGGTGATCAGGACGGAGCGCGGGCTCGACCGGCTCGTGAACTTCTCCGACGCCACGGTCGCCATCGCGATCACGCTGCTCATCCTGCCGCTGGTCGACGCGGCCTCTCGGCTGGGCGGCAAGTCGTTCGGCGACTTCCTCGCCGAGAACGGCTGGGAGATCTTCGCGTTCGTCATCTCGTTCGCCGTCATCGCGCGCTTCTGGGTGGTCCATCACCGCATGTTCGAGAGCGTCGGCGACTACAACAGCTGGGTCGTCTGGTTCAACTTCCTCTGGCTGCTCGCCATCGTCGCGATCCCGTTCAGCGCGAACGTGCTCGCCGAATCCGACGGTCAGCGCGCGGAGGTCTATGCGCTGTACATCGGCGACATGCTCGTCGCGACCATCGCGACCCGGCTGATCGCCGAGGTGCTGTACCGCAACCCCGAACTGCTCGTCGAAGAGGCACGGACCACCATCGACCGGACCAACGGAGTCGCCGAGGCGAGCATCATGGCCGTCGCGCTCGTGCTCGCCGTGCTGGTCCCGAGCGTCAACCTGTTCTGGTTGTTCCTGCTCTTCCTGTCGGGGCCGCTGCACGCGCTCCTGCACCGGCTGGTGTACGGCCCTTCCCAGACGACGGCCTGAGGGCTAGCGTTCGGGGCATGCGCCTGAAGACCCTTCTCATCCTGGCCGCCGTCGCCGTCGCGTACCTCCTCGGAGCCCGCGCCGGGCGCGAACGCTACGAGCAGATCACCGAGGCCGTGACGTCGTTCTGGAACGCGCCCGACGTCAAGAAGGCTCGCAAGAAGGCCAAGGCTCAGGCTCAGAAGGCGCGCAAGCGCCTCTCCTGACCGCGGCGTGACCCGCGCGGATCCAGCCCGAGCGGATCCGACGGGGTCAGTACGGCTCAGGGCTCGTCGTAGTCCCCGTCGGTGTACTCGCCTTCGGGGGCGTCGGCGGGCTCGTCCGCGTCCGTGTACGTGCCCTCGACCGCGGGGTCGGGGCCCGGGTTGCCCTCGGTCTCGGTGTACTGACCGTGGATGGTGCGCTCGTGCGGCGCCTCGCCGTCGACCTCGGTGTAGCTGCCCTCGAGGTTCTCGCGTGCGTCGCCGGTCGGCTGCTCTGCGTTGCTCATATGAGGGACATTACGCCGTGCCGTCCCGCTCGGCTACAGGTGCGGCGCACCCGACGTCGGCGTAGACGCCCGGCCCGGGCCGAGAGTAGTCTGCGCCCGTCACCCGGACGATCGGCGGAGGCATGAGCGACGAGGCGCGGCCCCACGAATGGCCCCATCATGTGCTGGAGCTGCGCATCCACGGCATCAAGAACACTCCGCCGACGGAGATGCTGGGACGCGAGCAGAGCGAGCTGCGGCAGACGCAGGGCGACGAGAACGGCGGCTTCTGGTGGGCGCCCGCGCAGGATGAGCCCGAGCGCGATCCCGACGACGCCCCCGGCACGATCGACCCGGCCGTTCCTCCGCCGGACGTGCGGACGGAGGCGTACTCGTGGGGACGGCTGGCCCGGTACGGCTCCGGACCGCTGCTGTTCATCGGCCAGCTGTTCGTCCAGCTCGCCTGGCTGCTGCTCGCCCCGTTCGGTCTGGCCAACTCCGCCTACTGGACCAGGCGCATCCCGACGCAGCGGCCCGGCGGCGAGTGGGATGCCGGGGTCGGCGGCGCCTCGCTCCGCATCTTCGCGCTCGGCCTGACCCTTCTCTACGTCTGCGCGCTCGGGTCGGTGAGCCTCGACCTCGGTGTGCAGTGCGTGACGGGGACGGCCTGCACGGCGCTCCCGGAGGCGGTGACCGGCTTCTTCGCGAACGCGCCGCTCAGCTGGCGCGGCCCGCAGCTCTCCCTGCTGTCGCTCGTCCCGATCGCGGGTGTCCTGCTGCTCTACCTCGTGTCGCGTCGGGCCCGCGCGCGGTACGAGGCGGCGATCTTCGACGCGGCCGACCGGATGGGCGGGCGCGGCGTCCGGCGCACCGGCCGGCTGCGTCCGCTCGCGTCGGAGGGGTTCTGGCGCACCGCGCGCGTCGGCTCCCCGACCGAGCGCCTGCACCTGGCCGCGACGTTTCTCCTGGTCGCCCTGCTGCTCGCCTGGGACCGCATGTTCGCGGGGGCCGCCGCCTGCGTCAAGCTGCAGACGTTCGTCTCCGGCGAGTGCCTCGGCGCGGCGTTCGGCTCGCGCGATGCGCTCGCGCTGAGCGGCGGCATCCTGGCGGCGGCCGGCCTGATCGTCACCATCGTGCTGGTCGGCGTGTTCGCCGAGACGACCACCCCGGGCGATGCGGGCGACGCGTCGGTCGACGAGTTCCTGCGCGACCGCCTCCGCAGCACGGGGACCGTCACCGCCTGGGTGCTGCTCGTCTCCGTGCTCGTCTACCTGTACGTCGGGGCCTCGCTGTGGTTCGGCGGCGAGTACGACGCGCCTCCGTCCGGAGCGTTCCTGGGGCTGGCGACCGCGCCCTCCATCATCCTCGGGGTGCTGCTGGCCATCTGCGTCTCGGCGCTGGGCTGGCGGCGGGGAGTGCCGCATTGGCTGTCGATCGCGCTGATGACCGGGGCGGGGCTGGCCTTCCTCGCCGGTGTCGCCCAGAATCCGCCGACGCAGGACGCCGCACCGGGAGCCCTGCGTCTGCCGCTGTTCGCCGTGGCGGCCGTGCTGACGCTCGCGCAGCTGATCGTGGTGTGGCGCTGGCCGCATTCCGCGCGCGGTCGCCGCGCCGGGCCTCCCGGGCGGTTCCGGGCCGAGGGCTGGGCAGGGATGGGCCCCGGCGTGATCATGCTGCTGTCGCTGGGCGCCGCGATGATCCTCTCCACCCTGCTCGTGCTCGGCGTGCAGGGCTGGCTGGTCAGCGGGTCGACGCCGTGCGGCTGCGCGACCCCGCCGCACGCGGTGCTGCGCCCGCCGATCGTCTACCACAACTTCGGCGACGTGCTCCCGTTCATCGCCATCGCGCTCGGTCTTGTCGGGGTGGGCGTCGCCGCCGCGGTGCTGCGCTGGGTGCCGCTGCTGACGACGCCCCGCACGCGCGACGGCCGCCGCCCGCTGCTGGAGCAGGTGGATGCGTACCGCGACGGCCGCATCGCCGCGAGCACCACGGCCGACCGGCTGGCGCTGAAGATCCTGCGCGCCCGCCGGCTGGCCGCGCTGGTGCACAGGGGGGAGCCCATCCTCGGCATCCTCGCCGGGCTGCTCGCCGCCGGCTTCGTCGTCGCGCTCGCCGTCTCCTACTCGGTCGTCTTCCGCTCGATCGACGCCCTCGTCGGGCCGGCGCTCGCCGTGATCGCCGCGGGCATCCTCGCCGTCGTCGTCGAGAACGCGCTGACGGCCAAGGAGCGCCCGATCAGCATCATGTGGGACCTCATGTGCTTCCTCCCGCGGGCCGGCCATCCGTTCGGGCCGCCGTGCTACGCGGAGCGCGTGGTGCCGGAGCTGCGCGACCGGGTCACCGACTGGCTGACGCACGACCTGGAGCCGCCGGAGGGCCTCACCCTCGCCGAACGTCTCCGCTGGCGCGACGAGCAGGAGGAGGCCGCACTCGGCGAGGAGCGCCCGTTCCGCGTGGTCCTCTCGGCCCACAGCCTGGGCGCGGTGCTGGCGGTCTCGACGCTCTTCACACTGCGGCCCGACGACGCGCAGCGGCTGCGCAACGTGGCACTGCTCACCTACGGCTCGCAGCTGCGCGTCTACTTCGGACGTTTCTTCCCCGAGCTGTTCGGCCCGGACGCCCTCGGAACGCTCGGCTCCCGTCGCCCCCTGCTCGGCAAAGCCGACCCCTGGTTCACCCAGGTGGAGCGGGATCAGGACGGCGACCCGGTCGTGATCGGGGCGTCCGGTGCATCCGACCCGTCGCTCGTGGAGCTCCTGACCCAGCCCGACGGATCCGTCGCCTGGATCAACCTGTGGCGGCGGACGGACTACCTCGGCTTCCCGGTGAACAGCTACCGCCTCGAAGACCGCCGCCCGGACGACATCGACCGGGGTGCCGACGAGTTCGGGCCGCCGCGCTACCTCGTGAAGGTGGCGACGCATCCCGACTACCAGTCCGCGCCGCAGTACCGGGTTGCGCTCCTCGACCTCATCGCCCGCCTCGAGACCCCCGCCCCACCCGGCACCCCATCCCGCCGCTCCTGAGTTTTTCGCCCATTTCGGCCGTGAATCGGCGAAAAACTCCGGAACTGTCAGCTGGGTGGGCGCCGGCGGGAGGGACCCCCCTTGCGGCCACGCGAGGTGGGGCGTTTGGTGGGCCGTGACCGACACCCGCGCCGGAGACGACGACGGGGACTCCGCCGCCTCGTACAGCGAAGAGGGCAAGCCGTGAGGCGCCCGGGAAGGAGCGAAGCATGAGCGACACCAGCGGACTGCCGAACACGGACGCCGAGGGCGTTCCGGCCGAGGACAAGCCCGAGCGCTTCGAGCAGGGCCAGGGCGGCGACGCCGAGCGTGACGCCCAGGCAGCCGAGCCCGCCGGGACGCAGCCCGGCCCGTCCGGAGACGTCTCCGAACCGCACGAGACGGGAGTCGCACCGGAGGGGGCAGAGGATGTGACGCCCGCCGGCGGCGGAACCGACCAGGCCGAGCCGCCGCCCGCCGACTTCGATCCGGCCGACCGGCCGTCCAACCCGGACCTCGTGGGGAACGTCGAGCCCCCGGACTGATCCGCCGCATCCAGCCACCGGCTCCCCGCCGGTACCCGACCGGCCCCGCCCTCCTCATCCCAGGGCGGGGCTGCTCACGTTCAGACGCGCGGCCGCCCGGCCAGCCAGCAGGCACCGGCGACCAGCCCCACGACGCACATCCCGACGCCGACGCCGAGCACCGGGGCATCGCCGCCGGTCCTCGGCAGCAGCAGGCCGACCACGACGAGCAGCGCGCCGACGTTGAGCGCCACGGCGGCGACCCAGCCGAGTGTCGTGCGCAGCGTCGCGTTCATCCGGGCAATCGTAGCCCGTCGCGTCGCCTACTCTCCGTCGATCAGCTCCAGCAGCCGCTTGGCCTCGCGGGCGAGGTCGTCGTGGTCGTTCTGGGCGGCGCGGCTCTCCAGCGAGATCACAGCGCAGCGGTGCACCCTCGCGAAGTCGCCGTACGGGAAGCTGAAGCGCCCCTTCGTCTCTTCGCTCTTGTCCGGGTCCTCGCCGAGATGCCAGAGGGCGTAGTCGTCCCAGCCGTTCTTCTCGACGTAACGGTTCTCGTCGTCGGCGCTGGGGGCGTGCTCGCTCCAGTCGTCGCGCTCGTCGTGGACGACCGCGCCCTGCTCGACCAGCTTCCTGGCGTGCTCGAGCGCCGCGTGGTTGAGCCGGACCGTCATGCTTCCCCCTGGTTGCCTGTCGCGGCGGTCTCGGCGTCCAGCGACTCGTTGATGAGGGAGGCGACGAGCATCCTCCAGTCGGACCCTTCGTGCAGCGTCTCCGTGTACCCGGGAGGCACCGCGCCGAAGACCGGCTCGTGCTCCTCGCCTTCGACCGCGACGCGGACCAGGGTCCCCAGTTCCGCGTGCGACTCGTCGAGGACGACCCACACCCCCGCGGCCTTCTTCTCCACGTGGAAGATGCGTCCCCGGTACGGATACCGCACGCTGGACATCTCGAGCTCGCTCGCCGACATGGCGACTCCTCTCGTCGGACTCGTCGGCACCTATGGAACGCCCAGCGCCCGCGGTTGGCAAGAGGGATCTCGGCGGCCGCCCTCTCAGGCGGAGCGTCCCCCGCTGAGCACGCCGTCGATCCGGGCGAGCAGGTCGGCGGGATCGTCGAACACCGACACCGCCCCCGCCTCCAGCAGCTCGGAGGGCCCGACGCCGCCCGACAGCAGGCCGGCGGACCGGACGTGCGCCCGTGCCGCGGCCATCATGTCCCAGACGGAGTCGCCGACGAAGAGCGCATCGGAAGGTGCGCTTCCCGCACGCTCCAGCGCGACCTCGATGATCCCGGGTTCCGGCTTGGCCGTCGCCACGTCGTCGGCGTTGGTGGTGGCGTGGATGGCGTCCCCCGCATCCAGCACGTCCATCAGCAGTTCCAGCTCGTCCTCCGGGGCGGAGGTCGCGAGCACCACCCGGATGCCGCGGGACGAGAGCTCGCGCAGCAGATCGGCCGCCCCGTCGAACGCCCGCAGCCGCCCGGCCTGCTCGCGGTAGTACCGCGAGTGCAGGTCCTTCGACCGGCCGATCCAGTCGTCGTCGCGGTCGCCGACGAGCTCCTCCAGCAGCTTCGCCGAGTCCTGCCCGATGGCGCGGTGGATGCGCCACGAATCCACCGGAGTGCCCATGTCGGCGAACGCGCGACTCCACGCGTCGACGTGGAGGAAGTTGGAGTCGACGAGGGTCCCGTCGACGTCGAAGAGCACTGCGGAGATCGTCATGCTCCACGACTACCACCCCTTGCGCGCGCCCGGCATGGGGTGCACCGTTCCGGGCATGGCTGATCACTCGTATCCGGAACTCACCGACCCGCGCACCGCCATCGTCACCGGCTCCGACTCCGGCATCGGGCGGGCGACCGCGATCGCCCTCGCCCGGGCGGGCATGGACGTCGGCATCACCTGGCACTCCGACGAGGAGGGCGCGGAGGAGACCGCGCGCCTCGTCCGCGAGGCCGGTCTTCGTGCCGTCGTCGCGCAGCTCGACACCACCGACGCCCCGGCCTGCGGCGACGTCGTGGACCGCATGGCCGACGAACTCGGCGGCTGCGACGTCTTCGTCAACAACGCCGGCCTGAACGGCGGAACCCCCTTCTTCGAGACCGACTGGGAGACGTGGCGGAAGACGGTGTGTGCCGACCTCGACGGCGCCTTCGTCTGCATCCAGCGCATGGCCCGACGGATGGTGGATGCGGGACGCGGCGGCCGCATCATCGGCGTCACGAGCGTCCACGAGCACCAGCCGCGTGTCGGCTCGGCCGCCTACGACGCGGCGAAGCACGGCCTCGGCGGCCTGCTCAAGACGCTGGCGCTGGAGCTCGGCGAGTACGGCATCACCGCGAACGCCGTCGCGCCGGGGGAGATCTCGACGCCGATGAACGACGCGGAGGACGAGGACCCGCGCGAGGTCCACCGCCCCGGCGTCCCGCTCGGCCGCCCCGGCGACGCCCGGGAGATCGCCGCGGTGATCGCGTTCCTGGCGTCGCCTGCCGCGTCGTACGTCACCGGAGCCTCGTGGGCGGTCGACGGCGGGATGCTGCAGATGGGCCCGCAGGCCGGATCCCACCTGACCTCCGACGACTGGCGCCGCCTCTGACCTCAGCCGATCAGCGAGACGGCCCGCGCGATCACGAGCGCGAGCAGCGAGAATCCGGCGAACGACTCCAGCGACATCAGCAGCTTCGCGCGGTGGGTCAGCGGCATGGTGTCCGTCGGGCTGAACGCCATCGAGTTCGACAGCGAGAAGTAGAAGTAGTCGATGTAGTTCGGCACCCAGTCGGCCTGCTTGCTGGATCCGCGTGCCACCTCGTCGACGGCGTCGTGGTCCTCGTCCTGGGGGAAGCGGAAGTCCGCCAGTGCCAGCTTCGGCCGGGGGACGGTGGCCCGTGCGATCGGGCCGCCGCGGTCGAGCACCCAGAACACCAGCGCGAACGCGATCACATTGGTCAGCCACACCTGCAGCGACGCGAGCAGCAGCTCATACCCGTTGCCGTGCTTGTTCAGCAGCCGGACCACGGTCTCCGCGAACGCGATCTGGTTGGCGACCAGGATGAAGATCGCCAGCGCGATCTCGGCCCGGCGCGACCACCGCGACTCCCGGGTGAGCCGATGCGGGTTGTAGAGAACGAGGGCGACCACCATCAGCAGGCACACCCCGACGACGGCGTACCGCTCCAGCAGGGGGACGACGCTGGGGAGGAACGCGTACGCCGCCAGGGCGACGAGCGTGGCGATCACGGCGGGCCAGCGGTGCTCCGGCTGGGCCGACCGCTCCCGCCTCTCGGTCTGTGTCACACCGGGAACAGTACGCTCCCGGGGAGGTCGCCTAGTTGAAGATCGCCCACTCGGAGCGGTCGAGCCGGGCGCGGCTGCCGTTGATCACGAGATACCACGACCCTTCGTCGCGATGGAGGTACTCGGCGAGGATGGTGGTGTACTTCCACTCACCCCCGACGAGCGACCACCGGATCAGGGAGATCAGCTGGCCCTGTCGCAGGTAGGGGACAGCGACGAAATCATCTTGACGATGGGGCTCCAATGACCGGTTGCGGGCCCCCGTCCGCTGCATGCTCATGCTGAACTGTAACTCCGCGCCCGGCCCCCTGGGTATACCTGAATTCACCCTGGGGTGAATTTCTGCGCGCGGTCGCGGAGGATCCGGCCTGAGATCCGTGTCGGCGGATCCAGGCGGCACACCGCGAGCGTTCACGACCCGTTCAGTTGGAAGTGGTGTGATAGCCCCGTGAAGACGCGAATCGCGGAATACCCGCGGCCGGACCACTTCCTCCTCCACATCAGCGATACCCATCTGCTGGCGGGAGGCGAACAGCTCTATGGCACCGTCGACAGCGAACAGCACCTCCGTGCCCTCCTCGCGGAGGTGG
Organism: Leifsonia soli; assembly: GCF_013408745.1. Taxonomy (NCBI): domain Bacteria; kingdom Bacillati; phylum Actinomycetota; class Actinomycetes; order Micrococcales; family Microbacteriaceae; genus Leifsonia; species Leifsonia soli. The sequence continues at coordinate 2,919,804 of NZ_JACCBJ010000001.1, read as the reverse complement.
AGGCGTCGGGCGGGCGACCCGAGGCGATCGTCTTCACCGGCGACCTCGCCGACCGCGGCCAGCCCGACGCGTACGCGCGACTGCGCGCGCTGGTCGACCCGGCCGCCGAGCGGATGGGCGCCCGCGTCATCTGGGTGATGGGCAACCACGACGATCGTGCATCGTTCCGCCGGGGTCTGCGCGACGAGCTCGGCGACACGTCGCCGATCGACGACGTGTACTGGCTCGGCGGACTCCGCGTCATCGTCCTCGACTCCACCGTTCCCGGGCACCACTACGGCGACGTCAGCGAGTCGCAGCTGGACTGGCTGGCCGCCGAGCTGGCGATGGCGGCGCCCGAGGGCACCGTCCTCGCGATGCACCACCCGCCCATCCCGAGCGTGCTCGACCTCGCCGTCTCCGTGGAGCTGCGCGACCAGTCGCAGCTGCGCGAGGTGCTGGAGGGCAGCGATGTGCGCAGCATCCTGGCCGGGCACCTGCACTACTCGTCGACCGCGACGTTCGCGGGCATCCCCGTATCGGTGTCGTCGGCGAGCTGCTACACCCAGGACCTCAACGTGCCGGTCGGAGGCACGCGCGGGCGGGATGGGGCGCTCGCCTTCAACCTGGTGCACGTCTACCCGAACACCGTCCTGCACTCGGTTGTGCCGCTCGGGCACTACCCGACGCTCGACTACGTGGATGCGGAGGAGTCGGCCCGGCGCCTGGCCGCCGACGGCATCCGCATCCCTCCGGCGCCGCGTCGCGAGACCCCCACCGAGCCCATCAGCGTCCTCGCCTGACCCCCTCCCCCGGCCAAGATTTGGCGCAAATCGTCGCTATGAGCGCGCCATGACGAAGATTTGCGTCGCAATGAGCGCGCCACGGCGGCGGGGGTCAGCGCGCGGGGCGCTCCCAGGGGGCCGGGAACGGGAAGTAGCGCTCGAGGAAGTCGGTCACGATCCGCGTCCGCTCCTCGGGGCTGATCTCGGGCTTCGAGCCGTCGTTGAGACAGAACATGTCCTGGTCGCGCCGCTTGAGCAGCCGCCGCATCATGTCGGGCGCCTGCCGCAGCGTCGTCTCGATGTAGAGCACCTTCGCCTGCGTCTGCGTCACCGCCCGCCCGGTCATGAGCGCGTAGTAGTGGTACAGCGAGTTCGTGACGGAGATGTCGGTCGCCGAACGGAAGGGGCTCGCCGCGGTGCGCCGGAAGTCCTCGGCGAACTCGCGCTCCATCTCCCGCAGCACGCTGATGCGCAGCGGGGCGGCGCAGTGCTCCAGGTGCCGTGTCGTCACGGTGCCGAACCGCTCCCAGAGCAGGCGGCGGTTCACGCGCGCGGCGTTCTCGAAGCCGCTGCGCGTCGGGTCGGTCTCGCCGAGCCCGATGCGCGTTCCGGCCTCGACGAACTTGGTGATGCCGCCGGGCGAGAAGAACACATCGGGCGACAGCGGCCGGCCGATGAACATGTCGTCGTTGCTGTAGAGGAAATGCTCCGACAGCCCCGGGATGTGGTGCAGTTGGCTCTCCACCGCGTGCGAGTTGTGCGTGGGCAGCGTCGACGGGTCGGCGAAGAAGTCCTCGCTCCGCATGATGTGGATGCGCGGGTGCTCCGGGTCGAGCCACGGCGGCACCGGGGAGTCGGTCGCGATGTAGATGTTCCGGATCCACGGCGCGAACATGTGGACGCTGCGCAGCGCGTACTTGAGCTCGTCGATCTGCCGGAAGCGGGCCTCGTTGTCGTCGCCCTCCCCGACCACGTACGCCGCCATCCGCGCCGCGCGCTGTCGCTGGTACTCGGCGCTGGAGCCGTCGACCCACGAGAACACGATGTCGACGTCGAACGCGATGTCGCTCGCCAGCGGGTCGAACATGTGCTGGAGGGTGCGCCAGCGCCGCCCGTACAGCTCCACCTCCGCCTCGACCGCCTCGCTGCGGGGAAGGCGCGGCCGCATCAGGGCGTTCTCGCGGGGCGCGGTGATCTCGTCGTCGCCGAACCGCCAGAACTCGAGCTGGAACGCGGTCTCGGCGCCGTACCGCAGCCGGCCGATGGGCTCCAGCCGCGGGCGGTACAGGCGCAGGATGTCGGCTTTGCGGCGGGAGAGCCGGCCGTCGGCGATGAGCAGGTCGTCTCCGTGCTCATCCCTCTCGGGGTCGATGCTGCGCGAGTAGAAGGGCTCGTCGGCGAACGCGGCCGCGAGCACCGCCGACACCTCCTTGCGGCGCCGGCGGTCGAGCGCGACGATCAGGCGGTTGTCGTCGTCGCGGACGAGCAGGTACTCGAGACCGGCCTCGTCGAGCGCGTCGCGCACGGCGAGGAGGTCTTCGATCATGGACTCCCGCGGCGTGAAGGGGCCGGAGACCAGCGTGAAGAGCCCCTTGCGCTGCACGATGTCGTCGCGAGCGAACCGGGGCGCGCCAGGGCCGGGGTCGCGGGTGACGACGACGGGCTCGGGCTGGTCGGAGAGGGATGCGGGAGGATACTCAGCCATACACGCATTACTCTAGGCCGCTCTCGTGGGAGTGCGTTCCGCGGTACGAATCTGCGGCTGCGGTTCTCCGTGCAGGACGACGGCCGACGTGCGCAAGCGTCAGCGGATCGCCGCGGACGTGGCGATCGGCGCCGCCCGCTACGGCCAGGCGGGGGATGCCGTGGTGGACACGGTCGCACCGGGCGGAGTCCTCGACACCTCGATGCCGCTCCGCTAGCCTGCGGGCGTGGAACGCATCCCCCTGTATCGCGAATGGCATGGCGACCCCGACTCGCCGCATCCACCTCTCCTGCTGATCCACGGCGGCGGTTCCACGATCGAGTCGAACTGGGGGATGCTGCTGCCGCTGCTCGCGCCGACGCGATCGGTGCTCGCGGTCGAGCTGCAGGGGCACGGCCGGACGACCTCGGGTGGCCGTCCGGCGAGCTTCGAAGGCTCGGCGGATGACGTCGCGGCCGTGCTGGACGAGCTCCGCCTGGGCCCGGTGGATGTGCTGGGCTTCAGCAACGGCGGCCAGGTCGCTCTGCAGCTGGCGGCGCGGCATCCGTCCGCGGTGCGGCGGCTGATCGCGGCCTCGGCCCCGGTGCATCGAGCCGGGATGGTGGACGGCTTCTGGGACGGGCTCGCCGCCGGGACGTTCGACGATCTGCCCGCGCCGTACCGGGAGGCCGACCTCGCGGTCAGCCGCGACCCCGAGCATGCGCGGCGGATGTTCGACCTCGACCGCGAGCTCATGCTCGGGTTCCAGGACTTCCCCGACGCGCTCCTCGCCTCCGTGTCGGCGCCCACGCTCGTGGTTGGTGCGGATCGTGACGTGGTGCGGGCGGAACACTTCGTCGAGCTGGCGTCCCTGCTGCCGGACGCGCGCCTCCTCATCGTCCCCGGCATCCACGGCGACTACCTGGGCGAGCGTCTCGCCGCCGCGGGCGACCCGGGCCCGCTCCGCCGCACGCTGCCGCACCTCCTCGCCTTCCTCGACGCTCCCTGACTCGCGGGGCATTCCGTCTCTGGCTCCTCTCCGCCCCCCGTCGAGTACGCACAAATTGCACGCCCGCGATGCCCTGGGCGTGCAATTTGTGCGTACTCGACGGAGGGGCGGAGGGTCGGGAGGGGTGCGGTCAGCGGGTGACGTCGGCGGCGAGGAGGTCGTCGATCTGGGCGACGGCCTCGCGCATGCCCTGCTCCATGCCCATGGCCACCATCTCGTCCAGCTGCTTCGTGCTGACGAATCGGGTGAGCTGCGTCATGCGGGTGCGTCCGTCACGCTCCTCGAGCGTGGTCGTCATGCGGACGGGCTCCCCGGGCGCCGGGTTGCCGTCGTCGTCGGCGAAGCCGTCGTCCAGCGAGAGCCGGACCGGCGGCTCGATCTCGACGAACCGCCACCAGCCATGGGCTTTCGTGCCGTCGGGCCCGGTCATGTAGTAGGACGCCCGTCCCGCCGGCTCGAACTCGAACACCTCGAACGTGGCAGGCCAGGTCGGCGGTCCCCACCACCGCTCCAGCTGGCGCGGGTCGGACCACAGCTGCCACACGCGCTCCGGCGGGGCGTCGTACTCGGTGACGAACGTGAGCGTCAGCGCATCCACGTCCTTGTTCGACTCGATGAAGGTCATCGCTCGTTCCTCTCTGGTTCGGTGGTGCTCGGCGTGGTTCTGGCCTCCTCGGCGAGGATGCCGTCGATGGCGCGATCGCGACGGCGCCAGATCTCCTCGTAGGCGTCGAGCAGCCGGGACGCACGCCGGATCGTCTCCAGGTCTCCCGAGACGACGCGCTCGCGTCCGCGGGCCTGCTTGCGGACGAGTCCCGCCCGCTCGAGCACGGCGACGTGCTTCTGCACGGCGGCGAAGCTCATGTCGTATCGTCGGGCGAGCTCGCTGACCGAGTGCTCGCCCTGCAGCGACCGCGCGACGATATCCCGTCGGGTCGCATCCGCCAGTGCCTGGAAGATGCGATCGACCTCAGCATCCGTCAACTCATCTACAACCATTTGGTTGTACGTTAGCGCGGCGCACTGCGGGGCGCAACCCCCGGCTTGTCAAAGGCGGCATCAAGCTGCACAAACAGCCTTTGGCTTGCACTCGCGTCGCGATGCGGTGCAGCTAGTGCCATGGCCACCTCTCCCTGGCCTTCTCGAATATCGCCGGCGGGCATCGACCGTTCCCGCATCGTTACGGGCAATTTCGACTGGCGGAGCGGCTGCGGCGCCGAGATTCTCGAACGACTTGACCTGTGAGTTGGGCAGCCAGACATCGTGGGTGGTGTCAGATGCGGACGACGCACGGTCCAGCCCAATGGCGTGTGATGCCGTTCTCGGACAATTTCGGAGAGCAACCTATGAAGATGAGAGATTCTCAGCTAGTCTCCAATAACCCAAACGAGGAGGGTCAATGAAGTGTCACGACTGCGGTGGCGAATGCGAGAAGGACGACACCGGCAAATGGCGATGTGAGGGCTGCGGGGCGGTAAGGGACTAGAAATGGCCACCGCCTCTGAGATGCACCGGAAGGCCGAGCAAGCCTTCGCTCTGCTCCGGGAGAATCCAACTGCGCAAGAGACGATCCAACCAATGGGAAAGGACTACACGCTCGGCTGGGTCCTGATTAAAGGGAAAGTCTCCTACGTGAACTCGAAGCCCAACGATAGCGACTACAAGAGCTGGACGAACGTGATGGGGACGGTTGTAATGGGATTCGATGGCAAGCTCTATACCGTCAACGAAGGGTGGGGCTACTCGGAAGGAAGAGGCAGCTTCAACGATAGCTGGGTCTTTGAAGCAACCGACAAGGTCCTAGTCGGCGAGACGGGCGCGCCGTTCAGCCGGATATGCCAAGCGCTCGATCGGGTGATTGCTCTCAATAGCTGAATCGGTAATGTCCGGGCCGTGCAACGTGGGTTCTCCGCGTCACCGCGATCGCCTCGTGCCGCAACCTTGGCGGAGGATTGCTCGGTCTTCTGCAGAGCCGTGGCACCGTTAGGGTCAGCAACACGCGAAAGGGGGAGAAGCGTCAGCTTCGCCCGCGGGCTGCGCGCTCCAGAGCGGCAAGGGCGACGCTAAGGGGGATTCTCTCCTGCTCGATGCGGCGAACACGGGACCACCCGGGATGCACAAGGTCGAGATAAAGCGCGCGCTCATCGTCGGTGAGATTGGGCACAGAACGAGGCTCCCGCGCCTCCAGAGGTGCACCGAGTTGGTCAACTGTCGTGCCGTAGGCCTCCCAACGAGTGAACGAATCCGGGTCCATCAAAATAGAACGCGCGGGGACGCCAGCCGCGCGGAAGCCGTCGAGAATCTCCAGCCCGTCCGCGTCCATGTCTCCCCAGTAGATTAGGACTGGCGCGTCAACGAGCCACTCGAAGGACGCGAACGTGCGCCCTCCCTTGCCTACCCCTTCGACGCTAATGGCGCCTGCGACTTCAGGAAAGTTCACGGCGGTGTCCTTGTTCTCGGAGATGATCACCACTTCGGGCAGGTACGCCAGAGCGAAACGGTCTCCGACGCTGGCAGTGTCGTGCTTCCGTCCTCCCCGTGCCAAGTGGTCGGGGTCGAGATAGCTGAAGTGGATCCTCGGCGCGTGGTTCCGCATGAGACCGAGGTCCGGTTTTCCGGCGAGCTCTGCCACGAGGTGCTGCCGGGTATTCAGCCACTTGGCGTGGAAACCTTCCAGTGGCACCTGACGTGGGGTGAGCCCCGCAGCGGAATTCGTGGAGAACCACGCGCCGGCTCTCAGAAGCAGCTCGAAATCGACGTCGCTAAAATGGTCTGTCGCCTTCAAGAATTCAGACACCTCGGTCAGCGCGGGGAAGCGGTCTGGCAGCCCCTTCAGCCGGTTCAGACCCTGCTGCAGGCGCCTGGGCCACTCCCCGCCGCAGATGCGTGCTGCCTCGTCGATCGAGGGGACGACTAGGTGCGAGGGAATCGAGTGGGAGACTGCACCGATGCGTCTGGTGCGGTTCACAAGCTCCACGTCGAATCCGCGAGCCCAATCACGCCAGTCCGCAGTGAGGTTCACCACGGTGGTGAAGTCCGCCTCGATGGCGGTTGAGGATGCGGAGGAGAGCGAGAACCGGTGCGGCCACACGGCCTTCGCCGCCTCACCGGTGACGGTCTGCGCCCACGTCTGCCTAAGCCGGCGCTCGATCTCGCGGACGATGTCTGCGGGTCGCTTCATGCGTTGCTGTTCTGATCCACACCGCGTATCTCCAGCACGTAGGACCGGTGGGTGCTGAGGTTCTTCGCGATCTCCACGATGACATCCGCGTGGGGCTCGAGTGCTGGGGCTTTGTCGACCGGAGCGCCGATGATTAGCTGGAAGCCCAGCCCCCGCCAGGCCTGGACGGCTCGCGAGGTGAACTGGCCGTCCGCCTTGATGAACCCCTCGTCGAGGAAGACAGGAGCGAACCGGGGCCGTTCGCGTTGTTGGTCCCCGAGCTGGAAGCGCAGGGCGCTGCCGACGATGAACGCGATCAGCTCCTGCATCTCGCCGCCGCTCTTGCCCTGCAGCGATCGGTAGATGCTGAGCGGTTCGCCATCCAGGTTACGGCGCTGGGCGGTGATCTCGACGTGGCGACGAACGTCGAGCAACCGGTCGCGGTCAACGACCTCCACGAGCTCGCGCGGAAGCCGAATGTCGTCCTTGCGTCGGAGCTGGGCCATGAACCGGCGCAGCTCCTTGAAAGCCTGCTCCAACTGATCGTTGTCGAGGCCCGTGGTAGCCATGCGCGCGTGCTGGGCGAGCTCCTTGCGGAACTTCACCACGGCATCGGGCTGCAGCCGACGCAGGTCGATGAAGAGGCGGTCGTTGGTGGGTCCGAACGGCAAGTCGCGCAGGATCTGGTTGATCGGGTCGAGGCGGTCCTCGATCTCCTCGATGGCGGCCGTCAATGCGGTCGCCAGCTGCTGCAGGTGCTGTCCGCTCCAAACCAGCAAGCGCCTGCGCCACTCGTCGCGGCGCTCGTGCAGCCCTGACCTCAGGATCTCCTCGAGTATGCCGGCATAGTCATCGTAGAAGTCGATCGTCGTGCCGAGATTCGAGTCATCCCACTGCGTCAGGTACCGCTTGAAGGTCGCCTCGATCTGCTGGGTGAGGCGGGTCACCTCCTCGCGGGCTTCCGTCGCGCGCTTCTGCAGCTCGGCGCGCAGCCGGTTGAGGTTCCGACTGAACGACTCCGGGGTCTCAGCCTCGTCGAGGAGAACCTGCGCCCACAGATTGTTCAGGTCCTCGGCGAGCTCGTCGCGCAGGACGAGAACGCCTTCGTTCTCGATCCTTTCGAGCACGGGGTTGATCCGATCCTCCGCCTCGACCAAACCGCTGTGCTCGCTCTCCAGGCCCTTGATCACCGTCTCGCGATCATGGCGCTCACGCTGGACGTCTTCGAGTTCGTCGTCGAGCGTCTCGATCTCAAGGTCGAGCGCGGCGAGCACGTCGTTGTTGTTGCGGATCTCGTCTCGGCGGCGGACCAGGTCGTCCCTCTCGGCGACGGCAGAGGCCACGTCCAGATCCGGCCAGGACTCGTTGGCGATGAGGGCGTGGGCGTCCTTCTTCGCTCCGAGGATGGAGATGGCCTTGGCGATCTGATTGGCTTCGTCGTCGGTCGACTCCAGCTGCGCCTTCAGGCTCTCCTTCTCCTGCGTCAGCTCTTCGCGAAGGTCGGCGTTGTCGAAGCCGATGACGTTTCGCCCGGACTGCCGACCGTGACTGCCGCCCCTGCCGCGCCGGGTCTGGCCGGCTGCCGTGATGCGGAGATCTTCGCCATTCAGCTGGTCCGGCCCCGCGACGCACAGTGCGTCGCGTGAGGGATGCGACACGTACTCGGTCACCCACGACTGGTACGGGGACTCCTTGAAGAGCAGCTTGCCCGCGATGTGATCCGGCTCGAAGATCGGCTGTCGCTGACCTTGCGACCGGGGCACGCCCTCGAAGTGGAGTCGCCCCTTGAGGTGCAGTGGGTCGATGGCGCGGGAGAAGTGCTCGAGGTGCTCCAACGGGACCAGCATGCGCCGGGCGCCGCTGTACAGGGCCGTCTCGATCGCGGTGCGCCAGTACTCCTCGTCGGGCATCACATCGATCAACTCGGCGACGAAGGGCAGGTCGGAGATGGCAAGCCCCGATGCCTCGGCGGCCGCCTGGCGCATGTCGTGCAGATAATGGTCAATGCGGCCCGCGCGAGTTTGGAGGGACTCTAGTTCCGCCCGGATCTCCTTCAGCCTGTTCTGGACGGGCCAGCGGCGCGAGAGAACCTCGTCGCGCTCGGCGCTCAACCGCTGGTGTTCATCGGGGTACGCCGCCATGAAGCCGCGGGCGTCCTCTTGGACTTGCTCGAACTCGGCTTGGGTGGCCAGCCGCGTGTTCAAGATCGTCGTTGCGGTGACGAGCCGGGCGCGCCGTTCCTCGCGGGAGTGCATGCGACCTTCCGCGCCCGCGATCTGAATGCCGAGCTCGCTCAGCAGGCCGCCGCCCTGGTCGTTGTGCGCCTTCTTGGCCGCTTCCAGCCGGCTCTTGAGCGCCTGCTCGCGTTCAATGAGCGTCGCCCACTCGGTCCGGGCTCCGCGTGTTGCCGTGCGGTTGGCATCGACGGACCTGCTGAGGATTCCGCTGTGGCGATGCAGCCGCCACAGCCCCGCCGGCGTGGTCTCCGCGTCCAGCGACCCGAGCTCGTCGTCCGTCTCGATCGCCTTCTGCGCCCGGTCGAGTGCTTCGTGGGCGCTCGTGATGGGCCCGAGGAGGTCCGCGCGGGCCTGGGCGGTCAACATCTCCTGGTAGACGTCTTCCAGCCGGTCGAAGTGTTCGATCGCCGCATCCGCCTTGTCGTAGGAGTCTGGCTTCTCGATCACGAGCTCCTTGTAGAGCCGGTCGACCGTCGGGATGTCCTCACTGGCCTGGATGCGCGCCAGCAACCGCAGGGCTTTCGCGCCATCTCCGCCCGCGCCGATGCCGAGCTTGACGAACAGCGCCTGTGCGAACGAGCTGTACGAGTCGTAGGTGCGCATCTCCGGCCACACAGCCTTCAGCTCCCGCGGCGGGAAGTGGTTGTCGCCGATCCGGGCGAACTCCTTCAGATCCCGCAGGTCGAAGGCGTCGTTGATGGTGATCATCCGCATGCTGATCTCGGCCGATCGCGATGCACGAATAGGCACGTAGTACGCCCGCATGGCCGTGAACCGTTCGCCGGCCTCGCTGATGAAGGTCATCGCCACCGCGCCCCAGGTGGGCTCGCCGCGGCCGCGGAGGGTGGCGTCGACGACCTCGCCTTCCTCGAGGGTGTCGTCGAGTTTGCCGCGCAGGTAGCTCAGCAGATTCCGCTGGTCGCTGGAGCGAGCGCGCCCTCCGCCCGAGTCGTTGGATGCTCCGTTGAAGGCGACGTTCGGCGGCATCATCAGAGCGATTTCAGCATCCATGAAGGTGCTCTTGCCCGCACCGGACTGTCCGCTGAACAGCGTCACACCGGGACCGAATGTGGCGCTGGCGTGACCGTGGAAGCCGCCCCAGTTCACCACCTGCATTGTCTCTGCGCGCCACTGCAGCTCGGGCGTCTCGATCAGCGCGGAGATCTGCTCAATGAGGCTCATTCGGACTCCTCTGTCGTCGATTCGGGCTCGCTGTCGGACTCGGACGCCGTGCGCACTTTAAGCCACGCCAGAAGGTTGTTCAGCGCCGTCACCGGAAGCATCGGCTCGATGGCCGGTGAGATCCGGAACACGCCGTCCTCGTCGGTCTTGACCAACAACCCCGCGGTCTTGAGCGCGCCAATCGCACGCTCCCCCCTGCCGTCGTCGGAGACGCGGTCGGTAGCTGACTCCGGCCGGTTCTCCTGGAGGTACTCGAGCATCTCGGCACGACTAACCCGTGCGTGCGCTTCCCCACGAGCCTGCTCGTTCCGCGCCCGGACTCGGAGGTAGACCAGCAGAGCGGTCTCCTCCCGCGGCCAGCGGGTGTCGTGCAGCAGGGTGGGAAACTCACGGCTGCCAGAGATGGGGCGCTTGTAGGCGACCTCGCGGTCCAGGCTGATCACGAGCTCGAGGAAGAGGTCGTTCAACCTCTCCGCGATCGCCTTCCTGGACTTCACGATTGCCCGCCACTCCGGAGGGTGGCTGTCCGAGGTTATGAACCTGTTCTTCAGCAGCACCACGAGAGCCTTGCGCTCGTCGAGCTCAAGCCCGCCCTCGTCGCCGTCGAACAGGGAATGAGTGGTTGGCGCCGCTTCGGCATCGGCCTCCGTCTCAGTGGGCATCTCGTCAGAGTCCCACTCCGGCTCTTCCTCGATCTTTTGCGGCTCTTGCTCGATGAACGTCACAGCTCCTCCTCGTCGGGGCCGTTGTCCGGCGCGAACTGCGGGACAGTGAGGATACGGGTCGATCCGTCGGGACGGATCGTGAAGTAGGTCTCGGTCTGATCCGGTGCCCGAGTCAGCTCGTCGCTGTTGGTCGCCAGATGCAGCAGCCCGAGCACGTCTACCGGCCGGCGAAGCTCGTTAGGCAGTTCGGAGAACAGCTCGCCCAGGCTCCAACCGCCCGGACGACCCTTCGCCTCTTCGAGCACCGCGTGCAGCTCGGCCATGCGGGGGCCGCCGAAGCGGCGCAGCTCGTCGAGCGAAAGAGCATCAGGCAGCTCTTCATCCGCTTCCGGAATCTGCGGGAGAGGGACGTCGTCGGAGGGATCGTGGAACCGTTCGCGCAGATGCGTCACTTCGAGCTCATCGGGCAACAGGCTCACCGGCACGGTCTCACGCACACCGGCCGTCGCGAGCCAGGTGGAGACGGCGCCTTCCAGCGACCGCAGAACACGGTCGAGCTCGCGGTCCTTAGCTGCGTCCCGAGTGGTGATGTAGGTCCGAAGCACATCGGTGATCCGACTCCGCTGGTCCAGGACGGAGTCCAGGCCCTGCCTCAAGAGCGGCACGATCCCGCGCAGCTCCTGCCGGTCTCGGTCCATCAGGAAGGACTCGCCCTGCTCGATCAGGTCGCCCACGTCCTTCCGGAGTTGGTCGAGCAGGTCATCGTCGCGGAGGAGCGCGAAGGCGCCTTCGAACGCCCGTCCCTCGGCGGTGGCAGTGATCAGCTGGTCGACGCGCTCGAGATAGCGATCGATCACCTCGCCCGGAACACGACGTTCTGCGCGGAAGTCCTCCAGGATCTCCCCGCGGACCTGGCGGAAGGCTTCTTCGACCCGGGTGAAGTCGGACGGCAGCTGGGAGACGAGCGAGAGCAGCTCGTCGAAGCCTTCGAGCATGCGGTCTTCGGTCATGGCCTGCATCTCGCCGCCAGCCTCGAGCCGATCGCGCTCGACCATCAGCTGCATGATCTCCGCGTCCAGGATCGCGATCCGGGACTGCCGGTCGGGGTTGCTCTCCCGGTTGATCCGCCTGGCTGTCGCCACGATGTTCGCGATGCGATGCTCGCTCAGGCCCGTGCGCTCCTGGCGGAGATTCGCGATGAAGTCGAGCGACTGCTGGGCATGCGAGGTGAGCGAATAGACTTCGCTGCCATCTGCGGCGGTCGACCGGATAAGCCACTGGGCCCTCGTCCAGCGCAGGCACACCTCACGGCCTGAGCCGGAGGGGACGTCAGCGAGCCCCGAGGTCGCCATTTCGGCGATCAGACCTTCAACTTCGACGTGGAGCCGCGCTGTCGGAACCGACCGGGTCTCACGCGAGAAGCAGGCGTTCAGAATGGCCACTACCACGGGTGCTTGCCGCTGGTTCAGCAACGACAGCGTCGGCTGCTCAAACGCGGCCGCAACTCGAGCAAGCTCGCCAGTGATTCGGCTCACGTCGTCCGGTCCCCCCGCAGCTGGATGCTCTCGTCTCGCTCAGCATGTCAGCGACCACGGACATTTCTTGCTCGTGACGCCACCTGATCGTCTCTTCTCGCCTTGACTGTTCGCTTAATGGACCACACGCATTGCGAAAGGCCACGGCGTCAGGGCCAGCGGAGCTGGCCGAACGGCTGAAGAGGGCCTCTCTCGGCCAGCCATCTGCCGAGCCCGACCATCCTCACAATTGCGCACCGGGATGCACGCACCCGGCCCCTACCGGATCACTTCAGCTGAAAACGGATTCGGGCATCCAAACCTGGATACTTGCAGTGTGAGCGAGTTGACACCTGAACTAGAGTCCTTCATCGCGTTTCGACTCGGACAGCTGAGCGAACGGAATGAGCACCACAAATTCGAGGAGATCGCTACACGGATCGCGCGTAAGAGAATCAGTTCGAACATCCTCGTATCCAACGGCCCAGTTAGCGCCGGCGGCGATCAGCAGCGCGACGGCGAGTCGTACACAACACGGATTCCTGACGAGTTTCCCAATGCGGCAGGGTTCGCAGCGTCCGCATCCACGTCGCCTGTCGTTATAGCGTGCACGGTGCAGCGCACCGGACTCAGGGCGAAGGTCTTGGCAGATCTGGAAGGCATCTGCGGTCCTGGTGCCGCGCCCGTGGATATCGTTGCGTTCTTCAGCGTCAGCTCGATTCCCGAGGCCACGTCGCACGACCTCCAGCGGATTGCTCGCGACCAATACGGCGTAACCTTGGACATTTTCAGTGGGGCGAAAATCGCGACTCTGCTCGCTGAACCGGATCTTGTTTGGATAGCGCAGCACTACCTAGAAGTACCGGCGGTTATGGTGCCTGATCCAGAAGGGGTCGCTGTTCCGGAGTGGTATGCCACGGTGCTGGACGGCTTGCGCAGTAACCACGGTCCTGCCGCGCTGACACCCGCGACGCAGGGAGAGATTACCGAGGGAATTCGGTTCGCCACCTGGGACGCGGCAGCCAACAGCGATCTGCCAGAGTGGGCCGACTTCATGAGCGCGTTTCTCCGAGATGAGCTCAGCTCAGACCTGGTCTTCCGAGCATGCTACGAGATATCTGTTGCGCGCTTCCGAGGTCTGGGTGAAGCTACCGACGACTTGGTGCGTCGAGCGATTGGCATTGCCTGTTCCAGCGCTCGAGCGGACATCTTGGAGGACTGCGCCACCCTGGTGTCCTACTGGGGCAACATGTGGTTCGCCGGCGTGTCCTCGGCATCTGCGCCAGAGATAGCGGAAGCGCGGGCGAAGCTCATCGCACATTTAACCGCTGAGTTGGAGACGACAAATTCGTCCGAATACCCAGTCCGTGCAGCAACATTAACCGGAACGATGGCCTACCTGATGCTCACGCCCAAGGTCGAGCAAGCTGAAGGCGGAGGGTACAGTCCGACAAAAGTCGAGAGGGACAGGCTCGCTGGTGTTTCCCTGGTCGACGCCAAAGTTGATACGTCGAGCGCGGCGGAGTCGGGGCTTTTCGACCTGAACTCGGTTATGGCGTACCTCGATCAGCTAGTAGACCTGCTTCCGCGCGCCCGCGCATATTCAGTCAGCAGCATTGCACGAATATTCACCCTCTTTACGCCAGCTTTGGCATCCGATCCTCGTTATACGAAAGTGCGGGACGCATTAGACGGGGCAGTGGCCGCCGTGCACGGTGATGCGGCAATAGCTCAACGCTGCCGCGACCGGGCGATCGCATTTGTCGAAGCTGGACAACCGTTGGCGGCGCTAGGCGAACTTCACGACGCAAAGGTGCGGTGGTTCCACGGCGATTTGATCTATGGCGCGGTTTTGGTGACTCGGTTCATAGGGCATCTCTACCGCGATCTCGGTCTCACTTATGCAGCCAAGATGTACGCCTCCGCTGCCGCCATGTTCGCCAATTTGAGCACCGACGCGGACACCAAGGCGCAGTTGCCGAAGGCGCTATTAGATTCAGCTAGAGCAGCTCAGCTAGCAGGCAGCTGGATCGATGCAGCTGGTCTAACGGAGGTTGCTCTACTCGCTCAGGCATCTCTGGCCACAGACCCGTTCGACATCGACAAGTATCCCGAGCTCGGAACGCACGAACTCAATGAACTTATGCAATATCTAGCCGTGCGCAAGTTCTGGCCCGATCTTGAACCTCTCTTTGAGGCAGAGCACCCGAATACCGGCCTTTACGAACAAATGGTGGAGGACGCCAGCCAGCCCGGGAATGAGATGCCGTTTGATGAGGGGGCGTTTCAGGAACTGGCGAGAGGACAGTTCAGAGGGCCGGTGCTATCTGACTTGGGGCCGAACCGCGTCATCGATTTCGCCGCACTTGGAGTCCGGTGGGTCTTCACCTTCGACGCAGACAGGACGACCGTCCTGAGCGCGGAAGGGTTCGTGGCAGCGTTTCAAGTGTTCATCGCCGACGCCGCACGGTACGACCCGGTCATAGTCGAAGACACGGTGCGTGTTCATATCGATGTCATTGCATCTGGAACGTCCGTCGTCGAGCCGGAAGGTGATAGCGCCGATATGCGGGTCACCATAGTTAGCGCAATGGCCGACTTCGACGAGCTCGTGCCGTTCCTTGTTGCCGGCAGCATGCAACTTCTACAAGAGGTCCACGCCCGGCCGAACGACGAGCTTGCCGAGTTACTCGAGAACCTTATGCGAGATGGCATCTCGCACAAGGTGGTTGTCGGCCGTCCGTACTATGAAGTCGCAGACTTCTTGTCGACCGAACATTACGAGCGGTGCGCCGCGGCAACGCGCCCCGCGTCTTCGTCTGATTTTGCCCCTACAGCCCACGTGGCATTAGTTGCCTCCACCCGCCTCGGACGAGGGTACGACCGAGCGGAGGCGCTCACCCTTATTGAGCAGCGGTATCGTGCTGCGGAAGCTTGGAAGGTTTCGCTCGCGAGCTTCTTCGCCGATCCCCGGGGCCTCGACCGCTTCCTGCAATTGCGTGGGGAAGGCTGGTTAGATTGGCAGTTCATCGTTGCGTTCGTGAATGTTGGACTGAATTGGAGGCTGCGACAAAGCGGTGCCAACATCCGCAATCTCGCCCCGGCGCAATTGCGACAGATCGCGATGAGGCCGGAGGGAAACACGGATTCCCCTGTTCCCGTGGACGTCTTTCTACGGGAAATTGAAGTCAACCTGGCTATCCAGACAGCAGTGATTGCGGGTACCTGGAAACTTCGTAGCCGTCCCGAGAAGAGGGGAGAGGGCATCATGCGAAATCTGTTGACCCGCCGCTATCGTTTCGCTGTCGACGATGTCCCTCATCGAGACATTCTCGCCTGCCTGGACGGTGAGGGGCGATTCTTGCCGATTGTGGAATAGCGGAGCTACAACTGTAAAGGACCGGTGCCCAATATGTGCGACGTGGGCGCCCGGCACTCGGACACCTAAGTGCCCCTGAAGGGACTCGAACCCCCAACCGTTTCCTTAGGACGGAACTGCTCTTCCATTGAGCTACAGAGGCCGGCTAGACGAGTATACCGATCAGTCGCGGATCAGCTTCTTTCGGGACGTCCTCGTCAACTGTGCCAAGTACCGGGCGTCAACCTCTGCCGTCGCCCGCTCATTCAAACGCTCCGCCACGTTGTCGAGGTCGTCCTCGAAAAGGTCGGCGTATGTGTCTAGAGTCATTGCCGCTGATTTGTGCCCGAGCATCCGCTGGAGCACTTTGACGTTGGCGCCAGCGCTTACGGCAAGGCTCGCCGCGGTGTGTCTGAGCGAGTGAGGTGTCAGGTGGTCTAATCCGGCGTCGCGTACCGCGGTCGACCACCATGAATGTCGATTTTGCGCCGTGTCTGGACGGGCAAGTATCCCGCCAGCTGAGGACTTGAAGAGCAACTCATCACCGTCTCGGGTGTTGACGAGCGTCTGCAACGGCTGCATGAGGAAATCAGGGAACGGAACGGAACGTGCTTGCCAGCTCTTGGGCACATCAACATACATGGCTCCTTCTACCTCGGTCACAGCACGACGAATAACGAGGCGGCGCCTGACCAAGTCAAGATCGTCAACCCTCAATCCCACCGCCTCGCCCCATCTGATGCCGGTGTAGGCCAGTGTCAGGATCAGTGTTCGCCTCGGTTCATCGGGAGCGGCTTGCGCCAACCGGAAGACTTCCTGGTTGGTCAGGTATCGGTGGCGTGGTGTCCATCGTTTGCGTGGCAAGTTCGTGACCGATCGCGCTGGGTTCCTCGAGATACGACCATCCCTGACAGCCATGTCGAGAATGCCCGCGAGAACTCCTACCGCTCGTATCACTACGCTCGGGGAACACGGACGTTCCGGGGTGGTTCGGCGAATACGAGCCGTGTTGGCGACTCCCTGAACAAGCTCCCGAACCCACGTTTCGACCTCCGACGGCAAAATCGCACCAATCGGGACGCCACCCCACTTCGGTTCGACATAGACCCTCCAGGCGGTTCGCAGTGGCGCAAAGCTCGAAGGCTTCAACACCACCTCCCTGTTTGCAAGCCAGTCTTGGGACAAGTGACCGACTGTGACGGTCGCTTCTGGCGGGATCTGCTTGCGCGTTTGGGCGATTGTCACCTCGGCGGCGGCAACGTAAAGCCTTGCTTCCCGCCTGGTGCGGAAGCCGCGCTTCTCCCGTTGACGGCCGGACATGTCTCGCCAGCGGGCCCGATAACGACGCCCTCTGGCGGACTGATAAGCCCTCACGCTACCCACTGTGACCTCACCCCGAGCAACCTATTTCCATGATTGCCCGGCGGCCCCTCCGAAAGAGTGGCGATGTTGATTGTCGCCGCTCACTCCGTGATCTGCACCTTAGGGAACCCCGACTCGGTGCGGGTATGCGCCTTCCGCCCATGCGTTCAGCACGGTGCTAACGCGGTTCGCGCACCTTTCTGCTCCCGCTCATGGCGTCGAGTAGTAGTCCCGCCTCCATCCTCTGGTTGAGTCCGAGGAGATACGCCACGCGTTCGCTTTGCCCACTGAAGCCCTGCGGCCGGTAGAGGCTTTCCACGTAGCGATCAAGTTCGAGATGCGCTTGCCTTAGGGCGCCTGGCATGGTGGCGGCGTCGTACATCCATGCCAACGTACGGTCCGCGTGACTCGCCCGAGCTTGCAACACGCTACCGCCCAGGTCAGCCAAAACCACGGCTTGCTCGTCTCCGACGGTCGGAAATACGAAGTTGTTGTAGACGACGTCCTTCGAATAGCGATAGCGGCTTTCGAGCCTCCCTCCGATAGTACGCATCCAGTCCATGTGCATTTCGCTCGTCATTAGAGCAAAGTCGATCACGGAGGCATCCGGTACCACGAGGCAGCCGTCGGACGCGATTACCCCAGCCTCGAAAAACCCCATCGGTACGTATGCACGACGCTCGGAAGAGGTCCTCGGGACCAGAAGGAAGCTGGATGAGGGGCGTTGTGTGATTTGCGCGAAAAGGTGTGGTGTGCGCGCGAGTTGGGGGCGAGCTGAATCTGAGCGTGTAGCGAAGTTAGCCTCAACTCGCGCGACAATCTCCGGCACCTGTTGCCATCTAGTCGGGTCAACGTTCTCGAGCCAAAGACAGTAGCGAAGCTTGCCGTTTATGTATTCACGGGAGCCGTAGAACGGCAGAAGCCACTCGGCGGTTTCGGGGTACTCGTCCACTAAGCGGTCGCGCTGCTCCACGCTCAGGATCAAGTTGCCGTCATCGGCAGCCATGTTGCCGAAAACCATTTCCTTGCGCCCTGAAATCTGGCTCTGACGATTGCCCACGACGTATTCGGAACCCGACAACAGGTACGGGCTTATGGTGTCGGCTTCCGATTCGGTTGGCTCACTACTCGAGCTCGCGTAACTAAAGAGGCGCTTGGGCCTCACGTCCTGTGCCGAAAACCCTACGATGATGCAATCGACGGCGGCTTGGTCGGGCGCCTCGTTCTGCCAGTCAAAAGTTTGGTGAGCGAAGTCGATATGGATACCCGCGCGGTAGAGGGGTCGCCACAAGATCGCCGGCTGTTCCCCCTGCGCAATCGAGTTCGTCGACACCAGAGCAGCTCGAATCTTAGGGTTTAGCGCCATCATTCGAGCCGCCAATAGATACCAGGCAGCAACAAAGTCAAGGAATCCTGCTTCACGGATCCCGTGGGCGACGGCCCGCAATTCCGCCTTTTGGACCGCATTCATCTTTCGAGATCCATAGAAAGGAGGATTCCCCACAATGAAAGAGAGTTCTTCGGCTGGAACCACCGCATTCCAATCCACCGTCAGCGCGCTTCCCAGATGGATCTTCGGGGCGATTCGGATTGGAAGACGGTCTGGGGCGAGTCCGAAGTCCTCAGCCATGCGCTGGTTGGCCAAGTGGTCGACCAGAAGCATCGCGGTCTCTGCGATCCTGGCTGGCCACTCTTCGATTTCGATTCCATAGAAGTGGTCGAGCGTCACCTTGAGATCGCCAGTGACGTCGAAGGAGAGCTGCGCGTAGTCCCTCCCCTTGTCCAAAAAGTCCAGCTCGCGTTGCCTCAGCAGCAGGTCGAGTTCGAGAGCGCGGAGCTCCCTGTACGCGACTATCAGGAAGTTTCCACAACCACATGCCGGATCAAGGACACGGACCTTTGCAAGATCGTTGTGAAGCCGCGTCAGTTGTCCACGGTCGTTCCACGCACGCTCCAACCGATGCCGCAAGTCGTCCATGAAGAGCGGGTTGATGGTGCGAAGGATGTTCGTCTCGGTCGTGTAATGCTCGCCGCCTCCGCGACGTTCAGAACGCGTCTTGACAGTCTGGAACATCGATCCGAACACAGCCGGCGAAATAACTGACCAATCAAAGTCGCCGGCGTCTATGAGCTCTGTGCGAAACGCTTCTGTGAGCGGCCCCATAGCGAGTTCCTCGGTGAAAAGGCCACCGTTGACATAGCGAAAATCATGGATGACCGCGGGCAAGTCCGGCCTCCGCCGCTCGTGGCTAAGCGCCTCGAAGAGTTCACTTAGATCGGCGGGCAGCGTCTCGACTGTCGTGTGATCGATGAGGAAGGCCTGGAATTTATCCGGCCTCCCGGAGCTCTTCCACATGCCGGAATCGTCCGCGAAGAATAGGAAGAGAAGACGCGCAAGTAGCAAAGTCGAGTTGTGCTGGTCCCAGCCCGCGGCTTCGAGCTCCCCGTACAGCGCGCGCATCAGACGAGCGGCCTGGGCCGCCGTCGTCTCGGCCTCATGATCGAAAGCTGCTCGCATGCGACCGAGCAAGTCGACTAGCGTGAGCTCTTCGTTGAACCCGATCGCGATGGCATCGAGTTGGCGCACGAGCCGCGAATCGCTATCGCCCACCCGGCGTTCATGAAGCACGAGCTTGGCGTTCGCGCCGCCCATCTCCGCTCGCCTCGGCCACCGCCAAGCTTGATTGTGCTCGTCCGCGAAGATGACGAGACGCTCGAGATTTTGCTCGCCAACTGCCTGGTCGATCTGTCGCTGAATCGAGCGAGTAGGCAGCCCATCGTGGAACCAAACGCGGAGACCCTTGTATCCGGCAACTTGGCTGAGGCGATGCATGCCATCCTCGACCTCGACGGTTAGTTCTGCTTGGTCGGGGTTGCTCCACCCGAGATGATCGACGAAGAGGTCACGAAATTCGCGCCGGTCGACAAGCCTCAGAAGTACCGCACTTTCCACTACTCGCTCACTCCCATGGTGCTTACGATCCGAATTGAGTCGTTTCCGGTACGCCGCTCGATGACCAGCTTGTCCTCCCGCGCCAGTGCCGTGACCCGGTTCGCCAGTTCCTCATCTGAGACTCCATTGCGAATCGCATTTCGGAGACGACGATCCGCCTCGTTGGTCAGGGGGTGCTGGTAGAGCAAGTCCAGGGCGGCAGAGGCCGCCGGCCCGAAATCGAAAAGGCTCTCGCCGAGGCGCTTCCAGATCTGCCGTCGCACGCCGCGGAGTCGTCCTGCCGCCACAGCCGGATTGGCTAGCGGGCCGCGGACTAGCGCCCCGACTAACTCGTCGTGATTGGCCAGGCGTTCGACCGATGGTTCGTCCGGAGTGCTCTCAAAAAAGCGTAGCGTTTCAAAGCCGGTTAGGAGTTTCGTCTCGCCCCCTGGAGTAGTCCAACCGAACGCATCGATGCCCGACTCAGTTCGGACGTAGCAAGCAACCCCGTCTTCGAGATCTGTGACGCGCCTGGCCCTGGTTGCATCCACCAGATCTGGTAGGCGGCGGGCGCGCTCAGCAGCCTCCGGCGTCTGCTTTAGTGCGTTGCTCCAGTACTGGAAAGCGAGGCTGGCCGCGTCGATTTCTTCGACGTCCTCCGCTTCGTCGAGGCGCCCGTCGTAGAGATCAGTGATGGTACGCACCTCCTCCTCAGAGCCGAAGAACTGCTCATCGGAACCGAAAGCCTGTGCGTTTTGCTGCAATCTGTCGGCGATGCGTTGGCGAAGCGAGAGGACGTTGTTGAGGGAGCCGTGGAAAATCGAGTACAGCAGTACTTCAGGGGACTCCTGCCCAATGCGGTCAACGCGCCCCGCCCGCTGGATCAGCCGCACGATTGCCCAGGGCAAGTCGTAATTAACGATGATGTGGGCGTCCTGCAGGTTCTGCCCCTCGCTGAGAACGTCGGTTGATACGAGTACGCGCAATTCATCGTCAGGGCTCGGCGCTTCTATTCTGCCGCGCAGTTTGTTTGACTGTGGTGAGAAGCGGCGTGCCAGCTGCGTTGGATCTTCGTTGTCCCCGGTGGCGGCGTCGACTGACTCCACGCCAAGCGAGCGAAGCGCGGCTGCTAAATAGTTCGCGGTGTCCTTGTACTCGGTGAACACCAACACTTTCTCGTCGGGATGCTCTTCCTGGATCAGCTTGGCGAGCGCAGTGAGCTTCGAATCGCGAGCGATCTCCCATGGTCCATAAGCGTCCAACAGGGAAGACAACGCCTCGGTGTCTGCGAGCAGCGCATCTCGCAGCGACCTCGTAAATAGCTCAGGACGCACCCAGGTGATGTATCCAGGGTCCGTGTCGACTAATGCCTGGTAACGCTGCGCGGCCGCATCGCCGAGGCGTTCCGGGTCATCAAGCTCGTGCTCGACGACGTCGTCATCGTCGAGGAGGTCGGCCTCTTGAATGGTGCCCGTCGGTAGGGGAAGGCCGTTGTCGATGGCGTAGAGAAACAACTCGTTTCGGGCAATATGACGTCGCAACGAAAGCGTGAAGGCATAGCCGCCCGACGACAGTCGCTTGTAGAGGGTAGTGCGAACAAAACCGGCGACCTGACCGCGCGCCCGGCGCAGGTTTTCGACGAGTTGCTTGTCGTCGTCCGACCACTCGCTCTTCCGCTTCTCGTCCACGTAGGCGATTAGCGAGTAGCGGGGCAGCACCAAGTTTTGGAGTGCATTTAGGGTGTCGTCGCTGACCATGAGAGCTGCTGGATCGTTCTCATCGAAGGGATGATCGATGGGTCGAGGGTCACGATCTGGAAACCTGAATTTAGTGCCGTCTGCGAATCGAAGAAACTTCGATCCGTCATCGTCTGTCTCCGAATAGTTGTTCTTGATGAACGAACGGGTGCGTCTCACGAGGTGCTCACTCATGAGTCGCTTCCAGTCGTCAGGGTCCTCGGAGCGTCTGAAAGCCTGCAGCGTTGTGACCTTACCGTCAACCTTGTCAGCGAGCTTCGGGTCTGCCGCGAGGGCGTTGACGGGCGAGATTCCTAGGTCCTCATCTGGCTGGATGAAAAGACCCAACTGATTGGCGACGTCTTCAAAGCGCCGGTTATATGGCGTCGCTGTTAGCAGGAGCGCTCTGGCGCCGACGCGGTCGATGTACTCGAGCACAGCTTGGTAGTCGCGGCGCTTGTCGTTGCGCAGTGTGTGCGATTCGTCGACAATCACGAATCGATATCGGCTTATGCCCGGAAGCACGGTGTGAGCTTCGGTATAAGACACAACTCGACCGGGCACGTCATACGCGTCGAAGTAGTCCTCCCACATCTGCTTGAGGTTCTTCGGGCAGACCACCAGGGGAAGGTAGCCATGCTCTTCTCGAAGCATGAGGGCGACCGCCACCGCCGTAATCGTCTTGCCGAGCCCGACAACGTCGCCGAGCATGGTGCCACCACGAGTCACGATACGGCGCGCCAACGTTCGTACGGCGGTTGCTTGGTAGTCGAGCAGTTCGGCCTGAACCTCGACTGGGACTGAATACTCGTCCTGGCCTTCACGGACGTCTCGCGAAAGGTCGTAGCAGAGCTTTAGAAAAACTTCATATGGCGGTTTCGGCTTGGGGGATGCCCAGGATTCGTCTAGTAGCTCAAGCAAGTCCGCGGTTACAACTCGGCTTTGCGGATCGTCCCATCGCGCGTCGAACCAGGCGGCGAGATCCTTACCGCCGCCGAACGAGTCGGGGACGTCGACGTTCAGCTCGAGGTTCGAGTTCAAGCCCGGCGCCGTCAGGTTGCTACTTCCGACGAACCCCATGATCGGGGAGTTGAGGTCGTGACGGTGGAAGATGAAGGTCTTGCCGTGCAGAGGTCGCCGGGTAAACACCTTGACCTCGATCTTGCCTGCTTCGAGCTCCTCACGAAGGGCAGCGAGGGTCCTGCGGTCCGCTGCAGTTGGAGCACCGCGCATGAGCTGCACCCGAAGGTGATCGAGGAGCTGAGCCTTCCGCTCCTTGGACATCTGTGCGTCGGCATCCGGTCGAGGCTGCCCGTCGACTGTGGCTTGAAGCTCGTCTAGGGTCTCCACCTCAGGGCCGGCAAATACCATGCCAATGAGGATCCGAGTCACGGGCGCCCCACCCGCGGGCTTGGCTGCCACGATCTCCTCGAACTCACTCCAGCCGCGAAGGTTGAAGTATCCGACCGCCACGTCCATACGGTCGAAGTCGCGCAGGGTTGCTTGTAGGTGGCCCCCCAAGCGAAGCTCGATGTTGTCAAAGATCCGGGTCACGTCGCCCTCTCGTCACTTCCCGGCCCTCCAGGAAGATGTGCTTCATAGGCTATCCAGATGCACGGGCGACACCCCGATTGGGACCTGCGTGGCGGGCTGGGATAGCGCTGGCCCAGCAGCCGACCAGTATTCCACCGCCGCGTGCGACGGCTCGCAAGCATGCCACCGCGTCGTCTACGTTGTTTCCACGGGGTACCTCACTACGGGAAGCAGCATGAGCGAAGAGATCGAACTCATTAGCGATGGCGATGGCCTTGCGATTGTCGGCGAATCGTTGGCCGTGGAGCGCTTCCTTTCTTCCGCCGGGGTGCAATCCAAGGATCTGCAACTCCACCAAGCGCTCGGGTCCGCCTTCAATGCCGGCGCGAACCTTGCGCAGGCCGGGTCGCAGCTCGCCGGGAACTCCGCGCGGTGGGTCAAGCTGACCGAAGAATCCGCCAGGGCTCTGAAGCTCGGCACGGCGATGAAGGGGTCGTCTGACGGCGTCAGTAGGGCCATACTCACCACGAGCAAGGGCAAGATCACCAAGATCCTCGAGTTCACCAAGCCCGGCTCTGTCGGTTCAATGCTCACCAATCCGGCGATGCTCGCAGGGGCCGCCGGCATCATGGCGCAGTTGGCGATGCAGCAGACCATGGAGGAGATCACCGAGTACCTCGCTGTCATCGACGAGAAGGTCGACGACATCCTCCGCGCACAGAAGGACGCCGCACTGGCCGAGATGATCGGCGTCGGCTTGGTCATCGACGATGCGCTGCTCAAGCGCGAGCACGTCGGTCGCGTCTCTGAAGTGACGTGGTCGAGTCTGCACGGCGCCGCCCAGACGATCGCTACGACCCAGGCGTACGCCCTCCGCCAGCTCGACGCGCTCGCCGAGAAGATGGAGAAGAAATCGAAGGTCGGCGACCTGGCCAGGATCACCGAATCCAGCGAAGCCACGGTCGAGGAGTGGCTAGCCGTGCTAGCGAGGTGTTTCCAGCTCCAGGATGCCCTCGCCATCCTTGAACTCGACCGCGTTTTCGATTCCAGCCCTGCGGATCTGGAGCGCCACCGCGTCGCGGTGAAGGCGGCGCGCTCGAAGCGGCGCGACCTCATCGCCGACAGCACCAGACGGCTGCTGTCCAGGATGGACGCGGCAGCGGTCGGCGCGAATGGGCAGGTCCTCTTCCACCCGCTGAAGGCAGGCCGGGTTGTACGCTCCGGCAACGAGGTCGCCGGTGATGTTCTCGTCTTCCATGAGCGACTGGGAATCGAGGCGACCCGTGAGGCCATCGCGTCGACGCCGTGGCGCGTGGCGGCCAATAACGCGAAGGCCGATGCGATCGAGACGGGTGGGCGCGGTGTCGATGCCATACGCCAGTTCGGCGTGAAGACCTTTGAGGGCGCCAAAGCCGGCACCGGGAAGATGGCAGAGTCCGCCGCTGATCGCCTGCCGTGGCGCCGCAGCGGTGACCGAGACGGTGCGCTCAGGGGCCAAGACGGGCTCAGGGACGAGGCCCCCTCGGCCGGCTCCGAAGACTGATCGCCCGATGACACTGACGCTCGGCCCGCTGCTTCTCGATGCGGGCATCGACCTGACCACCGCACAGGTGATCCGGCACACCTACGTGCGGGAGCACGAGGACAGCGGCCTGCGGGGAATTCACGCGGACTCAACGGATGTCGAGATCCTCGAATACACCCGCACTCAGTCCGCGGAGACCCGGCGGTTTCCGCTGCATCCCCCGCGTTTCTGGGTCGTGTTCATCCGCGAAGGCGGAGACCGCGCGCGGTTGTGGTCCGTGATCGAGAACCGCGGCGAGATCTCCAACTCAGGCATCCTCCGGACGTTCGATGTCGTTCAGTCGGAACACATGGCGGATCTTCGCAACCGTCTGGTCATCGGCTGGAACGCTCCCCGGACATGGCGCATGAGCGCCGTTACCGCCGCAAAGTACCCCGTGAAGAGCATCGCGGATGCGGAGCCGATTCGTTTTCCGGGCTTCGATCGCCTCATCCTGAGCTACCCGCAGCTGCAGGCGGTCATGCGCGAGCACCGCTACGGGGCGTGGCGCACCGCGCTCTCCTCCGTATTCGGCATCTATCTCATCACCGACACTCGAACCGGGCGCCACTATGTAGGAAAAGCCGACGGCACGGAAAGCGTCCGGCATCGCTGGAACGCTTACGCCACCAACGGACATGGCGGCAATGTCGAGCTACGCTCGCTCAACCCGGAGACCTTCCAGTTCTCCCTGCTGCGCGTGTTCGACCCGGCCACTCCGACGAAAGACATCGACATGGCGGAGAGCCACTTCAAGACCGCGCTAGACACTCGGCGCCATGGGTTGAACCGCAACTGAAGCCGCGAGGGCCATGGGCTGGTCGGCCGCGAGCTTCATGTCGAAGGGGCGCACCTCTCGCGCCGATGTTCGTGGTGCCGCGCCACGTGTCAGGCAAGGTCGACTAAGACCAGTTACGAAGTGCGCCTCACGCGGAGACCTGCGCCGGTCACTCGCTAATGACGACCGTCCCATATGCGACCGGATTCTGAGACGTGTTGTTCAGCGGGTCCGGCTGCCCGATGAGGGGATGGTTCGGAATGGGTGTCCCTTCAACGCCGAGGCGGCCGCCGTCGTGTTTGCGTATGCCCTCTACGGTCCCTACCATCCGGATCACGCCGGCGTGGCTGATGAGCAACAGCTCGCACGCGAGAACCTTCTCGGCACGCATCTTCCATGCCTCTCGACCACGGTTCCAGAGCTCTGTCGCGTCTAGCCCGTCCCGATAGCCGATGAGCTCTCGGGTATCGGAGGTTCGTCGCACACCCTGCTCAGCGGCGATCTTGATGCGGACAACCGGGATGGTCTTGCTGGTGGTGGTGTTCATGCGAATATCATACTAGTCAACTATTCAAATAGTCAACTAGTCCTTTTGAAGGTGAATCCGCCCATCATGCGCGCGTTTCGAAGTCAGCGTCGCTGTCGGCAAAGAACACATGTGGCCAGCGCCCAGCGAGATGGTTCCGCCCGACGCGCCCGGCTCGCAACTGCGAGGAAAACGCCGACCTGGCCAGATTCTTCTCGTCTACGAACAAAAGTCACCGGCGACAGGCCAAGTTTGGGCGTTGGCTCGCTGAAACCGTCGATCGATAGGTGGTCAACTTGCGGCAGTGAAGTGAATCCGCAGGACGGCCGGCAAGACAAGGTCCGAGAAGGGACGGCGCGACGGCCGAAGCGGAGGGCGTTGTGAGGAGGAGCAGCGATGCGACCTGCGGAGATAACCAAACAAATCCTGACGCGACGGCGTTCGCCGCGCACCGAACTTCACTGGGTCTCTCGGATCAGCATGCAGACCCCGGGAGGCACTACCCCCGAGCAACAGTTCGCGACGGTCCAAAGTGAGATTGGAGGCTGGGATTGGGTTGCAATCGACCCGATGTTGGTGCGCACTTCCAAGGGACTCCGTCATGGCTTTACAGGCGCCCTCTACTTTTGGCAGCGAACCCGCTCTCATATCTGGTGTGAGTCGCAGGCAGAGCGCTGGGAGGTACTCTGGCTGGATTTCTCTGGCGAGGTGGAGCGCCTTTGGGCACAGCCCCTTGCGATCGCATTTGGGCTCGACTCGCGCCTAGCCGAGTATTGGCACATCCCCGACTTCATGGCGCAGTTCCGCAACGGAAGCTTCGGGTTGTATGACGTGCGCCCCGTCGAGCGAATCGACGATCGAGCCAAGCTCCAGTTCGAGGAGACCGCGAAGGTCTGCAACGTACTCGGCTGGCAGTACAAGGTGCTCACTGGCCACGACATCAGGGCGACCCAGAACCTCAACGGCCTGTCAGTGTCCCGCCACGACCGCTGCAAACCAGCACCCCCGGCAGAGGCGCTCATTCTTGACCTTGCTCGGTTTGGTGCCACCCGCCGCGAGCTGTGTCTCGCCGCATCCCCAAGCTGTCCGCCATTGGCGTGTGCCTGGGTGGACTACCTCGCGTGGCACCGCCAACTCACTGTCAGTCTCAACGCTCCGCTGACAAGCGACACCGTCTACACGACTACCTAAGAGCAACCTCGGGAGGAGTGGTGATGCCCCAGGAGTACAAGCTACGCCTTGGCGACGCCGTCGAAATCGACGGCGAGACGTGGGTGTGGGAGGCGGTGCGCCGCGGATCGGAAGCCAAACTGCGGCGTGAGGGGTCGGCAACCGATTGGATGGTCCTGTCCATGCCCGAGTTGCTTGCCGTTGCGGGCACTGCGCGACGGGACACGGTGGTGCCCCTTCGTCCGCTGCATGGGACCTGGGCAGCTGACGTTCTCGACATGGAGAAGCATCTGCTCGAGGTGTTCCAGGGTCTTCCGATGTCCCCGACGGCCGAAGGCCCACGCCCCCTGTACGATCTTGCGACCTCTACCCAGGAGGAGCGGATCGCTTCAAAAGTCCGTGAACTGGCGGGCACGTCAAGCGCCCGGTCGCGCAGGACGTTGTACAACCTCTGGCGGGTCTATCAATCGGATGGCGTTGCAGGGCTCGAAGCCCGTATGCACCGCACGGGCAGAAAAAGGCTCGCAATCGCCACAGCTGATCCACGCCTCATCGACGCAATTGACCGCGTGCTGGACGACCGCGTGACACTCCCCACGAGCACTCGCCGCCACTGTGCAACCTTGGTCCGTCGAGCACTGGAGCAAATGTATCCCGGCGACCCGCTGTGCGGTGTGAAGGACAATACGCTCCAGGGCTACATCAATGAGCGAGACGCAGGCCGGTATAGCTTCGACAAGGCGACCACGCGGCGCACCGCGGCGAATAGTCCGGCGCGCGAGTATTACTCAATTGGCGCACACCAGCTCGGCGCGGTTTGCGAGATCGACTCGACCAAGCTTGACGTTCAGGTGTGGGACGACAAGGGCAACATTTTTCGTCCCGTGCTCACCGTTCTGTTCGACGTGGCTAGCCGCGTCCCCCTGGCGTGGGCTACTCACTCTGACTCGCCCAATGGCTACGACCACGCTCTGCTGCTGGCGCGGGCAATAGTGGGTCGCCGGCGTGTCCCAGGCTCCGCGGCTGCAGCCCTCTCGGGATCAGCAACGCTTCCCGTGGCGCTGATGAAGCAGGTCAATCCATACCTGGATGATGACTCCCTAGCAGTGCCGTGGATCTTCCCGCATGCGATCACCATTGACGGCGGCGCCGACTACCGATCGGCCACCTTTGAGGCAGCTTGCCGCGCATTTGGAATCACGCTGGTACTAGCCCCCCCGCGAGCGCCCACCGCTAAACCTCACGTGGAACGCAACTTCGGCACAATATCCTCGGACTTCGCGACCTGGTTGGCCGGAGCCACAGGCAATTCTGTAGCCAACAGGGGTGAGCGAGACTGCCCAACTCTGACGATGGACTCGCTGCGGCTCGCATTGGACGCCTGGATCACGACCGTATACCTGAACAAACAACACAGCGGGCTCCGCTCCCCGCTGTTCCCGGGGCGCGCGTGGACCCCAAATCAGATGTACTCCGCTCTCTTCGAAGTCGGGCCGGGAGTCCAGCTTCCGTTTCGCGCTGAAGACTTCTTCGCGCTGCTGCCCCCGGCTCGACGCGTGGTCAGCGACGAAGGCATAGCATTCCGAAACCGCCAATATGATTCACCGCTGCTGGGGAACCTGCGCAACCGTTCGGTCACTGGCGCTGCTGCTGGCTCACGGCAAGCTCGCAAATTCGACATCCGCTTTGATCCGTACAACACCAATGCGGTGTGGATACAGCATCCCGAAACCCTGGAATGGATCGAATGCTGGGACAAGGCCATCGATCAGAAGGCAGCGTGGATGGTTGCCGAGACTGAGATCAAGCTTTCCAAGCGTTTCCCAATCGGAGACGCCGGAAGCGCCGGAGACGCTCCAAAGACAGTCGAGTTTCTGGACGAGATTGAACGCCGAGCGCGGCGCGATGTACGAGCCCGCAACCGTCATCTCCGTGACACCCGCAACAAGTCCAACGATGAGCACGTCGCTAGAGCCGCGGCTGACGAGCCGGTGCTTATCGAAGCGGACAGTCTCGAAAAGCTGGATGACATCGATTGGAGTTCGTCAGCCTACGACATCGTCACCGTGAAGGAGCTCCGCTCGTGATCGTCCAGTCTCTGACCTTGCAACACGACCGGAAGACGACAGTGCCCGGACTTCGCGAGGCGCTTACGGCGCTACCGCCCGTCCCGCCGCCGATATCCTTCTCGGAATACGCTGCGCTCTCGGCCGGTGACCGAGACGTGTACGACGAGGCTCGCCAAGACTTCGTGCGCCTAACTCTGCGCGTACCAACTCCCGAGCAAGACGTCAGTGCCCGCATCCTCGCCAAGCTGATCGCTTCGAACCAGCGCCGCAAGAACTCGCGCCGAGGAATCATGATCTCGGCGCCGATGTTTTACGGCAAAACCGAATTGGCGCTGCTCCTCGCGCGCTCAGTTGAGCGCGAGCACGCCAGGCGTTATCCGGATTACACCGAGCGCGGCGAGGTTCCGGTCGTCTGGATAGAGGTGACGGATCACGCGACGGGCAAGGCGCTACTTGCCCAGATAATTCGATTCCTCGCACCGACCGCCGCAGAGCCAACACGAATCAACACCCACGACCTCCGGCGTCAAGCCGTCGAATTGCTTCACTCTCATCACACGAAGCTGCTAGTCATCGATGAAGCTCACAACCTCGGCGGGAGCGAGCCGTCGAGCGTCATCAAAGCCCTCCAGAACGAGTCCTCGGCAACGGTCGCACTTGTGGGGATAGACCTCGCTGGCGGCAAAGCATTTGGGTCGGGTGAAGGGCTCCAGGTGACGATGAGGTGCGATCTGGTCGAGCTACGCAAAGTGGACATACGCACTGACAGTGGACTAGATCTTTGGAAGCGCTGGGTGGCAACGTTTGATCGCAACCTACCGCTATGCGAACACCGTCCCGGAACACTGACCCGAAATCACTTAGCCCTCCACGCGGCGGCAAGTGGGCGCCTTGCCATACTCGCGATGATCGTCGAACGCCTGATTTCGTCGATACTCGGAGAGCCCGCCAGAGTGGACGAGGAGGTAACACGTGAACGGCTCTTCGCCGTCCTAGACGGCTTGCGGCAGACCACTCCCGTCCGGCACCGAATCAAGCTGGACGATCTGGTGGACGCAGCGTGACTGACGAGCGGACATGGTCCATCCGGCCGAAGTGGCATCGGTTCGAATCACCGCGTTCCTACGCTCGCCGTCAAAGCCTGGCCGCAGGGATTCCGTTTGATTTCGTCGAGCGAGGCCTCACGTCCCGAAAGCAGCCTTACATCTACAAGGTTTGGGCCGATGAGGCGACAGCAGCAGTCACGGTAGAAGCTGCAGCCGGTCGCCCAGCAGGCCACTATCTGCTTCTCAAGCAACTGGCGCAGCCCAAAGCTGGTGTGAGCTACCCGCAGCGGTACTTGTGTCGCCTATGCGGCGGTGGTGATCACGTCGAGCAGATCCCACACGACCGTGAGAATTGGTGCCTCCGGCATCCCACTCAGATGGTGTGGGCGGGCCCTGGCACGGCACCGGAGACTCAGATTGTCGTTCCCTTCGACCGCACCCAAGCGAACGCCGAGCGCTTGTTTCGCCGGCTCGCCGGCGCTGGTCGGATTGACGCGGGGTTGCATGCTCGCGCGTGGGAGATGGTCCGGGACAACGCGTGGCTAACCCGGCCAGATGGCTGGAAACCGTCGCTATCGGAGTGCCTTCACGACCATGAGGTGCAGGGCCGCGCATTGCTGTTTCCCGAGACTGTTGCTGTGCTGGCATTGCTGTCGAATCCGCGGAATATCGAACGGTGGGTAGTGCTCACGTCAGCGCAGCTCCGCGAGGATATAGCCCGGATGCTGCCACCTGCCACCGGGCCGGCGGATGTACTTGTGGAGCGAATCGTGCTGTGGCTGCGGCGCTTTCGGCGCGAGATTCGTCCAACCCGCATCGACCCGCTCGACGTTCCGCAAGACATCGTGAATACTGCCGCAATCATCGACGTCACCGCCACCTACCCTCTGTGGATACAACGAAACCCGCGAGCTATCGGCGAGTGGGATTGGAGGCGAAATGAAGAGACGCGCGATCCGTGGAGCTCGCGGGGGACGTCTTTGAAGGCCTCGTGGACATGTGATGCTGGTCATGCGTGGAAGACGACTCCCTACGTTCGCACATTGGCCGGTTGCCCGTACTGCGCGGGGCAGTCGGCGTGGTTGGGCGAGTCGGACCTTGCCACCCAGTTTCCAGGGTTAGCGGCTGAGTGGGACTACACGCCCGGAGCAAATTCAGGCGATCCTTCGCATGCCAATTCGCGATCCAACCGCCGCGTCAGCTGGATCTGCGGGCGAGGCCATCGGTGGGTCACCGCCATCTATAACCGTACGAGAAACGGCTCAGGGTGCCCGTACTGTGCGGGGAAGCGCATTATCCCTGGCGAGACCGATCTTGTCACTCGTCGACCCGATCTCGCTGCCGAATGGGACTATTCGCGAAACGGTCCGCGTGACC
Source organism: Leifsonia soli (assembly GCF_013408745.1). NCBI lineage: Bacteria > Bacillati > Actinomycetota > Actinomycetes > Micrococcales > Microbacteriaceae > Leifsonia > Leifsonia soli. The sequence continues at coordinate 2,888,138 of NZ_JACCBJ010000001.1, read as the reverse complement.
CTCACACCCTGGGGTCGAAGTCAGCGGCAAAAGTCTGGTGGGAAGGTCCATGCGGACACCATTGGCAGGCGCTGATCAGCAACCGCTCGAAGGGCATGGGCTGTCCATACTGCGGCCGCAAAAGGGCGCTACCCGGCGAAACCGACCTCGCTACCGTTAGGCCAGACCTTGCGGCCGAATGGCACCACAGCAACCAGTTGAGCCCCACAGATGTACTCCCCAACTCGGGAAGGAAAGTTACATGGCAATGCGCCGAAGGGCACCTCTGGAACGCCATCGTAATTAGTCGTTCCAAGGGCCGCGGTTGCCCGTATTGCTCCGGAAAGCTCGTGATACCCGGGAAGACAGACCTTGCCACCATCCGCCCGGACATCGCGACCGAGTGGGACTCATCGAACTCGCTCACCGCCCAGGAGGTGACCGCTCACTCGGACCGTCTAGCGACGTGGAAGTGCCGGGCGGGGCACGTGTGGCAAGCGGTTGTCAGTAACCGAACCGGCCGACGTCGCGTCGGATGCCCCTACTGCTCGGGGCATCGTGCAATCCCTGGCCAAACCGACTTGCGTACTTTGAGGCCAGACCTTGCCGCAGAGTGGGACATCAGCAACACGCGCCCACCGGACCACGCCAAACCAACATCAACATTCAAAGTCGCATGGCGATGCGCGAGAGGACATGTCTGGGAAGCGACACCCCGGCACCGCTCGCAGGGCCACGGATGCCCTCACTGTGCGCCAAAGTGATCCGGGACACTCGAGTGCCCAATCACTTCCTCGGGCGGGCCGTCAAGGAGGATCATCTTGACCGGTGGCCGTCTAGCGCGGCTGAGTGTCGCTGCCTCACACCGATCGTGGGTCATCGGACTCCGGGGCCGCTGGATGCGCGATGCGAGTAGAGGCCATCACCACGTCCGCTAGCTCTCGAAGGATGGCGACCACGAAGTCGGTGCCTTTGCCCTGCTCTTCAGCCGCCTGCTTCAGCTCCGCGAACGCCTTTTGGATGGCTTTCGGAATCACTGGGTTTGGCATCGCGACTCCCTCGCTTTCGGTGAAACAAGCTGAAATCAGGGGCCAATGCAACTTCGCTGCCATGTGGCTGAGCTCCTGTGTGCGCGACCACACTACGCCGCAATCGCGGAGCGTTGCTAAGGGCACCCTCCGCCCAGCAACGAAAACGCCGAGGCGAACGGGGGGACAATCCGCGGCGATCGCCGCGATGAACTCCCTGACTGCTGGTGGGCGCGGCAACCACGGTTTGCGACTAAGGTTCGCGGCATGAAGCGGCGTTCACGAGACTGGGCACTCGAGTACCAGCGGGCACGAGGCGAACCCCTCTCTGCGGAGCAGGCAGACTATCTAGTCGAGTCAGGCGAGTTCACCCGCGAGTCACTCGAAAGCGCGCAAGCCGCGATCGCTAGAGGCGAACTCGCTGAGGCGGAGCGAGCCACGCGACAAGCAGGAATCGACGCGTCGCTAATCGTCGAGGCGGTGGCTCGCCGGCTTGGCATTAGCGTCGCCCAAGTCGACAAGCGCCGTGAGGATGGAGAACTTTTCGCGTTCGTCTTCGCCGGTGACACTCTCTACCCGACCTGGCAATTTACCGATGACCCGAGACATCCCGTCTTGTCTGGGCTGAGTTGCGTTCTCCGGGCGATACCGGAGGATTGGCATCCCGCAGGGGTACTCGCATTCATGACAACCCCCAAGTCCAGCCTGCAGGTCAGCGACAAACAACTGAGTCCCGAACAATGGCTACTTCGCGGCGGTGACCCGCGCGCGGTAACGGCGATCCTCGAGAGTTTCTTGATGTCATAGATCCTCGGCGCGCCGCACCCGCGGGGCGAGTGTGTGACCTGAACGGCGATCCCAAAAGTGCAATCTCTCGCCGCTAACTCCGCGCGTCGTGACATCCAGCCGCCACCTCGCCGACTCGCGCGTTAGCACCCGGTCATAGCAGGGCCCCACCGGGGTTGCTGTGCGACGACGCCAAAGCGGTGCGTGTATCTCACGCACCGCCACTTCGAGCAAGGCGCGGCTCTACGACTCGGTGGACAGCGGACCGAGCGGGGACGGAGCTCGTCAGCTGGCGCCCGATCTCGTCGGTTTCCTCGACGGAGCTTTCCGCCACCTCACCGAAGTCAGTTCCACCGCCGGGGAGTGTCCCTGCGACGTGGAAATGAAGATGAGGAATTGCCTGATGTGCGGCCGTTCCGTTGTTCTGCCAGACGGCCACCCCCGGACGCTCGAATACCTGGTCGATCGCGTGGGCGGCGTCACGGACGGCAATCATGAGGTCGCCTGCCTCCGAGTCGGCCATGTCAAGCAGCGTGGGTACGTGCCGGATGGGAATGACCAGCAGATGCGCGATTCCTCGTTGTTCTCGAGTAACCAAAACGGCAACGCGGTCTTCCCGCCATAGGACGGTGTAGGGGCGAGCTCCGGTTAGATAGTCACAAAATGCGCAACCATCCCCATTTGGTAGATCGAGTGACCACTCCGTCATGATGGCCGAAGAGAATTGAGGAAGGCTTGGATCTCGAGATGGTCTAGCGCGTCGTACTGTTTAGGCGGTGCGACGATCACGAGTTCGTCGCAGACCTTCTGGGTTCGTGAAGCCAGCATGAAGGAAAGTGCAATAAAGCGGACCGAGTCCACCGCCGGAAGCACAGGGGAGAGTTTGGATTGCCCCCCACCGATCATCGGTATGCAGACCCTATTGCCGTTACTCTCGCTTCGGACAACCTTCCACAGTTCGCTCAGGCTATTCCAGACGCCGTCCGTCGTGGAGGACGCTGTGCTCCGGCTATCCATCGCGGTGTAAGCCACAAGGAAGTATCGGCGGGCGTTTGCCCGTAGCGCTATGGTCGTGCCGAGAGGATATGTGAGGGTCTTTCCGAGTTTGCCCGGAATGGTACCGGTCGAATCGACGTGCGCCAGCTGTTCCTCAATATCGGCATCCAGCTTGGCGGCGTCGTTGTCGTAGACCCGTTGTAGAAATTGCCCCTGGACGCTCGCGGTCGCAATATGAGGGGATGCCGTATCAAACGTGTCGCTGACGCCGATCACTAGGTGCGATTCGGGTTGATCGAAGAGATCTCCACGCACGAGCCGAATGGTCGTGGACGGTGCTTGATAGCGGGCCTCGATGGGTCGCGGCCATGCGCGAACTAGTCCATATCCCGCAGAAGTGGCTAACGCACATGGTGCGATCCAGCCGGCATGAGTAAAGAAGTCCGGTTGGAAGAGCACAACTACCCCTCCAACGAGAGCTAAAGCGCCGAACGCAGCAGCAGCGTGAGTTCCGAGAAGCTTCCAGAACCGCCATGTCCGAAGGTCGCGCAGGACGGAATCCATCACAGGCCCAGCTTGGTGTAGATCTCTTCCTTGTAATAGTGGGGTCCCGACTTGTTGCCCGCGGCGAAAGCGGGAACATACCCGTCCAGAGCGAACCTGATGATTGCAGGCTGGAAAGAAACCGAGACCGTGTAGTAGTCGGCGTTCAGAAGCGGGGTGGGAATGAAGTTGCGGTCGATGGTGCGGTCGCCGTCGAGATTGGCGACCACAACCGGAAGGTTGAACTCCATCAGCACCTTGACCTCATGTGCGAGGAATGAGGCGCCATCGGATCCCTTTCTCTTCGCGTCCGAACTTCCTAAGAGGACAACTTGCTTCGCGTTCTTCATCCGTTCGCGGAGGTTCCGCTTGATAGTTTCGGGCTGACTGGTATCGCGAGAGACATTGAGGTCATGCGCGTCGTAGAAGTTAAAGTCGATGTGCTTGTTCTCGCGCCAGGCCTCCATCAGCCGATACGACTTGATGTTCTCGCTCGCGAAGGCGACGTAGGTTTTGTTGCGGTAGCTCAAATGGTTCCCCCAGATTCGTTATGTTGCCATGCTCGAGAGCTTCTCAATGAGGTTCTCACGTCCGCCCTTCTCAAAGCCGTCCCCCGTTGGGGAGGCAGATCGATCGCGGTCGACGCGGAACTCCCCGGATTGCGACGCTCGACACTTTCGCCCGAGACCTGGCTGAATCCGGAACGCGCCCGCATGAACCGCTCGCTCCCGGGCTGCAGGTAGGGAAGGCACTCTGCGATGGCTGCCGCAGATCGAACACTCGATGATGATCCACTCCCCGCCGACTTTTTCGCTGCGGTGGCGATGATTGTGCAATGACAAAGCGCGCCCGCTTCGCGTGACGCCGCCGATCTTGTGTGACATTCAATGCAATCGGGCACCATCACCGACACGGCTGATCGAGTCGCGAGCGGATGCGTGAATTCGCGACGAGTGCGGACGTCATCTCGCAACTCAGGGAGGGGTGGCAGGCCGTCCTGACCGGAGTGCTGGATGCGGCGCACGCGCGTCGCGCATCCACTCCATCCTGAGCGGTCCGCGATGCGCGAGGTGCACGCAGGTGCGGGCGACACGCCGCGTCAGACCGCAACAACGTGCACCTCGGGGCGTGGATGCGCGCCTCAGGCGTCCTTCCGCAGCTGCAGGAGCAGCTCCGGGGCGCGCGCATCCACCACCCGGCCGCCGACGCGCACGCCGATCGCGAGCAGCACAGCGCCGAGGACGACACCGGCCGCGAGCCCGAGCCAGCCCCAGATCGCCTCGCGGGTGACCAGGGAGACGACCAGCAGCACGATCTCGGGCAGGCACAGCACGGCCATGACGCCCCACGCGGCGAATGTCGGGCCCAGAAGCGAGATGTTGGCGCCTGGGCGCGACCGGAACGGGTTGTCTCCGGGCTCCGGGACCGGGAAGACGAAGCGAGCAGACGTCACCGCGCAGACGGCGGCGCCGCTGAGCAGCATCCCGAGCGAGAGCCCGAGCAGGCCGGGCGCGGGCAGCCAATCGCCCTCGAAGGCCGTGGAGCCGATGGAGACGATCACGACGGCGGGGATGCCGAACGTCAGCATCGCCGAGGCACGTCCCCAGCGGTCCGCGCGACCGGGAACGGCCTTCGACACGTGGAGCGCGAACGCGGTCGAGTCGTACGACACGTCGGCGATCATCCCGATGCCGAGGGAGAACGCGACCACCGGACCGGCGGCGAAGAAGTAGCCGGTCGAGTGGTTGATGCTCGAGTAGAACCACATGATCGCCGGCAGCAGCGGGATGACGAGCAGCTGCCGCAGGTAGCGCGGGTCGCGGAACCAGTAGGTCAGGCAGCGAGCCGCGATGGCACCCGCCTGCGTTCCGGGCAGGATGCCGAACAGGCCGGACGTGCCCGGCGCGCGGACGCGCGACGAGGCGCGCGCCGGGGTCACCAGCGAGCGCGCGAGGCCCCAGCGCCACACCGCCCAGAGCACGGCGAAGGTCGCAACGGCGATGAGCAGCCGCAGCAGGGCGCCGAGCGGATCGCCCGCGGCGACGGCGCCGGGCACCGCCCAGACCGCGCCGAGCGGCGACCAGCCGAGACCCTCCGCGACGGCGGGCAGGGCGTCCGCCGACGACCGCAGGCCACTGGTGATGCCGATGATGATCGGGCCGGCGAGGATGAGCGGGATCAGGATGAGGAGCCCGCTCGCCTCACGGAACCGGCGGCCCGACGACAGCCCGCTCGCGATGGAGGTGACCGCGCGCGACACGACGATGCAGGTCGCGGCGCCGAGCACACCCGTCACCAGGGCGATCAGTGCGACGCCCGGCGAGTGCAGCCAGGGCAGGGCGGTTCCGAGCGAAGCGAGCGTCGTCGCGGCGCCCGCCACGCCGACCGCGCCGCTCAGCAGCATCCCGATCATCAGAGGCCGCAGGGCGATCGGGTAGACCGCGAGATGCCCGGGGTCGAGCGTCTGCTCGACGCCCGAGAGCAGGAGCGGAAGCACCGCCCAGCCGAGCACGGCGGCCGAGCCCGCCAGCACCACGGCCGTCGTCGCGACCTCCGCGGGTGCGAACGACAGGCCGACGAGCGCGCCGAGCACGACCACGAGGCCGACCGCGCCGTAGATCGCGCCGATGACCACGGCCACCAGCTGCCCGGTGCTCCGGCGGAACGAGTTCTTGAGGACGAGCAGGCGGAGCCTTACGAGTGTCGCAACCACTCCGGCCCCTCCCCGACGCGGCGCCCGCCGACCAGCGCGACGAAACGGTCCTCGAGCGTGGATCCCGCGCGCACATCGTCCACCGAGCCCGCGGCGACGACGCGGCCCGCGGTGATGACGGCGACGTGGTCGCACATCCGCTCCACCAGATCCATCACGTGCGACGAGACCACGACCGTGCCGCCGCCGTCGACGTAGGTGCGGAGGATGTCGCGGATGTTCGCGGCGGACACGGGGTCGACCGACTCGAACGGCTCGTCGAGCATGAGGACGCGCGGCGCGTGCACCATGGCGGCGGCCAACGCGATCTTCTTCGTCATGCCCGCGGAGTAGTCGACGACGAGCGTGCCGCCGGCCGACTCCAGGTCGAGCAGCTGAAGGAGGTCGTGGGTGCGCTGCTGCGCGGTCGGGCGGTCCATCCCGCTCAGGAGCCCGGCGTACTCGACCAGCTGCTGGCCGGTGAGGCGGTCGAACAGCCGGACGCCGTCCGACAGCACGCCCACCATGGCCTTCGTCGCCAGCGGATCCTTCCACATGTCGACGCCGTGGATGAGCACCTCGCCGGCGTCCGGGCGGAGCAGCCCGGTCGCCATGCTCAGCGTGGTGGTCTTGCCCGCGCCGTTCGGTCCGACCAGCCCGTAGAAGCTGCCGGACGGCACGTCGAGATCGATCCCGTCGACCGCGACCTTCTGCCCGAACCGCTTGTGCAGCCCGCGGATCCTGATCGCGAGGCCGTCGTCCTCCGCCACGCGCACCCCCTCACGTCATCCGTGCCGCCCGCACCTCGGACCGCCCGTCCGACCACCCTATCGGCGGGCTGCGACGCGGTGTCGAGGGGTACGGGCGATTCGACGCCGGAGCACAGGTCGCGGCACGCCGCGCGCCCCTGGTCGCCATCGGCGTGCCGCGCCTGTTCCCGGCGGGGGAGGGACCGCCCGCCGGGGAGTCATCCGGAGGCGCGGCGGGAACGGATGGCGGATCGGCCCTGTTGCCAGGCCGCTCCCAGGGTTCAGATCCCATTCGTCGGGTTGCGTGACTGCGAACTGCGCATCTTCATACTGCAGGCGCTCCTGGCGGCCGACCTCTTAACCACGGTCCGGTCCCGGAGTCAATCCCCCTGACGCGAGAGGATTTGCGTGCGTCGTTAGGGCACTATGAGGACCATGGGAAAACTCGTCTACGGCGCAGGCCAGGAGTATGACCTCGACGATCGAGTGCTCAGCCACGTCAAGCTTGCGATCGTCGCCAAGCTGCGCCGCCACGAGAGCTTTCTGCTGAATTGGGATGTGCCCGTCGAGCAGGGTTCGGGCCGCGTCTCGCTCTGGATCAGCCGCGAGGTTCCGCTGGCGTTCCAGTTCAGCGGGAGCCGCCCGCCCGCCATCAACCCGCAGTGGCTCGAAGCGCTGATGCACACCTCGCAGCGCACCGGCGGCATGGTGATCATGCCAGAGGACGAACTCAGCCGTCACCTTCCCGGCTGACCCCCTCTCTCAGTCGTCGCGTGCGTCGCGCAGGGCCTTCTCCGCTTCGCGGACCGCTCGTTGCGCGTCCGACAGACGGGAGCGCAGCTCGCGTTCGGCGGCGCGTGTCTCGCTCAGGTCGTCCGTGATCCGCTGGAGGCGCCGTTGCAGCGCGTCGCGCTCGGACTCCAGGTCGCCGCGGTGATCCACCGTCTCGTCGAGCTCGTCGTCGACGGCCTCCGCGTCTTCGCGGGCGCGGGCGAGTACCTTCTCGGCGGCCCGGATGCGGCGCTGACGCTCCCGCCGTTCGCTCGGCGACTCGTCGGGCTCATCGGACTCGTCGGGCTCACCGGACTCGTCGGGCCCGGCTCCGGCCGATGTCTCGTCGCCCGCCTCGGCTGCACGGCCGCCGCCGCTCCCAGCCCGGCTCTTCGGGCGGCCCGGTCGCGGCGCGGGGAAGTCCTCGATGTCGATCGGCAGGGCGACGGCGTCCGAGACGTCCACCTGCTCGAGGCCGGTGGATTCCAGGGCGCGGATCAGCATCCCGCTGCGCACCGCCGCGGCTGCGGCCGGATCGATCACGGCTGCCTGAAGGGTCTCCTCGACCTCGCGCTGCACGGCCGGGCTGAGGTCCAGCCCCTCGGTGGCGCGCTGCAGCAGCCGCTGGCGTTCCTGTGTCAGTGCCCGGATCTCAGCGCGGTCGCGCGACGCGAAGGCGTCGCGCATCCGCGAGCCGATCTGCAGCACATCGCCGACCAGGTCGGGATGCTCACGGGTGAGCGCGTTGATGGCGGCCGCCGACGCCGACGGCTTGCGCAGCGTCTTGATCTGCTGGGCCGTCGACCGGTCGGCGCCCGCCGCGGCGGCGTTGCGGCGGGCGATGAAGTCGGCCGGTGCCACCGAGTACAGCTTGCCGGCCACCTCCCGCAGGTCCATGCGGCGAGTGTACGCGCGGGAGGGGTCAGACGCGGGGTCCCTTTGCGGCCTTGACCGCCGCGAAGTACGCGCTCGAGGGGCGCAGCCACATCAGCACGACCGCGACGATCGTCGCGAGCACCTGCAGGAGCCCCGTGCCGAATCCGGTGAGCAGGTTCAGCAGCGAGAGGACGGTGAGCACCGTGAGCACGATGCGCGCCCAGTTCGCTCCGCGACGCATGAAGTAGGCGAAGAGGACGAACACGATGGCCCAGAAGATCAGTGTGACGATCGACCACGTCACCAGGAAGGTGACGGAGGCGTCCGCGACCTGCTGCGCCGTGAGGCCCTTGAGGTCGCCGCCCTGCTGCTCGATGATGCGCACCTGGTCCGCGCGCGAGCCCGAGACGACGGCGATCGTGATGATGCCGCTGACCACGCTCAGCACCGCGCCGACGATGTACAGCCAGAAGGCGATGTTGACCGTGGTCGGGGGTGCAGTCGGCGCGACCGTCGAGGCGCCGGCTGCTCCTGCGGCCGGGGGGCTGCTCGGAGGGGGCGGCGGTGCGGCGGGGAAGCCCTGGCTGGGCGGCGGCGGAGGAGGGGTCGGGTCGGATGCCGGCGGCGGGCTGACCGGCTCGCCTGCCCCGGTGGGTCCGGCGGGGCGCGGTGTGCTCTCGTCGTCTGGATTCGTCATGCCGCGACCCTACTCCCGGGCGGATCGGGCTGACTAGGCCCGGCCTGGGCGCCGCGGTGCGCTCGGGGGCGGCTCGTCAGGCGCCGGTCTCCGCCGGCCGCGCGGCGGGAGCGGGCGAGAGCGGCTGGGTGGCCGGCCCCTCCAGCACTGTGCCGTCTGGGGCGAAGCGTGACCCGTGCAGCGGGCAGTCCCACGACAGCTCGGCGTCGTTCCAGCGCACCACGCCGCCGAGGTGAGTGCACACGGCGGTGAGCGCGCACGTCGTCCCGTCGACCGTCGAGACGGCCACCGGCGTCCGGCCGCGGCGGCCGACCGTTCCGGTGCCCTCGGCGACCGGCTCGTCGCCGACCTCGGGAGCGGTCTGCGCGGACGCCCATTCCGTCACGGCGGCCTTGCCGACTCCCGCGTTCATCGCGACGCCCGAGGCGATGTCGGCCGGCCGGGTGACCCGGTGGTGCATCACCCGCGCCCACTCCAGCGTCTCCCCGGTCAGGTCGGCGGTGAGGCTGAGTGCGGAGGCGATGGCGTTCGTCATCCCCCACTTGTCGTAGCCGGTCGCGAGGTAGACGCGGCCGCGTCCCCGCGGAAGCCAGCCGACGAACGGGATGCGGTTGGCCGACCGGTAGTCCTGCGCCGCCCACCAGTGCGTGCGTTCCGCCCCCGGGAAGGTGCGCTCGGCCCACGTGGTCAGGTCGGCGAGCTTCTCGGCCGGGGAGTCCGCCCGTCCGGCGGGGTGCCCGTTGCCGCCGACGAGGAGCAGTCGGCTGCCGTCCGCCGCCGTCGCGGTGCGGAGCGAGCGGGTGGGCGCGTCGGCCGAGAGGTACATCGCCTCCGGGATGTCGCCGGGCACCCGGAAGGCCGTGACGTAGGAGCGCGTCGGCTCGACCTTCGCGAAGTACAGCCCGCGGTCGAGGATGGGCGTGCCGGTCGCGAGGACGACCTGGTCGGCGCGGGAGGTTCCGGAGGTGCTGGTGACCACCGCTGGTTTCGCGGCGGACACGTCGGTGACGCGTTCGCCCTCCACGATCCGGCCGCCGAGCCGCCGGAACTCGGCTGCGAGGGCGGCAAGCACCCTCAGCGGGTGTACCTGCGCCTGGCCGCCCAGGGTCAGTGCGCCCTCCACCGGGAACGGGAGCTCGGTGGTGCGCTCCTCGACGGCGTCGAGTCCCGCCACACGCGCGGCGGCGAGTTCCGCATCCAGCTTGTCCAGCCCGTCGAGCGTCGTCGCGTAGGTGACGGCGTCCCGCGTCTCATACGGAACGGCCTGCTCCTCCAGGAAGTCGAGCAGCCAGCCCTGTCCGGCCGAGTTGCCGTCGACGTACGCGCAGAGCACGGCCTCGGAGGCATGACGGCGGATGGAGGAGAGCGTCGTGCCCTGCAGCAGGCTCACCTTCCCGGTGGTGTTGCCGGTGGTGACCGCGCCGACGCTGCGCGCTTCGAGCACCAGAACGCGCATGCCCGAACGGGCCAGCATGAGGGCGGTCGCGAGTCCGGTCAGGCCGCCGCCGACGACGATGGTGTCGTAACGCCCGTCCCATTCGAACGCGTCGGTCGGGATGGGCGGGGAGGTCTCGAGCCAGAGGGACGTCGTCGACATGACACGAGCATCCCCCGTCGACGACCCGGTGGGAAGCGGTTGACTTCAGGCCAGCGAGTCGAAGTCGAACCAGAACGCGTCGTCGTCGTCCTCTCCGGCGACCGCTCCGGAAGCGACGGGGTCGCGCGGGATGGTGGCGGTCTCGATCCGCACGCGCGTCTGCGCGGTGACGAAGATCTCGCTGGGGGGCCTGCTGGACTGCGAGATGGAGACGAAGTCGCCGTCGTTCCTGCTCGCCTGGACGATCCGGGCCTTCAGCTCCTCGACCGGAGCACGGTCGACGAAGGTGAACCTCAGGTCGTCGATGTAGACGTGGAACACCTGCATGAACCTCTCCCGGTCGTCGTTTCCTGCCCGATAGTACGCGGCCCTCCGCGTTGTGCCAGCCCGGCCCCGGCTTCGGAGCCGCTCAGAGCAGGTCGAGGTCGACGTCCGGGATGTCCTCCGTCCCGTGCTCGACGAAGGTCGCCCGCTGCGGCGCGAGGGCCGCGATGCGGTGCTCGAACTCCGCGACGAACGACTCGTCGCGGAGCTCGGCGCCGGAGTACTCGGCGTCCTCCGCCAGCATCTGGCTGGCCGGGCCGAGGAGCAGCAGGACCTCCCCGGTGCCTCCCGAGTCCACCACCACGGGGGCGTGGATCTCGGCGGCGGCGTTGTTCTGCGCCAGCGCGGCGGCGAAGCGCACGATGACGTCGGCGATGTCGTCTCCGGTGAGGAGGGAACCGCTCGCATAGTGGATGCGCTTCATCACCAATCCATACGGTCATCTGACCGAAAGGTCAAGGCGTGCCGAGCGGCCCTTGCGGACGAGAACGGGTGCGCGTTCACTCGCGACATGACCGACCAGACCAGCATGACCGACCAGACCAGACCGTTGACCGCGCTCGCCCTCGTCTGCACGCTGAAGCCGTCGCCGGGCGAGTCGAGCAGTCAGCTGCTGGCGCGCCAGCTTCTGGACGAGCTGGCCACCCACGATGTGACCGGCACCGCGGTGCGCCTCGTCGACTACGACATCAAGCCCGGAGTGGAGCTCGACGAGGGCGACGGCGACCAGTGGCCGCACATCCGCGAGCAGATCATCGCCTCGGACATTCTTCTCATCGTCACCCCGACCTGGATGGGCCACCTCTCGTCGGTGGCGCAGCGGGCGCTGGAGCGCCTGGACGCCGAGCTCTCCGAGACGGACGACGACGGGCGGCCCCTCGTGGAGGGCAAGGTGGGCATCGTCGGCGTCGTGGGCAATGAGGACGGCGCGCACGCCATCATCGCCGACATCTTCCAGGGCCTCAACGACGTCGGCTTCAGCATCCCGTCGCAGGGCGCGACGTACTGGAACGGCGAGGCCATGCAGACCGTCGACTACAAGGACCTCGACGGGACGCCCGAGTCGGTGACGAGCACGAACGCCGTCGTGGCGAAGAACGCCGCCCACCTGGCCAGGCTGCTGGCCCAGCGCCCGTACTGACGGCGCTGTACTGACCGCGCTGTACTGACCGCGCTTTACTGACCGCGCCTCGGCTCGGCCCGGCTAGCATTGCCGCGTGCCCCAACCCGACACCCGGATCGTCGCGCGCCTTCGGGCAGCGGGATGCGTCTTCGCCGAGGAGGAGGCGCGCCTGCTGATCGAGGCGGCCGGAACCCCCGAAGAGCTCGACGACCTGGTGTCGCGGCGCGTCGCGGGAGAGCCGCTGGAGCCGCTGCTCGGCTGGGTCGGATTCTGCGGGCTGCGGCTGCAGGTCGACCCGGGGGTGTTCGTGCCGCGGCGGCGCACCGAACTGCTCGCGCGCCGGGCTGCGGATTTCGCCGCTGCGGCGGTCGAGACGTCCGGGACCGCCGTCGTGGTCGACCTGTGCTGCGGTGTCGGCGCGATCGGTGCGGTGGTGGCGGACCGCGTTCCGGCGGCCGAGGTCGTCGCTTCCGACCTGGATCCGGTCGCCGTCGGGTGCGCCCGGCGCAACCTCCCCGGCGGTCGCGTCTTCGCGGGCGACCTCTTCTCGGCGCTTCCGTCCGAGCTGCGCGGCCGTGTCGACGTCCTCGCGGTCAACGCGCCTTATGTGCCGACGGACGCCATCGCCCTCATGCCGCCGGAAGCGCGCGACCACGAGCCGGGCATGGCGCTCGACGGCGGCGCGGACGGCCTCGACATCCACCGGCGGATCGCCGCGGAGGCCGGTGGGTGGCTCGCACCGGGCGGCGTTCTCCTGATCGAGGCGGGGGAGGAGCAGGCGGCCGTCTCGGCTGCCCTGTTCGGCGCAGCCGGACTTCGCCCGCGCATCGAATCGGACGACGACCTGGGCGCGACGGTGGTCGTGGCGTCCGCGCCATCCGCCTAGCGCTCCGCCGCATCCCTTCACCGCCGCGGACGACGGGACTATTGTGCGTGCCATGAGCACGCTCGCCGCCGCGCGGCCCATGCCGGCCGACCGCGTCCGTCAGTCCCTCGTCATCGCCGGCACCGTCGTGGCCCTGATCGGTGCGGTCGTCGGCTCCGGGTTCGCCGGAGGGACCCCCATCCCCGAGGTCGCGGGCGGCGCTCTCAGTGCGGATGCGACGCTGCTGGCCCCCGCCGGCCCCGCGTTCGCGATCTGGTCGGTGATCTACGGCGGCCTCGTCGCCTACGCGATCTGGCAGGCGCTGCCCTCGCAGGCGGCCCGCGACCGCCAGCGCCGCGCGGGATTCTGGGTGCTCGCCTCCCTGCTCCTGAACGCCGCCTGGATTCTGTCCGTCCAGGCAGGGCAGCTCGCGCTCTCGGTGATCGCCATCGCCGCGCTGCTCGTCGTGCTGATCGTCGCTTTCGTCGTCCTGCGCCGTCACCCGGGCGATTCGACGGCGGACGCCGTGCTCCTGGACGGTGTGATGGGCCTCTACCTGGGCTGGGTGATGGTGGCGACCGTCGCGAACATCACGTCGCTGCTGCAGGTGGCCGGCTTCGACGGCTTCGGGGGCAGCCCGCACGGCTGGGCGATCGCCCTGCTCGCGATCTTCGCGGTCATCGGCTGTGCTCTCGCGGTCTGGGACGGCGGCCGCTTCGCTCCTGCCATCGCCTCCGCGTGGGGTCTGGCCTGGATCGGCGTCTCGCGCCTGACCGGCTCCCTCCTCTCTGCGCCGGTCGCCATCACGGCCTTCGCCGCGGCGCTGCTGCTGCTCCTGGTCGCCCTGGCCGTGCGGGTGGCCCGGCCGTCGCGCCGCGCCCGCACCTGACGGGTTGACGCGGACTTCACATCCCCTCGGACGCTCCTGAACGTTGGACCGGTCGCGGGTCCGCAGGTACGTTCGGCTCGGCGATGCGAGGTCGCGAGGCGAGGCGCTGGACCTCTTCCAGCTGCGGAGACATTGCGCGCTGGTCACTCAGTTGCCGCTTTAGGTGGTCACGGTCATCGCGCTTCCGCCAGTCGGCCGCTCACACCCAGCTCTCGCCGTCGATCTCTTGCCGGTGCACGTCGCGCATGTGCGCGCAGGAGAGCCGTGGCTCGCATCAAAAATAATGCGTGTATATATTCATTGCTTAAACGCGAAAAACAAAATAATGTGCATCTGACGGATCGAAAACTGCGATCCCGATCATCCCCGCGCGGGACGATCCCGTATCACGTGAAAGGAAGAAGCTCAGATGAACTCCACGACCGTGGCAATGACGCCGCACTCAGCGTTCGAGAAGCTGGAATTCGACATGATCGGCCCGGCGCCGGATACGTACACCATGGACTTCTCGCTGTGCACGTCGACGACGACCACTACCTGTGTCGGAGGAAAGAAGCCGAATTGAGCGAACAACTCCGGCTTGCTCCGGGGGTCGGATGGTGCGATTTCCGCGACGGCCTGTACGTCGTCCGGGATCGCACCCTCCTTCGGTTCTCGGACCATCCCGCCGTTAGGACTGTCTTCGAGCGACTCGCTTCCCGAACCACTGTGGCGGAACTCGCCCGCGAGTTTCCCGCCTTGGACACGACGGAACTGGTTGAACGGCTTCTGAGCGTCGGCGTCGTCGTCACACATCCCGCGCGCCCACGCGAATCGACTCCCGGACTCGCAACCACCTACGACTTCGCGATCGACGAAGCGCGCAACGTTCGAACGGCGGTCATCAGCGACGATGATCAGCTCCGCGAACGCGTCGAGGTCACGTTGGCGACGCTGCCCGACATGGAGGTTGGTTCAGACGCCGCTGACGTCTCGATCATCATCGCTTCACGTCCGGCTGAACTGGCCAGACTCAGCTCAGAGGCATGGAAGGGCGGGTTCGTTCATCTGCCGCTTCGGCAAGGAAACGGTCGGATTCTCACCGTGGGCCCATTGGCAATTCCCCCGTTGACGGCCTGCTTGGACTGCGTGCTTCTTCGCGAGGGAGGGACGACGCAGTGGGCGAATGAGCACTGGGAACTCGCTCACTCAGAACGTTCGACGCTCGACTGGGCTTCGGGTGATCCGGAGCTTGCGACCCACCTCGCAGGCCGGATGGTTCACCGAGCTCTTGTTGACCGCGATGACGACGCGATTGGACACGTGAGCGTCCTCAACTCGATCGACCTGACCTTGTATACGTCGCGCGTTTGGAGTGTGCCGAGATGTCCGACTTGTTCCGTGATCGAAACCTACTCGACGGCCTATCCGTGGTTGCGCCCATGACGATCGAGGAAGGGCTCATCTCGCCAGACCTCGGGGTCATCTCCGGGGTCCGGCAGACGCGGGGGCGACCGGGCACCATCTCCGCCCCTGCTGTCATGATGAGCATGCCGAAGCTCGCCACATGGACGAAGTCCGACGCGCCTGACCGCCCGGCTACTGGGTTCGGCTTCTCAGCATCCAGGTTGATCGGGTCCGGAACCGGTGAAGTCGTCGAACGGTACTCGGCGGCCATAGTGCCAGACGACTTGCCCGACATATCGCACGACCGTCGAGTGGACATTGAAAGATGGATTCCCTTTTCAGATCGGCAGTACGCCCGGTCCGGGTTTCCTTTCATCGACCCGAGAACAACGGAGATCAAGTATGTCTGGGCGTTCGATCCAGTCGAAGGTTCGAGCGTCGGAGTGCCCGCCGACCTCGTCTACCTCCGCGCCACCGGTGAGGAGTGGTGCACGATCAGTTCCAACGGACTCGCCGCGCATCGTTCTGCCGGCGCGGCCGCACGAGCCGCCGTCTTTGAGCTGATCGAACGCGACAGCTTTCTTCGTTCGTGGTACGGAGGGCTGAGCCATCCTGTGCTCGAAGCTGGAACCCTTCTCGCTGAGGCCGATGGCCGATGGGGGCTGTCGCCGTCGCTCCTCGACTTGATACGGCGAGTGGTTCGCTCTGCAGTTTCACTCACCCTCGTGAAGATGCCCGCAGCCGGCGGCCTCTTCGGAGTCTTGGCCTGCGCTCGCTCGTCACGTATCGGGCTCGCCGTTGGATGCGCAGCTAAGCCGACGATGGCCGAAGCGGTCCACTCAGCGATCGTCGAAGCGGTGCAAACCTACAACTGGGCACTCACTATGTCGCCTGGAACTGCCGCCTCCGGAATTGACTCACTCGAGTCTCACATTGCCTTTCATTCCAACCCAGCGAACGCTCCGGCCAGTCGATTCATCGACAGTGGAAGCCGGACAAACCTCGCGACGTTCTTGTCCGGCGTGCCGGTCAGTCTCGAAGGCGCGATCAACCGTTGTCATGAGGCGGGGTGGTCGATCTACCTGGCGGACGTGACCTCATCTGATGCGCGAAAGGCGGGCTGGCACGTCATTCGTGCTCTCAGCCCGCAGGCGGCAACCCTCGATGTGACAGAGATCCACGAGCGGCAGCATCGGAATCTCGTCACCACCGCTCCCCATCCGTTCCCCTGAGCAGAGGGAGTCCACGATGAACGACACCTTTCGTCCTTTGCCTCGGCCCCGGCTTGACGACCCTGCTGAGAATTTTCTCGTCGCCTCCAAAATGAGCGGCCTGGTCAGCGCATCGTACTCGGAAGCGTACGGGTACGAATTCGCCACTGACACCGAGGCCCTCGGACGTTTTGGAATCCCGTCAACGATCGAAGGGCGCGGCCAACGGACAGTGTCGACTTGCAAGCACGTGTCGTCACCGATGCCTCTCGTTGACGCGCTTCGCCTGCGGAGTTCGGCCAGCGCCTTCGCGCCCGAGCAATCGATTCCTCAAGGCTCCCTCTTCCGCATCCTGGATGAGTCTGTCGGCATAAGTAGCGAATTCGGCCGAGGGACGCCATCGCCTGGCAAGCTCTACCCGCTTGACTTCTTCGTGATCGTTCTGAATGTCGACGGACTTGAACCGGGCTTCTATGGCTACGACACCTTCCGTCGAGAACTGGTCGCGATGGCCATCTCCGCGCCGCCGAGGGAGTGGCTCCATGGAGTGCTTGCGTACCAACGGCTGGCCGAAACTGCCGCGTTCCATGTTTTCGTGGCCGCCTCGTTCGATCGGGTGCGCGTGAAGTACGGACAGCGGTCCTATCGCTTCGCACTTTTGGAAGCCGGGCACTCGATCCAGAGCATGATTCTGCTCGCCGTTGCCGAGAACCTCGCTTCCTGTAGCGTCGGCGGATATTTCGACCAGATGGTCGACGATGAACTGGGTCTGAACGGCATCGACCAGACCGTCATTCACGGCGCCTCGTTCGGACGCCCGCAGGTGACCCGTGTCAGTGATTGAGTGGAACGCCGTCACGAAGAAGTTCGGACGGGTCCAAGCCCTCGATGGTTTCTCTCTCCGCGTTGGCGCGGGAGTTCACTGCTTGCTTGGAGCAAACGGTGCGGGCAAGTCCACAGCGCTCTCTGTGCTCACGGGGGCGCGTCGGCCGGACGAAGGGTCAGTGACGGTCGATGGGATCGTCGTTCGTCGCGGCGGCATGGCGGCACGTGCCGTGGGAAGCCAGCCTCAGAGTGTTTCCTTCCCGCAGACACTCAAGGTTCGCGAGGTGGTTGATTTCGTGGGTCGCCATTACCCAGATCGGCTGTCGACAACGGAGGTGTTGGCCGCGGTCGGCCTGGAGCACTGTGCAGATCGATTGTGCGGTGGGCTCAGCGGTGGAGAAACGCGCAGATTGGGACTTGCGTGTGCGCTCGTCGGCCGATCTCGAGTGGTCATCCTCGACGAGCCGGTCGCCGGACTGGACCGCGACGGACAGGAGCTTCTGCACAAGCTGATTCGTCAACGCGGCGAGGCCGGCGACGTCGTCATCGTCAGCTCCCACGACCTTCTCGAAATCGAGTCGATCGCGGACCGGCTTTCGCTCGTCGCCCACGGGCGCGTGGTGGCAACGGGATCGGTCGATGACATCCGAGGCGGCCTCCGATGGCGACGTGTCGAGTTCGATGGCGACCACGATCCGACCCGCGCTGCGGTGTCGCAGATCGACCCGAATGGAACCGTCGAGGAGCTCCGTCCAGGATCCGGGCGTCCTTCGCGTATTTCGGTTCTGACCTACGACGCCGATGCCGTCGCACGGTACGTACTCGAAACCTGGTCGCACCCCAGGATCAACGTGCGAGAACCGTCGCTCGCCGAGGCCGTCGACGCGCTCGCTAGCATCGGAATCGAACGATGAGACGGATGTTCGGCTTCGTCCGCATCAGTATCGTCGAACTCATCCGGCTGCCCTCGTTCCTTCTGCCGCTGGCGATCTTTCCCACACTGCTCTACGTGACCATCGGATTGCGACAATCCGGAGACCGGTCGCTCATCATGCTCGGCTACTGCGCTTTCGCCATTCTTGGCACGATGATGTTCCAGTTCGGCGTCGGTGTCGCCACCAGTCGAAACGAACCCTGGAGCATCTATGTACAGACGTTGCCGGGCAGAGCCTCGGAACGGCTTGCAGCCATGCTCATCTCCGGCGTGGCGTTCTCGGCGACCTTCTGTCTCCCCGTAATCGTCACCGGACTGGCCTCGTCGCACACAACGCTCACGCTCTCACCGAACGTCGTGCTCGTCGCCTTCGCGCTCATCTTCGGCGCGGTGTCGCTCGGCCTCCTGGGTCTCGCCCTCGGCTACTGGCTGCCGGCACGGGGCGCTGTGGCTATCGCGAACATCGTGTACTTCCCGCTCTCGTTCGCCGGCGGCCTCTTCGGCCCTATCAACGACGGCATGCTAGCGACGATCCACCCGTGGATTCCGACGGGCGCCTGGATGGACCTCCTGTATGCCGCCACTTTCAGTGTGATCGCGCCTGTTCCGCTCACCATCCTGAGCCTCTATGCCGTCCTCTTCGGCGTCGCAGCCACCGTGGGCTATCGCCGCGTAGAACGGACGGTGTTCGCGTGACGATCACTCCAGGCACCCCGTGCTGGTGGGAACTTCGGGCCGACGACGTTGTTGCCGCGACTGCGTACTACGCGCGTCGCTTCGGCTGGACGTACAGGTCGAAACCGGCTCGGGCTGAGTACTGCGTTGCACTCGACACCGAGGGATCAGAGATCGGGGCGATCGGTCCAAAGGTTTTCGGCTTGACGCAGACCACGGCCTGGGCAACGTTCCTGCACAGTCCGGTTCTCGAGGACTCGCTTGCGCTCACCATTCGCAACGGTGGCCGAGTTCTCACGCCTCCGGTCGAATTGGGAGAGCTCGGAGCGTTTGCAGTCATTTCTGACGCCGTCGGCGCGACAGTTGGATTGTGGCAGGGCCTCACCATGCCTGGGGTCCAGCCATCCCTCGGTCCCGGCCCCGCGCGGATCGCGACAAGCGCGCTGCTCACGCCGGACCCGTCGGCTAGCGAGTCGTTCTACTCGCACGTTTTCGACGCGAAGCCCACGATCGTTTCGTCACCAGGGTCGAGGTCTCACTGGTCGCCGCTGTTCGCCAGCGCTCAGACCGCGACTCGTGGGGGTCCTGTTGGCTGTGAAGGGGAATCCATCCGCTTCCTCGCGGTCTAAGCGACGCGGCTCCCACGCCCTCCCGTACGCTGGACCCGTGGGCGGCGTACTGACCGGGTTCGGGATCATCGCCTTCGTGATCCTCGTCGGCTACATCGCCGGCCGGATGCGGATCGGCGGTCCGACCGCCCCGTTCGTGCTGAACCGGATCGCGTTCTTCGTGACGAATCCCGCTCTGCTGTTCGTCACGCTCGCGCACGCGGACCTGCGGGTCGTGTTCTCGACCCAGCTGCTCGTCGCCGCGATCGCGGCCGTCGCGTCGGCCGCCGTGTTCGTGGCGCTCTCCCGCGCGTTCTTCCGGTCGCCCGCGCCCGAGACGACCATCGGAGCGCTGGGCGCGGGATACGTCAACGCCAACAACATCGGCATCCCGGTCGCCGTCTACGTGCTGGGCAGTGCCTCGTACGTCGCGCCGGTCCTGCTCCTCCAGCTCATCGTGTTCGCACCGATCGCGCTCACCGTTCTCGACACCACCAGCCGCGGGGCGATGTCGGTGCGCTCGATCCTGACCCAGCCCATCCGCAACCCGATGATCATCGCGTCGGTGCTCGGCATCCTCGTCGACCTGAGCGGCATCCAGCTGCCGGATGCCGTGTACCAGCCGTTCGAGCTGCTGGGCGGCGCCGCGGTCCCGCTCGTGCTGATGGCGTTCGGGATGTCGCTGGTCGGCTCGAAGCCGCTGCAGGCGGGCACCGGCCGCACCCCGATCGTCGTGGCCGTCGCGCTCAAGTCGGCGGTGATGCCGCTGCTGGCCTTCCTGGTGGCCCGGTTCGTCTTCGGCCTCGACGGGCAGGCGCTGTTCGCGGCTGTCGCGCTCGCCGCGCTCCCCACCGCGCAGAACGTCTACAACTTCGCCGCGCGCTACGAGCGGGGGATGCCGGTCGCGCGCGACATCGTGCTGTTCACGACGATCTTCGCCGTGCCATCCCTGCTGGTGATCGCGGCGCTCCTGGCGCCCTGACCGTCGCTCAGTGGTCGGCGTCGAGCGATCGCAGGTAGTCGGCGTTGCCGCGGATGGCCGCCTCGTAGCGCAGCAGATCCGGGGTGCGGATGCGGTCGGCGGCCAGCTCCATCAGCTCGGCGACCGCGCCGTCGCTGCGCCCGGCCGCATGCAGCGAGAGGGCGTGCCAGACGAGAACGGACTCCGACTCCGGGAACAGCTCGCGCGCACGGTCGAGCAGGGCGAGCGACTCGTCGAAGCGGCCCAGGTTGCGGAGCGTGCTTCCGTACTGGAGCAGGCAGCGCCGCAGCGTGTCGCCCTCAAGGCCGGCGTCGAGGGCCCGCTCGTAGTATTCCGCCGCCGTCTGCTCCTCGCCCGCGGTGTCGTACGCGCCGCCCACTTCGTAGAGCACGTGCGGATCGGAGGGATGCTCGGCCAGCACGGCACGCAGCGCGGTGATCGTCGGCGCCATATCGTCGCGATCCCGGGCGTCGAACAGATCCTTGAGTCGCTGCAGCAGCGCGGGGTCGGTCGTCTCAGGCACCCGCCCACCCTACTGGCCCGCTCCGATCACACCGCGGAGTGGCGCGGGCAGCTCGTGCGCGGCGAGCTCTGCCGTGAGCACGGCCCCGTAGTGCTCCTTGCGGCCGGAGGTCGTGCCGAAGAAGCGGTGCAGCTGCTGGTCGAGCGACCGCACGCGCTGGGCGGGCTGCTGCTGGAACATCCGGAACAGCCGGAGGTCGCCCTCCCGCTCGAGCACCTCCTCCGTCCGCCGGTGCCCGAGAGCGCGGAGCAGCTCGGCCTCGAGGTCGGGCCGGCACACGAACACCGCGTCGACGGCCAGGCCGGCGCGCTCGAAGAAGCGCACCTCCGCCGCGTCGCAGAGCCCGCGCAGCCGCAGCCCGGCGTCCCGGCCGAGCTCCGCGGCGAACCGGCGCACGCTCATCGCACCGCCCATGGGCACGACCGCGACTCCGCCGGCCGCCAGATCGACGTCGAGGATGCGCGCGGCGGCGAGCACGGCCGCCCGGTCGCTCGCGCCCTCGACCAGGATCGCCGTGCTGACATCCACCCACTGTCCGGCCACGGTCACATTGTGCCCTCGCCGTCGACCCCTGTCGCGGTCGCTGCGCCGCGCGTACGGTGCGAACCATGAAGATCATCACCTTTGCCGCAGGAGTAGCCGTCGGCTTCATCATCGGATCGCGCGCCGGACGCGGCGCGTACGAGGACCTGCGCCGCAAGTGGCGCGGATTCGCCGACTCAGACACCGTTCAGCACGTGAAGGGCGACGTCAAGGACTTCGCCGGACGTGCGGCGTCCGACGTCGGAGACAAGGTCAGCGAGACCGTCAGCAAGGTCACCGAGAAGGCGACCTCCAAGATCGACGAGGTCACGGGCAAGAGCGGGAACGGCTCCGCCTCGGCGTCGCCCACCGCCTGAGTCAGGCTCCCTCGGTCGGGTGGGCCAGCAGGTCCACCCGCTCGGCCAGGTACGCCTCGAAGCCGCGGGCTCCCGCATCCCCCGCGGCCGGGCTCCAGCGCACCCAGGGCTGACCGTCGCGGAGGAACAGTGGACCGGTCGCAGCGCGCAGCGCGGACGCGTCGAGGGGGATGACCGGCGCGTCGAAGTTCACCGTCTCCCCGTCGCGGAAGCGCCCGCGGGCGGCGGCCGCACGGAGGGACCGCCGCTCCTCCGCCGACGCCGACTGGTACTGCGGGCGGCCGGGAGGCGTCGCCCGCACCAGCGTGCCGGTCGCGCGCAGCGTGCCGTCCGCATCCAGGAGGAACACGCCGAGACGCCAGACCCGGCCGATCCCGCGCAGCACGGGCTCGCGCCGGATCAGGAACCGGCGGTGGGCGGGCACGTACTCGGCCAGCGCCTCGTCGCGGGCGCCCACGGCGGTGAGCGTCGCGACGGCGCCGGCGACGGCCGCGCGGATGCGCTCGACAGCCCGGTCGTCCTCGGTGCCGTCCCTCTCAGAACCCACGCCAGAAGCTTACGGGCGTGCCGACGATCTCCCGATCACGCCGTCCGGATCGAGAACGAGTTGTCGTCGGTCACCAGCAGGAGCTCGACGCCCTCCTCGTGACGCAGCACCACCAGGGCCGACGCGTCGGTCGCCGCAACGCGCTCCACCTGGTTCAGGAAGATGCGGGCCATCTCGTCCGTGACACGGAAGTCGCGGCCCAGAGCGTTGACGATGTACCTCGACCGGGTGGAGGGACGGCGACCCAGCGCCGTCTCCTGGGCGAAGTCGTCGACGGCGAGGTGGAAATCTGGCGTCATGGTCATCGGGGGCTCCTTCTCTGGCCCGGCCGACGGTAGTCGCCGGGAACAGGGACGGACAGGGGCTTGACGCGGGGTTAGATGGGAGACATGAAGACGTTCACCTTCCCCCGAACCGACATCACCGCCTCCAACATCGTGCTCGGCCTGATGCGGATCTCGTCCCTCGACGACGAGCAGATCCGCACGCTCGTCCGCACCGCCCGCGACGAGGGCATCACCATGTTCGACCACGCCGACATCTACGGCACCGAGCGGCACGGCTGCGAGCGCCGGTTCGGCGACGCGGGTGCGATCCCGGCCGCCGAGCGCGACCAGGTCGTCATCCAGTCCAAGGTCGGAATCCGCGACGGTTTCTTCGACTTCTCGCGCGAGCACATCCTGCGCTCGGTGGACGAGTCGCTGGAGGCCCTGAAGACCGACTACCTCGACATCCTCCTGCTGCACCGCCCGGACACGCTGGTCGAGCCGGACGAGGTCGCTCTCGCCTTCGATGAGCTGCAGAGTGCGGGCAAGGTCCGGGCGTTCGGCGTCTCCAACCAGACGCCGGGTCAGATCGAGCTGCTGCAGCGGTCGCTGTCGCAGCCGCTCATCGCCAACCAGGTGCAGCTCAGCATCACCCACGCGCCGCTCATCGCGCAGGGCGTGGCCGCCAACATGGCGGGGCTCGACCAGTCGATCTCGCGCGACAACGGGATCCTCGACTACGCGCGCCTGCACGACATCGTGCTGCAGGCGTGGTCGCCGTTCCAGAAGGGCTTCTTCGACGGCGTCTTCCTCGGCGACCGCGAGAACTACGCCGAGCTCAACGACGTGATCGACGAGCTGGCGGAGAAGTACGACGTCACCCCGACGGCGATCGCGGTCGCCTGGATCACGCGGCACCCGGCCGGCATGCAGGTCGTGCTCGGAACGACCAACGACCAGCGCGTGCGCGACTCGGCGGCCGGATCGGAGATCCCGCTGACGCGCCAGGAGTGGTACCGGCTGTTCACGTCGGCGGGCCACATCCTGCCGTAGCCACCGACGAGGCGGGAAGGGAGGAGGATGCGCGCCCGGGAGCGGCATCCTCCTCCCTTTCGCGTCTCCCGCGGCGGTTCGGAGCCGGATCTCCTCCGTCCCGACACCCGCGGCGGGTGGGCCAAGGGCGTCGCCCCAGCGAACACCCCCGGCGGGGCGGATTGGGGACGCGAGCGGCGCCGGGATACGGTCGAGGCGTGGACGACGAACGGGTGTCCCTGCCGCGCCGGCTCGCGAGACGCGTGCGACTCGCACACGTGGCCGCCATCCGCGCGCGCCTGGTGCGTCCCCTCGACGGCCGTCAGGGCTCCGTCGCCGGCCGCCACCCGCTGCGCGTCCTGCTGATCGGCTCCGGACCGGTGGTCGGCTGGGGCGTCGGGAGTCACGATCTCGCACTCCCCGGCGCGGTGGCCCGGTCGCTCGCCGCTGCGACCGACCGCGGCGCGGTGGTCGACGTCGTGCCGCACCCGTCCGGGGGCGTTCGCAAGCTGCACCGGATGCTGGATGCAGCGGACATCGACCGCTACGACGCCGTCGTTCTGAGCGCCGCGGTCGCCGACGCGCTCCGTTTCGCCGAGCCGCACGCCTGGGGGACGCAGCTCCACCGGCTGCTCACCGACGCGCATCGGCGCGGTCCCCGAACCGTGCTGTGGCTCGGGGCTCAGCCGATCCGCTCCATCCGCCCGTACGACACGCCGTCCGGCCGGCTGGCCGACGCGCACGCGGAGCTCCTGAACGCCGTCGCCCGCGCAACCTGCCACGACACCGGCAGCCTGTTCGTGCCGCTCGCCGCACCCCCGCGTGTCGGCGGCCGCCGTCACCGCACTCCCGGGGACTATCTGTTCTGGGCCAGGCAGATCGTGGACGCGCTGGCTCCCGCTCTCCAGGAGTGCGCCGCCCAGCGGGCGGTGCCCACCCCGCAGGCCGCCGCCCGCGTCGGTGCGATCGAGCGTCTCAAGCTGAGTCGCCGTGGGGGTGATGTGCGCCTCGAGGGAATCGTCGGAACGGCCAAGCGCACCCTGGGCACGGAGATCGCGATGTTCACCGTGCTGGACGACGCGCGCGAGTGGCCGCTGGCGTCCACCGGCTCCGTGCTGGAGTCGATCCCGATCGAGCAGTCGGCGTGCATCCACACCATCCAGACGCCCGACGGGATGGTCGTGCTGAACGCCGTCGAGGACGAGCGATTCGCCGGCAACGCCCTCGTGGCCGGCCCCGCGGGCCTGCGGTACTACGCCGGCTACCCGGTCGAGGCCCCGGACGGGACGCGCATCGGGGCGCTCTGCGTCTTCGGGCGCGCGCCGCGGGAGCGGGCGGACGGCGAGGCCGACCTGGATGTGCTGCGCGAGCTGGCGCTCCTGGCCCAGCGCGAGCTGTGGCGCTGGGAGCCGACCGCGGAGGTCTGAGAACCCCTGCGGTGGCGCGGTCAGCGCTCCAGCGCGGTGAGCAGGCGGTCGAGCGAACCGCCGAGGCCCCAGCGCTCGGAGAGCGGCGTCAGAGCGGCGCGCCGTTCGGGAGACGGTGCGGGAAGACCCGCGTCCACCGTCGGCAGCGACAGGTCGCGGACGACCTCGACGACGCGCGGAGCGACAGCCAGATAGTCGGAAGCGGCGGCGAACCGCGCACGCGCAGCCGGCTTCATGCCGCTGGAGGAATCCTCCGCCGCCGCGATGATGCCGGCGAGGTCCCCGTAGTCCGCGAGCAGGGCGGCCGCGGTCTTCTCGCCGACGCCCGCGACGCCGGGAAGGCCGTCCGAGGTGTCGCCGCGCATCGCCGCGAAGTCGGCGTACTGGTCGGCGCGCACGCCGTATTTGCTCAGGACGACGTCGCCGGTGACGAGTTCGAGGTTGCTCATGCCGCGAGCGGTATAGATCACCCGGACTTCGCGCTCGTCATCCACGAGCTGGAACAGGTCACGGTCGCCCGTCACCACATCCACGGGACCTGCGGTGGTCGTGGCCAGCGTGCCGATCACGTCGTCGGCCTCGTGCTCGGCCGCCCCCACGATCGGGATGCCGACGGCATCCAGCACCTCGCGGATGACGGGGACCTGCGGCACGAGGGCCTCGGGTGTCTCTTCGACGTCGACGCCGCCGGGAACGACATGCGCCACCCGGTGTTCCTTGTAGCTCGGGATGAGATCGACGCGCCAGCGCGGACGCCAGTCGTCGTCCCAGCAGGCGATGAGCGCATCCGGCCGGTAGTCGGTCACCAGCTTGGCGATGATGTCGAGGAACCCGCGGACCGCATTGACCGGCATGCCGTCGGGCGCTTTCACCGTGTCGGGCACGCCGTAGAACGCGCGGAAGTAGAGGGAGGCGCTGTCGAGCAGCATCGTTCGGCCGGTCACGCCCCGATCCTGACACGTCCGGCCGTCCACAGGAACGCCTCCGCCGAACGCTTCCGCCGGAGCGCGCGCGGGCGCTAGGGTCGGCGCATGGCCGGAACCGTCGTCGTCGAACGCACCGCCCGCATCCAGGCGAGCAGGGAGAGGCTGCTGCCGCTGCTGTCCCGGCTTCCCGAGTGGACGAAGTGGTCGCCGTGGGAGGACATGGATCCGGACCTCAAGCGCGAGTACGCGGGCGAACCGGGCGCGATCGGGTCGACCTACACCTGGTCGGGCAACCGCAAGGCCGGCGCGGGGGCGATGCGCGTGACCGCCGTCGACGACGGCGTCGGCATCCACCTCGACTTCACCCGCCCCTTCCGCTCGTCGAACGAGCTGCGGTTCGTGCTCGAGCCGGAGGGCGACGCGACGCGGGTCACCTGGCGCATGGAGACCCCGCAGAAGCTCTATACGCGCTTCGTCAGCCTCGACAAGCTCGTCGGCGGCGACTTCGAGAAGGGTCTCCGCAATCTGAAGCAGGTGGCCGAGGCGGCGTGACCGCGCGCGTCCTCCCGCTTCGCTAGCGTGGGGGAGTGATCTCCGCCCCGCTCATCGTGTCCGCCGTCGCGGTGGTGCGCGACCGCCGCGTGCTCATGGTCACCGCCCGCCGGCGGGACGTGTACTACATGCCGGGCGGCAAGGTGGATGCGGGCGAGACCGCGGCGGAGGCGGCTGCCAGGGAGGCGTTCGAGGAGGTCGCGCTCCGGCTGGCGCCCGACGACCTCGAGGAGCTGTTCGAGGTGCGGACGCAGGCGCACGGCGAGCCGGACGGCCGCCAGGTGCACATGCGCGTTTTCCGGGCGTACACCGACGAGCAGCCGGCGCCGTCGGCGGAAGTCGACGCGGTCCACTGGACCACGAGCGCCGATGCCGGCCGCTGCCCGCCCGCCGGCCGAGAGGTGCTGCGCAGGCTGGTCGGGCTCGGCCTCATCGACTGAGGTCGCATCCACGGAAATGTGCCCTACGCGAGGGCTGGTGACCGCGCCCCGGGGCGGCCAGGCTGGTGCCATGGCGCGAACGCACGAGTTCCGGTTCTCCGGCAATGCCGACTTCGACTTCGAGATCCGCACCACGATCGGTCAGGCCTTCAGCGGCGCCGCCGACATCGGCGAGGTGCTCGCCGCGGTCGAGGGGGTCGGCGAGAAGGACCACGACGGCTGGTTCCGGGCGTGGCTCGGCCTCGGCGACCGGATCGCCGCGCAGGCGGACGCGTCGGCGACGGCCGGTCACGCGGTCAGTGCGGCGAGTGCGTACCTGCGTGCGGCCTCGTATTACGCGACCGCCCTGAACGCGGTGGCCTCCCTGCCGACCGAGGACGAGTTGCTGCCGACCTTCCGTAAGCACCGGGCGGCTTGGGATCGCTGGGTGGACCTCGTCGACCACGACATCGCCCGGGTCGAGATCCCCTATGACGACACCACGATGCCCGGTTACCTGTTCCGCGCCCCCGGCGCCGCCGGGGAGAGCCGCCCGCTGCTGGTCGTCGCCAACGGCAGCGACGGGGCGCTCACCAGCCTGTGGTCGTCGGCGGTGTCCGGGGCGCTGCGGCGCGGGTATCACGCGCTCGTCTTCGACGGCCCGGGGCAGCAGTCCATGCTGTTCGAGCGGAACGTGCCGTTCCGCCCGGACTGGGAGGCCGTGCTGACGCCGGTCCTCGACTTCGTCCGGGCACAGGACGGCGTCGACGCCGACCGCGTCGCCCTCTACGGGATCAGTCAGGCCGGCTACTGGGTCCCGCGCGCGCTCGCCTTCGAGCACCGGTTCGCGGCCGCGATCGCCGACCCGGGTGTGGTGGATGTCTCCACCTCCTGGACCGAGCACCTCCCCGCGAACATGCGTACCCTCCTCGACGAGGGGCAGGACGAGAAGTTCGACCGCGACATGCAGCTGGGCATGAAGTTCTCGCACGAGCTCGCGTCCACCTGGACGTTCCGCGCCCGTCCGTACGGCACCACGGGCTACGCCGAGACGATGCGCGCGGTTCTCCAGTACAACGTCGCGGAGGTCGCGGCTCGAATCACCACTCCGCTGCTCATCACGGATCCCGAGCACGAGCAGTTCTGGCCAGGGCAGTCGGAGCAGCTGGCGGCCCTGACGCCGGACGTCTCGACGCTCGTCCGGTTCACCGAGGCGGAGGGGGCGGATTTCCACGTCCAGCCCCTCGCGCGGGCGCTCACCGAGCAGAGGATGTTCGACTGGCTGGACGACCGGCTGGGCCGCTGACCGGCTCCCGGCCGGCTCTTGCCGGTGTCGGCGGCGTGGGCTTGGATGCTGTCATGCGGATCACACGCCAGATCGTCGTGTTCGACACGTCCGACATCGACCGCGAGTCCGCGTTCTGGGCCGACCTGATGGGTGGGGAGGTCCGCGGCGACGAGGACGCGTGGCGCACGGTCGACGTGGACGGCGAGCCGCGGCTCGGGTTCCAGCTGGCTCCGGGCCACGAGCGGCCCGCGTGGCCGGACGGCCCGCAGCAGCAGCTGCACCTCGACCTCTACGTCGACGACATCCGCGAGGCGCACGAGCATGCGATCGCCGTCGGTGCGACGCTGCTGAGAGAAGCGGCCGACCTCGATGCCGCGGACGGGTTCCAGGTCTACGCGGACCCGTCCGGCCATCCCTTCTGCCTGTGCTGGGAGCTGACATGAGTGCCGACCTTCCCTCGCTCGCCGTCACCGGGGTCACCGGGGCGGTCGGCCGCATGACGGCCGACCTGCTCGCCGACGCCGGCGTCCCGTTCCGGATGCTGGCGCGGTCTCCGGAGCGCGCGCCGCGATTCCCGGGCACCACCGTCGCCGCGGCGACGTACAGCGACCGTGAGGCGGTGCTCGCCGCGCTCGACGGTGTGGAGACCCTGCTCATGGTCTCCGCCGCCGAGAACGCCGAGCGTCTGGGAGAGCACCTCGCCTTCGTGGACGCCGCGGAGGAGGCAGGTGTCCGCCACATCGTCTACACGTCGTTCTTCGGCGCCGCCCCGGACGCCACCTTCACCCTCGCCCGCGACCACTACGCGACCGAGCAGCGCATCCGGGCGTCCGGGATGCACCACACGTTCCTGCGCGACAACCTGTACCTCGACTTCGCGGAGTTCCTGGTCGGCGACGACGGCGTCATCCGCGGTCCGGCCGGAGACGGCCGTGCGGCCATGGTCGCCCGCGCCGACGTCGCGCGCGTGGCGGCCGTCGCTCTGCAGCATCCGGGGGACCACGCCGACGTCACCTACGACCTGACCGGTCCGGAGGAGCTCACCCTCGCGGAGGTCGCCGAGAAGCTCAGCGCGCACGGGGGCCGGGCGGTCTCGTTCCACGACGAGACCCTCCCCGAGGCGTATGAGTCGCGCGCGAAGTGGAAGGCCCCCGACTGGCAGGTCGACGCGTGGGTCTCCACCTACACCGCCATCGCGGCGGGCGAACTCGCCGGCGTCACCGACGATGTGGAGCGCGTGACCGGCCGCCGGCCGCTCTCGCTCGACGAGGTCCTGCGCGGGGCCTCCGCCTGATCGCGGCGCGACGGAGGGCGGCCCGCACTGCGGACCGCCCTCCGAGGTGACGTTACGGCTGCGCCGACCAGCCGCCGCGCGGGGGCGCGGGCCAGTGCGGGCGGGTGGGAACGATCGAGCTGACCGCTCCCGTCGCCGGGTCGAGGAGCACCTCCCGCTGCTGCGGGTGGAACCAGTCGAACATCCCGCCGAGCGAGCCGGCACGCGTGTCGAACGACGCGTCGCCGATGCGGCCCGTCAGCCAGTTGTTCTCGATGAACCGCAGGACGCTGGTCTGCTCGACCGGGGTGTGGTCGACCCGGTTCTGGGCGGCCCACGGCGAGATGACGAGCATCGGGAGGCGCTGGCTGGGCCCGCAGCGGTCGGCATAGCCGCCTGCAGCGTGCTTGACGCTCGTGCACACCGTCTGGTCGACGGCCGGGTCGGCGGACCCGTTCGCGACCTTCGGCGCCACGTGGTCGTACCAGCCGTCGGAGTCGTCGTAGGCGACGACGACGGCGGTGCTCGACCAGCTGTCCGACTTCTGGAGGGCGTTGATCTCGTTCACCAGGAACTTCTGCTCGTCCAGCGGGTTCGAGTAGCCCGCGTGGCCGTCCTGCGCCTCCGGGGCCTTCAGGAACGACACGGCCGGCAGGTTGCCCGCCTTCAGCGCCGCGTCGAACGACGTCAGGTCGTACTGGTGGTTCGCCTGGTCGGTGTGCCCGATCGCCTTCACCGAGGTCGGCGGCAGGTGATGCGGGTTCGACGTGGACCTGTAGTACTGGAACGGCGAGTGGTGCGGCGAGTAGTCCTTCGGAGTCGCGCCCGCGATGGTGGCCGTCACGGCGTCGCACTTGGCGTACGACCCGGCCTGGCCGTTCCACGGGGTGGTCGGCGTGAATCCGCCCTGGAACCATCCCCAGCTGACGCCCCGGGCGTTGAGCAGGTCGCCGATGTTGCGACCCGACATGCCGACCACTGCGGAGGACGACGTGTGGTCGTTGTCCGAGCAGTCGTCGTAGGCGGGGTCGGGATCGCCGATCACGGTCCCGACGCCCTTCGCGTCGGGCGACTGGATGGCCGTCGAGGCGGTGAGCACCGCGCCCGTCTTGGGGTCGTAGGCCGTGCCGCCGTGCGTCTGACCCGAGATGAGGTTCAGGGCGCCGGGCGTGGACGGGCCGAACGTGGTGTCCCAGCTGTTGTCGCTCATGGCGTAGTTCTGGGCGTAGTTCCACAGACCGGTGACGGTGTTGCCGTCGTAGTAGTCCATGACGAGCCCCGGCGCTCCGTACGCGCCGGTGCAGGTGTCGGTCTCGGTCTTCTGGACGAACAGGTCCATCTTCCCGCCGTCGACGGCGCCCTGCTCGGCGGCGTAGCCGTGATTCTGGTCGCACGTGACCGCCTGGGCGGGACTGAGCCGCTTCGGCGCGTACAGGTTGGGGTTGTTCGTCAGGGTCCCGGAGGAGGCGAGGGTGTCGGTGCGCGGGGTGCGCGGAGACGCGTGGAACGGCGTCCCGTCGGTGTTCGCGGCGTTCGGGTAGGTCCCGAAGTAGTGGTCGAACGAGACGTTCTCGTCGAAGATCACGACGAGGTGCTTGATCGGGGTGAGGGTCTGGGCGGAGTGGTCGGCGTGCGAGCCGCCGGCCGTGGCGACCGCGGGCGCACCCGCGAGGATTCCGGCGCCGGCGAGGGCGGCCGCGCCGGCGAGCGCGACGCCCGCGAGGGCGATCGGGGAGCGGCGCAGACGGGAGGGTCTGAACACGATTCCTTCTTCCTTGTTTCACTGATCCCGGCACGGTCGTGACGGGCGGCCTCCGCTGGTCAGGCGAGCATCGTTCGCCCGAGCCAGTCGGAGGAGTCGCGGGCTCCGGGCAGCGCGAAGTAGTAGCCGCCGCCGAAGGGCTGGATGTAGTCGGTGAGCGGCTCGCCGGCGAGCCGCTTCTGGACGGCGACGAACTGCCGGTCGAGGTCCTGGTTGAAGGCGACGAAGACGAGGCCCATGTCGAGGTTGCCGTTGGCGTCGAGACCGCCGTCGTAGTTGTAGGCGCGGCGCAGCATCCGCTGGTCCGCCGTCCCCTTCGTGCGCGGGTTGGCGAGCCGGATGTGCGCGTCGAGCTGGATCACATCGCCGGTCGGGTCGTTCTCGAAGTGGGGGTCGTCGAACTCCGCGGACGCGGTGAGCGGGGCGCCGCTGTCGCGCCGCCGGCCGATCATGTTCTCCTGCTCGTGCAGGTTCACCCGATCCCAGAACTCGACCAGCATCCGGATGACGCGGACGACGTGGTAGCTGCCATCGGCCGCCCAGGCGGGCTCGTCGCCGGCCTTCGCCCAGACCAGGCGCGCCATCTCGGCGGCATCGCCGGTGTCCGGGTTGCTCGTGCCGTCCTTGAACCCCATCAGGTTGCGCGGGGTGCCGCTCGGCCGGGGCGGCGAGACGAAGCCGTCCTGCCGCCAGCGCACCTGCATCGCGCCGCGGGTCGCCCGGGCGATCTCGCGGACGGCGTGCGTGACCGCATCCCGGTCGGCCGCGCACACCTGCAGCAGGAGGTCGCCGTCGCAGACGTCGCGCCGGAGGGCGTCGTCGGGGAACTCGTCCATCGTCCGCAGCCGGGCGGGTCTGCGGGAGGCCAGCCCGAACCGCTCGTCGAAGAGCGATGCCCCGGCCGAGAGCGTGACCGTGAGAGCGTCGGGCACAACGGTCGGCCCGAGCACGCCGGAGTCGCGCGGCGGCGCGGCGAGACCCGGGTCGGGCGGGGTTCCCCCGGTGGTGAGGAAGCGGGCGCGCTCGGTGATCGTCTTCAGCAGGTCGGCGAGTTCGGCGCGGGATGCAGCGGTGACGTCGAGGGCGACGAACGACGCCTCGCGCTGCGGCGGGGTGAGGATGCCCTGCTGGTGGCGGCCGTGGAACGGAAGCGCGGCGGGCCGCTCCGCGGCGGGCCGGTCCGCGGCGGGCCGGTCCGCTGCCGGGGGACGCGCTCCCGTCGCGAGCCCTGCTCCGGCGACGGTGGCCGCACCGGCGGCGAGGAAGCCGCGGCGGTCGATGGGCGTCATGAGTCCCTCCTCGGGTCGCAGATCGCGGCGACGGGCGCCAGGAGTTCCGCGGCGCGGTCGAGCGCGGCATCCACCCGCTCCCGATCGGCCCGGCTGAGCTGCGCGAGCGGCGTCCAGGTGCCGTCGGAGGCGCGGTGCGTCTCGACGACCGCGTGGGCTGCGGCGAGGGCGGCGCGCGTGTCGCCGAGGCGGTCGTAGCGGCCGGCGAGCACCGGCTCCAGCGGCGCGAGCGCCTGCTCGGCTCCGGTCAGCTCGGCGTCGGCGCTCGCCAGCGAGGTGCCGGAGCCGGCGTCGGTCGCGCCGGTCAGCGTGTCCTGGATCGCATCCTCGACGATCTCGTGCGCCCGGAGCGCCACGTCGCCGGGATCGAGCTGCACGTCGGCGAACTCGGCCTGCAGCCGGTCGACCAGGCCGAGCAGCGCGTCGGCGGAGACGGCGACGGTCGCTGCCGCATCCCCCTGCCAGAGCTGCGACTCCACGAGGTGGAACCCGGTCGGCTCGCCGCGCGGCACCCCGTCGAGCTGGTCGCCGAGCTCGCCGAAGGCGTCATACGCCGCGCCGAGCGTCTCGTAGGTGGTGTGTGCCGTCAGCCAGTCGCGTCGTGCGGCCGGTAAGTCGCCCTCCTCGGCGTCGGCCGCGACGGCGGCGACCTGCTGGCGGAGCGCGGGGAGCCGGGAGGCGACCCAGGCGGTGTAGGCCTTCGCCACGGGGATGAGATCGGTGCGTGTGACGGGAACGATTCCGGGGGTGAGCGGTGAGCCCGGCGGCGCCTTTCCGACGGTGACGACGGGACCGCGGACGGGGTCGGCGTCGGCCGGCAGGCACACGAAGCGGTAGCGGCCGGCGCCGAGCGTCACGCGGGCCGTGGCGTGGGCGCCGGCCCCGATGCTCTCGAGGTCGAGGTAGACGCGCTTGCTGTCGACGGCCTGGACGTAGACCTCGATGCCGCCGACGGTCGTATTGGTCACCGTGAAGGTCTGGTCGCCGCCGCGCACGGCCGCGGCCGCGGCAGCGCTGTCGGTCTCTGCGGCGCCGGCTTCGCCCCAGCCCCGGCCGCAGTCGTCCATCCCCGCGGTGATGTCGAAGGCGTCGGGTGCGGTGGGCGCGACAGCCACCGGTCGCAGCGCGATCGTCAGGATCGTCGCGACGACGACCAGCGCACCGAGGGCCGCGAAGAAGGCGGCGAGCCGGGCGCGGGTCGACATCGGGGGATGACTCCTGTGGGGGATGGGACGCCGGCGACGGTCCGGCGTCAGCGATCCTAGAAGCGCTCCCCGGGCCGTCGTCCCCGGCTTCACCCGCTGTTCACGAGACCGTCACCGGTATGCCCCCGGACGGGGGGTCTGAGCTCCGCGAGTACGTTCGGGAGCCGAACAGACCGGCCGGATGCGCACATCCCGTGGGCGGATGATGGGGACGGAGGAGAGGAGGGGTCATGCGCGAGGCGAGCTGTCCGCAGTGCCGTGGCGTCGCCCGACTCGTGAGCAACCCCTACTACGGCGCCGGCCTCGCCGTGCACCGCGACCTGCTGGTCTGCCAGGACTGCGGCTACTCCGGCTTCGCCGAGAACGAGGACGTCGCGCCGGACGAGGCGGCGCCGCCGCCGCGCGAGGGTGCCCTGCGTCGCCTGCTGCGCTTCGTCACCCGCCGCTAGCGGATCCGCACCCGGCCGAGCCCGTGCGTAAGCGGAGGTGTCTGCCTCCTCGTCGCCGTGCCAGCGCCTCCGTTCGACGCCGCCTTCCGGTGTGTCGCGTGGCAGCTCCTCCCTTTCCGTCGATGCGGGAAACGGAGGCGCCGCCTCACGCGCGCCCGGTGTGTCGCGGGAAACGGAGGACACCGGGCTGCTTCCTCGCGCGTCCACCTCCGTTTGCGGCCAGGGCGGAGGGAGGCAGGGCGGAGGGAGGCCGGGTGGTGCGGGGGATCGGCCGCTAGCGGATCCGCACCCGGCCCTGCTGCCACAGCCGCGCGGCGGTGACCCGCGGGTTGGCCTGCTCGTCCGCGTCCACTCCGAGCGCCGTGTAGAGGCGGCCCAGCATGGTCTCGACAGCGCGGACGCTGGTCCCGCGCTCGGCGGCGATGCGTCGGGTGGATGCGCCGGAGGCGACAAGGCGCAGCACCTCCGCCTGCGCGCGCGTCACCGTGCGGACGTCGTCGTCCGGCTCGGCCGGCTGGTGGTCGCCGCCGACGATCGCGGCGTCGACCGCCGCGACCAGCACATCCACGTCCTTCACCTGCGACTTCACGAGGTACACGACCGAGGGCGGCAGCGTGCCGTCGCCGACCGCGAGCTGCGGCGACAGGTGCGAGGTGAGCACGACGAGGCCGACCCAGGGCTGCTCCCGGTGGACGCGCCACAGCAGCTCCGCGCCCGAGTCCCCTCCGCCGAAGTCGAGGTCGGTGACGACGGCGTTCGGCTCGACCTCGGCGATGATCTCCCAGGCGTCGGCGGCGCTCGTCGCCTGAGCGGTCTCGATGCCGGTCGACCGCAGGGCGGAGGCGACCATCGACGCCGTGAAGACATCGTCGTCGGCCACCACGGCGCGCAGGGTCCGTGTTCGTGCGGATGTGTCGGTCATGGTTCTGGCTCCTGCCCCTTGTGTCACCGTCCCAGAGGTGGACGCCACGCAGCGGGCTCAGCAGTTCGGGTCAGGCAGCCGCTCCTGACCAGTATCGGTCGAAGGCTGCCGCGCCGCGGGCGGCCGAGGAGGCGCGGGCGTTCGCGCAGCGAACATCCGCAGGAGAGCGGGTCGTCAGCGACCGCGAGGACCTCCCGGCCCGGGGTTTCCGTGCCCATGGCCGTCAGTGTAGGCCCGAAAGTCCGCCTACAATCCCCCCATGCCCCAGCCGAAGCCATCTCGTGCGTCGCAGACGACTCCGTCCGACGCGTTGCGGCTGAACGGCCTGGACGCCCTGTTCCACGGGCACCCCGACGGCGTGTGCGTCATCGACGTCGACGGCACCTTCGTCGAGTGCAACAGCGCGCTCGCCGCCCTCACCGGGTATCCGGCCGAGGAGCTGACCGGGATGTCGTTCGCGCGCCTCCTGCACCCGGACTCCCTCGCGTACACTCTCGCGCGGTTCGAGGAGGCCCTCGCCGGGGAGAACCGCCGCTACGTCACGCGCGTGGTCACACCCGACGGCCTCATCCGCTCACTGGATGTGACGATCATCCCGCTGCGCGGCACCGACCGCGAGGTGGCCGCCGTGCTCTCGATCGCCCGCGACATCGGGGACGTGGAGCGGTCCGCCGCGGAGGCCGCAGGCAACGAGGCCCTCGTCCGCATGGCGGCCCGCATCGCCGGGTTCGCCGGCTGGGCGGTCGACGTGACGACCGGCCGCATCGAATGGAGCGAAGAGCTCTTCCGCCTGCTCGGGATGGAGCCCGGCCGGATGCCGGAGGACGCCGAGCAGCTCGCGCTGTTCGAGCCGGAGGACCGGCGGGCGGTGCGGACCGCGTTCCAGCGCACCGCAACGCACGGCGACCCGCTGGATGTGCGGGCCACGATCGTCGACGCGACCGGTCGGCTGGTCCACGCGCACCTGGTGGGCGAGCCGGAGCGCAACGAGAATGGCGAGGTGGTCCGCATCCACGGCGCATTCCACGACGTCACCGCGCTCGTGCGACACCGCGAGGAGCAGCGGGCGATGGCGCGCCTGCTGCGCAGCTCGCTCGATCAGGTGCACGACGCCATCGGCTTCGTCGACCGCTCCTGGCGGTTCACCTTCGCGAACTCCTGGGCGCTGGAGCTCGGCGGGATCGACGAGGCGCGGTTGCGTGACCGGACCGTGTGGGAGATGTTCCCGACGGCTCTCGGCAGTGCGTTCGAGGGCATCTACCGCGACGCCATGGATCGCGGGATCGCCGGCAGCGCCCGTGCGTTCTCGCCGAAGTGGGGGTGCTGGTTCGAGGTGGATGCGCATCCCACCGAGGAGGGCATCGCGATCATCGTCCGGGATGTGACCGAGGATCAGGAGGCCCGGCGCACCCTCGAGCAGTACACGCGTCGGGTGGCGTCGCAGGCCGCCCTGCTGGATGCCGCGCGCGACGCGATCCTGGTGCGCGACCTGGACGGGGTCATCCGGTACTGGAACCGCGGAGCGGAGGCGATCTACGGCATCCCCGCCACCGAGGCGGTCGGCCGTTCGGTGCGCGACCTGCTGTACGACGACCCGGCGGAGTTCGACGCGGCCACCGAAGCGCTGATGCGCGACGGGTACTGGGTGGGGGAGCTGCGGCAGCGCCGCGTCGACGGGTCGCAGCTGATCGCCGACTGCCGCTGGCAGCTCTCGCGTGGAGAGGACGGCGAGGTGACCGTCTTCGCCGTCGATTCGGACATCACCGAGTACCGCCGGCAGGAGGAGCAGCGCATCCGCACACAGCGACTGGAGAGCCTGGGCACGCTCGCCGGCGGCATCGCGCACGACCTCAACAACGTCCTCACCCCGATCCTCATGTCGGTGCAGCTGCTGCGCCAGGACGAGCCGGATGCACGGAAGCGGGAGCTTCTCGACACGTTGGACGCGGCGGCGCAGCGCGGTGCCGGGATGATCCGCCAGGTGCTGTCGTTCGCGCGCGGCTCCGAGGGGCGCCGGGAGCCGGTCGACCTGGTGGCCCTGCTGCGCGAGGTGGAGCGCTTCTGCCGCGAGACGCTGCCGCCCGCCATCGAGCTCGTGGTGGATGCGCCCACCGAGCTCCCGGCCGTGACCGGCGACGACACGGAGCTGTTCCAGGTGCTGGTCAACCTGATCGCGAATGCGCGGGACGCCATGCCGCAGGGCGGGGTGCTGACCGTTCGGGCGGCGGCCGACGCCGACGGAGTCCGCCTGGAGGTGCGCGACTCGGGGTGCGGGATGGACGAACGCACTGCCGGGCGCATCCTGGAGCCGTTCTTCACGACGAAGGAGACCGGCACGGGCCTCGGGCTGCCGACCTCCGCGGCCATCGTCACGGCGCACGGCGGCGAGCTGGAGCTGACGACGACGCCCGGCGCCGGCACCTCGGTCGCCTTCGTCCTCCCCGGTGCGCGCGGCGAGGGAGGCGGGCGTCCCTCCACGCACGCGCCGGCGGCACCGCGCGGGGGCGGCCGCCGCGTTCTCGTCGTCGACGACGAGGCCGCCATCGGCGAGCTGGTGCGGCAGACGCTCGACCAGAACGGCTTCGTGACGGAGGTCGCTCGCGGCGCGGAGGCGCTGGAGCTGCTGGTCGCCGGCCGGCGGTTCGACGCGGTCGTGACCGACATCATGATGCCCGGCGTCCCGGGCGAGCGGATCGCCCGGCTCGTGACCGAGCAGCAGCCCGATGCGGCGATCGTCCTGATGAGCGGGATGCTGCCCGGGCCATCGGCGCGGGCCTCGGTGGAGCGCGACGGCGCCTCCTTCCTCGCGAAGCCGTTCACCCCGGCGGCGCTGCTCGCGACGCTGGACTCGGCGTTGAAGAAGCAGAGGAGCCTCGACCCGGACGCGATCCTCCGCACGCTCGTCGAGCCGGCACTGCGCGACGCCGTGGCCGTTCTCTCCGACGGGGCGCCGTCGGAGGCGGAGCGCGAGCGCCTCCGGGCCGCGCTGACCGCGGCGGCGGAGTCGTCGCAGCTGGCGCTGGGCGAGCGTGCATCGGATCCGCGCATCCACCGCATCGTCGGGGCGGCCGCGTCGGCCGCGA
Source organism: Leifsonia soli (assembly GCF_013408745.1). Lineage (NCBI taxonomy): Bacteria > Bacillati > Actinomycetota > Actinomycetes > Micrococcales > Microbacteriaceae > Leifsonia > Leifsonia soli. The sequence continues at coordinate 2,849,740 of NZ_JACCBJ010000001.1, read as the reverse complement.
TGGCGCTCTCGTTCGGCGCAGACCTCGTCGCGTCGACGGATGTCGTGGGGCGCCTGGAGGAGGGCTTGAGACTGGTGGCGGCGGGATCCTGGCCACCCGAAGACCAGGATCCCGCCGCTGAGACGTTGCGTTGACACCGCCGTGGACCGGGGGGAACGGGACGGCATCGACGAACGACCGAAACGATATTGCCCGGCGACGCCGTCGGCATGCAACGGCCTCTCGCGTGGCCTGTGCGTCGTGCGAACAAAATCGGCTAGCAGAGGAGAGCGCTCTCTTATGCAAAGCTTCGGACATGAAGGAATCTCACAGCGCCGAACTGACGGAACCGGCGTCCGTTCACGGGCCGGGCCGCGCCCCGGCTGGGATGCCCCTCACGATCCGCCTCGGCGAGCAGGAGTACGCCGCCCTGGTCCGGATCGCACGCTCACGCGAGACCACAGCAGCCGCCCTGGTGGAGAAGCTGGTGCTGCACGCGCTGAGCCGGACCGACGTGCCTCCGCCGGTGGATTCGCATCCCGCCAGGAGGCACACCACGTACGAGGAGGCGACCGCGGGATTCCGCCCGGACGTCCCCGTGAGAACGGCGCCCGACATGTAGGAGGGGCGGCACCGCAGCGGAAAGCCGTCGCTCGCGCACCGCGCGCGTACAGTCCCCGGCGTGAACCATCGGCCGATCGCGCTTCGACGCCGCCCCGGTCTGACGGCGGCCGGATGAGACTCGACGCCGAATACGTGCTGCCGCTCCGGTGGACGGATGATGCCGGGCTGGCCGAGCTGGTCGGGTATCTCACGGGGGTGCGCGACCTCATCGACGTCACGGTGGTCGACGGATCGGAGCCGGAGCGGTTCCGCGCGCACGCGCACGCGCTCCCCCCGGGCGTCCGCCACCTCCCCGCCGAGCCGTGGCCGGGGCACAACGGCAAGGTGGCCGGTGTGATGACGGGGCTCCGCACCGCACGGCACGACCGCGTCGTGCTGGCTGACGACGACGTCCGGTACGACGACGGCGCACTCCGCGCCCTCGTGGGGATGCTCGACGCCGCCGACCTGGTGCGTCCCCAGAACGTGTTCGACCCCGCGCCCTGGCACGCACGCTGGGACACCGGGCGCAGCCTCCTGAACCGCGCCTTGGGCCATGACTATCCCGGCACGCTCGCCGTCCGACGCTCGCTCGTCCTCGACGCGGGTGGGTACGACGGCGACGTGCTCTTCGAGAACCTCGAGCTCATCCGCACCGTCCGGGCGGCGGGAGGCCGGGTGATCGCGGCGGATCGGATCGGCGTGGTCCGGCGGCCGCCCGAGCTCGGCCACTTCCTGCGGCAGCGGGTGCGCCAGGCGTACGACGACTTCGCCCAGCCCGCGCGGCTGGTCGCGGAACTGGCCGTGCTGCCCCTCGCGCTCGCGTCCGCTCGGCGACCGCGGCGCCTGCTGGCCGGCGTGCTCGCCGTCGTTGCGCTCGCTGAGGTGGGGCGCCGCCGGGCCGGAGGCCGCCGTCTGTTCCCGGCGACCGCCTCTCTGTGGGCTCCGGCGTGGCTGGCGGAGCGCGCCGTCTGCGCGTGGCTCGCCGTGGGGGCGCGGGTGCGCGGCGGCGTCCGCTACTCGGACGGCCGGCTCCGGCGTGCTGCGACTCCGCTCCGGGTCGTCCGCCGCCACATGCACCGAAGGGCCGCTCAGGCAACCACTTGACCGCGTCTGCCGCCCCCGGTTCCGTGGAGGGATGACACCACGCATCACCCCGCGGGGGCCGGTGAGCGAGGCGCTGCTGGACGCGCTGAAGGCCGAGCCCTCCGCCGCATCGGACGACGTCGTCCGGTTCACCGGGAACGCCGCCGCCGCGCTCGCACCGCACCCCGACCTGCTCACCGACGAGGACCTCCAGCTGACCCTCTTCCTGCTCTACGGGCTGCACTACGGCGACACCGTCGATGCCGACGACGAGTGGGAATGGAACCCGGAGCTGCTGCGCACCCGGCGCACCATCGAGCGGGTCTTCGAGAGCCAGCTGCGCCGTCGCATCCGGGTCGGCGAGCTGCCTGCGGCGAACGCGGACGCCGTCGCCGCGTACCTGTTCGAGCTGACCTCCGAGGACGGCGGCCCCAGTCTCTCGCGGTTCCTCGCCAAGAAGGCGACGGAGGAGCAGGCGGTGGAGTTCGTCATCCACCGCTCCATCTACACGCGCAAGGAGGCGGACCCGCACTCCTGGGCCATCCCGCGCCTCAGCGGCCGGGCGAAGGCCGCGCTGGTGGAGGTGCAGTCCGACGAGTACGGAGCCGGGCGACCCGACCGCATCCACGCGGAGATCTTCGGACGCACCATGCGCGGCCTCGGACTGGACGACGGCTACGCCGCCTACGTCGACAACGTTCCGGCGATCACCCTCGCGTCGTTCACGATGATGTCGATGTTCGGCCTCAACCGCAGCCTCCGCGGCGCGATCACAGGCCACCTCGCCGCGTTCGAGATGACCTCGTCCACCCCGAACCGCTTCTACGGCAACGGCTTCCGGCGGCTCGGCCACGACGACGACGTGACCTGGTACTACGACGAGCACGTCGAGGCGGATGCGGTGCACGAGCAGATCGCCGGACGCGACCTCGCGGGCGGGTTGGCGGAGCAGCATCCCGAGCTCCTGCCCGACATCGTCTTCGGCGCCGCGGCCTGCCTGTACGTGGACGGCCTGGCCGCGCAGCACCTGCTGGAGAGCTTCGAGGCGGGCCGCAGCTCGCTCCGTCAGCCGCTGGCGGTGGCCGCATGACCGCCCACGAGGAGCAGCCGGTGATCGTCGCATGCCCGGACGGTCCGCTGCTCGTGCGCGGGCACATCGATCTGACGACCCCCGACGGGACGCCCATCGAGCAGCACCGGCGCACGGTGGCGCTCTGTCGCTGCGGCATCTCGACGATCAAGCCGTTCTGCGACGGCAGCCACAAGGCGGCGCACTTCCGCACCGACCACTGAGGGCGACGGCGACAACGGCTAAGGTTCCTGCATGACGGAGTACCCCGAGGTGTGGGACGCGCCGGAGGGCGAGGGCCAGGACGCCGACCCGGGCGACGGTCGCGACGAGACGGCGGCCCAGCGCGCCGACCGCAACTGGAACGAACTGCTGCAGGAGTTCCGCGTCTTCCAGACCGGCACGCAGATCCTCGCCGCCTTCCTGCTGACGCTGCCGTTCCAGCAGCGCTTCCAGCAGCTGGCGCCGTTCGACGTCGTCGTCTACCTCGTGCTCGTCTTCCTCGCGGTGACCGTGACGCTCCTGGCACTCGCGCCGGTCGCCCTGCACCGTCTGCTCTTCCGGCAGAAGGCGAAGACCGAGCTGGTCGGTCTCGGCAGCAAGATCCTCATCGTGTGCCTGGCTGCGGCATCCCTGCTGTTCACGGGCATCGTGCTGTTCATCGTCGACTTCCTGCTCGCACCGCCCGCCGGGGTGATCGCGGCCGGCTGCGTCTTCGTCGTGCTGATCGTGATCTGGGTCGTGCTGCCCCTGGTGATCCGGGCTCAGCGGAGGGCGCACGTCAGCGGTCGCTGACGGCCGCCTCCCCGATAGGCTTCGCGACAAGCGCACCCGCGGGTGCATCCGATCGGCGAAGTGGCGGGATGGACATGGCGAAGCGAGTCACCTATCAGTTGATCGACGACCTCGATCAGTCCGTGATTCCGGAGGGCGAGGGTGAGACCATCGAGTTCTCCCTCTCGGGGACGCCGTACGTGATCGATCTGTCCTCCGAGCACGCCGAGCAGTTGCGCGCCGACTTCGCCAAATGGATCGAGGCGGCCGGCCGCAACGCCGCACCCGGTGCCGACGCCCCTCCCTCAGCCGACGAGCGCCGCGCGATCCGCGAGTGGGCGCGGGCGAACGGCGTCGAGGTGGGCGCGCGCGGTCAGATCCCGCGGGATGTCGTGGAGGCGTTCCGGACGGGGCGGCCGACCGCGCGCTGACCCTCGTTCCGGCTCACGGAGTGGGCATGCCGCCCGTGACGGAGAGCGTCTCGCCGATGACATAGCTCGACTCGGGCGACGCGAGGAAGACGTACGCGGGCGCCAGCTCGGCCGGCTGTCCCGGGCGCCCGAGCGGCGTCTGCTGGCCGAACTCCGGGATCGCCTCGGCGGGCTGTCCCTTGCTGACCTGAAGCGGCGTCCAGATCGGTCCGGGCGCCACCGCGTTGACGCGGATGCCCTTCGGCGCGAGCTGCTGCGCGAGGGCCTTCGTGAAGGCGTTGATCGCGGCCTTCGTCGTCGCGTAGTCGACGAGCTGCTCGCCCGGCTGGTACGCCTGGATCGACGTGGTGTTGATGATCGTCGCGCCCGCGGGCAGGTGCGGAAGTGCTGCGCGCGTCAGCCAGAACATCGCGTAGACGTTGGTCTTCATCGTGTGGTCGAACTGGTCGTCGGGGATGTCCGTGAGGCTCTCCGCCGCGATCTGCTTCCCGGCGTTGTTCACGAGGATGTCGATGCCGCCGAGCTCATCGAGCGTCCGCTTCACGATCTCGTCGCTGAACGCGCGCTCCTTGAGGTCGCCGGGGATGGTGACGGCGGTCCGGCCGGCGTCGCGGATCAGGCCGGCGACGCGCTGCGCGTCCTCCTCCTCTTCCGGGAGGTACACGATCGCCACGTCGGCGCCCTCGCGGGCGAAGGCGATGGCGGCGGCAGCGCCGATCCCGGAGTCGCCTCCGGTCACGATGGCCTTGCGGCCGGTGAGGCGGCCGGTGCCGACGTAGCTGTCCTCGCCCAGGTCCGCGCGCGGGCTCAGGTCGCTCTCGAGCCCGGGCTCCGGCACCTGTTCCTCGTCGGGCGAGATGGCGGGGTAGCGGTCAACGGGGTTGTCGAAGGTGTACTGATTCTCTGGCATACCTCCACGCAACCACTCCACCCGCACGCGTCCAGGGGGCTGCGTGCTTCCGGATCCCGGGGTAGGCCCCGAGTTGCGGCATCTGGTCACCACTCGCCGAGGATTGCGGCAACGACTCACGCCTCGACGGCGGAATCTAGGCCTGCAGGGCCGCGGGATGCCGGCCGTACGTCTCGCGGTAGCGGCGGGCGAAGCGGTCGAGGTCGGCGAAACCCCAGCGTCCGGCGAGGTCGGCGAGGTCGACCGTGGCGGGGTCGGCCACCTGGAGCTCGGTGTGCGTCGCCGACAGCCGCACCTGCTGCAGGTAGCCCTGGGCCGTCGTCCCCGCGTTGGTGCGGAAGGCGGCGTGGAGTTGCGCGATCGTCGCGCCGGACGCCCCGGCGATGTCGGTCACCGTGATGGGCAGGGAGGCGTAGTCGTCGATGAAGCGCACCGCGCGGCGATAGGAGTCGAGTTGCGCGGCAGGCGTCTGCACCCGCTCCCGGGGATCGGTGCTCAGCGGGAAGCAGCTGAGGGCGGCCAGCGAGAGCGTGTGGAACAGGCTGGCGCGCACCAGCGGATGCCGAAAGGTTCCCGACTCCATGTACTCGGCGGCCACGGTCGCGGCGGTGAGCATGTACTCGGAGTGGCGGGCGCTCCGCGTCTGGGCGGAGTCGAAGACGACGGTCAGGTCGTCGTCGGCGAAGGTGGTCCTGGCGACGTCCTGCAGCGTGGTGGGCGAGAGGAAGATGTTCACGACCTCGCTGTTCTCGGAGGAGCAGCTGAAGTCGTGGCCGGGGCGCACGAGGAACGGCGCGCGCGTTCCGGAGGCCCGGTCGCCGTCGATCTCCCAGAAGTACGTGCCGCTGACCACGGTGGCGATGACGAGGTCGTCGAATCCCCCGGAGCTCTCCCACTCGCCGCCGATCTCATAGCGGGCGACGGAGAAGGAGGCGTCGATGGCCTGGTCCACCTCGAAGGAGAAACCGGCGTCCGGCTCCGACGCGAAGGCGAAACGACCGCCGCCCGCGGCGACCAGCGCGTCGGCCTCCGCCGGATCGGAGGTCTGGCTGCGCAGCCGTGAGAAGTCAGCCATCCGCCAACGCTACCTCGCCCCTCTGAGGAAAGGGAGGGGGCGGCGAGGAGGGTGCCGAGGGGACGTTCGTTATTCGGTACGGCCGAGGACGCCGACCGGGATCCCGAAGGAGAGCGCGATGCAGACGATGCCCGCGAAGAACACCAGACCCTGCCACGCCGGGAGGGTGTCGGCGAGTCCCAGCAGGAAGATCCCCACCAGGAACAGGATGAAGCATCCGATGAACGCGAGCACGTCGCCCATGGCTAGCCCTTCTTTCGTGATGCCGCCGTCTTGCGGCGGTTGGCGCGTTTGATCTCGTCGACCAGCTCGTCCTTCGACATGCGCGTCCGGCCGCGGATGTCGAGGCGCTTGGCGATGTCGAGCAGGTGGGTCTTCGACGCCTTCGCGTCGACCCCCTCCTCGGTCGGCGCGTCCGTGTCGCGGCCGCCGGCCGCCTTGCGGTCGGACGGCCCGTTCTCGGCCTTGCGCTCCCAGTGGTCGCCGACCTTCTCGTACTCGTTCTTGAGTGCGGCGAAGGCGGTGCGGTGGGCCCGTTCGCCCTCCCCGTACTCCTCGACCGCCGAGTCGTGCGCCTTCGACCAGAGTGCCTGGGCGTGCTTCTCGGATCGCTCGAGGGTGGAGGGCAGCTCCTGCGATGCGGGCATGATCCTGTGGTACTCCTTCCCTTCCCGTCCGGGCTAGTACCTCTCCACAGCTACCCCGCTCGCGCCGGTTTTCAACCGGGTCCCGCCGGGGGCCCCGCGCGACGGCAGCGGCAGGCACGCGGGTAGCGTGGGGACGTGATCGACGACCGCCCCGCCCCCGCTCCGACCGCGCCGCGCTCCGTCGTCACCGTCGACACCGGAGGCGATGGTCCCGTCTTCCTGCTGGTGCACGGGATCGGGGTCAGCTCGCGGTACTTCGAGCGGCTGGTGCCGGCGCTCACCGGGGAAGGGAGGGTCGTCGCCATCGACCTGCCGGGGTTCGGGAAGGCGAAGCCGTTCCGGCCGGGCCACCCGCTCGCCATGGCCGACTTCGCCGACTCCGTGGCGGCGCTGCTCGACGATGCCCGAATCGCGGACGCGATCGTGGTCGGCCATTCGATGGGGGCCCAGGTCGCGGTCTGCCTGGCCGCCCGCCGGCCCGACCTCGTCCAGACGCTCGCACTGCTCGATCCGGTGATGGCCCCGCAGGACCGCAATCCGCTGAGGGCCGGCGCCCTCCTCGCGTTCGACACCCTGCGGGAGGACCGCCGCGCCAACCGCATCGTCGTCGGCGACTACCTGCACTGCGGACTCGCCTGGTATCTCGCTACGCTGCCCGCCATGCTGGAGTACCGCATCGAGGAGGAGCTGGAGCACGCCCAGGTGCCGACCGTGGTCGTTCGCGGCGCGCGCGACCCGATCGCGCGCGACCACTGGGTCTCCGAGCTCGCACGACGCACCGGCGGGGAGGCCGCCCGCATCCCGGCGGCCGCCCACGTGGTGATGCACCGCGCCCCCTGGCGGACTGCCGCCCTGATCACCCGGCTCGTGCGGGTCCCTCGATGAGACGCACGCTGCTGCGCCGCGCCGGCGTACTCGCGCTGGACTGGCTCTACGCCGGGCGTCACCAGCTGCGCGCCGCGTTCGACCGCAGCACGCCCGACGGGCTCGTGGCCGGCGAGGGACACCGTGCGCCGGTGGTGCTCATCCCGGGCATCTTCGAGACGTGGCGCTTCCTCCGCCCGCTCGCCCAGCACATCCACGCCTCCGGCCACCCCGTGCACGTCGTCACCGCCCTCGAGGACAACCGCATCTCGGTGCCGCAGGCGGCGGCGCTCGTGCAGCGCCACCTCGACGATCACGACCTCACGGACGTCGTGATCGTCGCGCACAGCAAGGGCGGCCTGATCGCCAAGTACCTGATGGGGATGCCGGACTCCGGGCCGCGCATCCGCACCACCGTCGCCGTGGCCACACCGTTCGGCGGTTCGTCGCTCGCCCGATTCATCCCGGTCTCGAGCGTCCGGGCCCTCATGCCGTCGTCCCCCGGCGTGCTGAGGCTCGCGCTCAACCGGGCGGTGAACGCGCAGATCGTCTCCGTCTGGGGCTGGTTCGACCCGCACGTCCCCGCCGGCAGCCGGCTGGAGGGCGCCCGCAACATCGAGCTGGACGTCGGGGGCCACTTCCGCATCCTCGCCCGGCCCGAACTGCTCGCCATCGTCGACGAGGTGCTCGCCCCGGCCGACTGAGGATCGATTCCCCCTGTCGCCCACCGCGGCTCCGGCGCTACTCTGGCGGCCAGAAGCCGGGGAGGGATCATGCTGCGCCAGCGACGGATGCACCGCCTGACCGCGGTCGCGGCCGCGGTCCTGCTGCTCGCCGGCTGCGCCGGCACCCCGAGCGGCCAGGCGGTGGTGGGCCGATGGGGCTCCACCTCGGCGGGCCAGCCCAACCTCGACATCCAGAACGACGGCACCTTCGCCGGCTCCGACGGCTGCAACACCCTCTCGGGCAAGGGCCAGATCGACGGCGACGAGATCACCTTCGGGCCCATCGCCGCAACGCTCATGGCGTGCGAGAACGTCGACACCTGGCTGGGCAAGGCCGCGACAGGGAACGTCTCCGGCGACACGATGACCGTCCTCGACGGCAGCGGCTCCACCATCGGCACGCTCAAGCGCTCCGGCGCCTGACGCCAGGCGCCCGACGCCCGACTCCTGACGCCGCTTCGCGGAGCTTCTGCGGCGGAAAGCCGCGAGAACTGTCTAGCGCGCCGAAACGCGGCATCGTTACGGTGACGCTGTCCGGCCCGGTCGGGGACCGATCGGCCGGACGACGGAGAAGCGAACGTCCACTGCGCGAGCCGGTGCCCGCGCCGTCCGAGGAGTGAAGCGAATGACCATGTCAGAGTCGAAGAAGCGGGCGGCGGCCTCGCACCTGCCGACGACCGCCTACACGGGGATCAGCGACCGCACCCAGCTCAACCCCATCTTCGCCCGCCCGGGCGAGGACACCGATCTGCCGGTGGACCGCATCCCCGACAACGAATCGCTGCCGGAGACCGCCTACCAGATCGTCCACGACGAGTCGATGCTCGACGGCAACGCGCGGCTCAACCTGGCCACCTTCGTCGGGACCTGGATGGACGACCACGCCGCGCGGCTGTACTCGGAGTCGGCCGACAAGAACATGATCGACAAGGACGAGTACCCGCAGACCGCCGCGATCGAGACGCGCTGCTGGAAGATGATCGCCGGTCTGTGGAACGCGCCGGACCCCGAGAAGGCCATCGGCACCTCCACCATCGGCTCCTCCGAAGCGTGCATGCTCGGCGGCCTGGCGCTGAAGCGGCGCTGGCAGCAGGCCAGGAGGGCTGAGGGCAAGCCCACCGACAAGCCCAACCTCGTGCTCTCCAGCGCCGTCCAGGTGTGCTGGGAGAAGTTCTGCAACTACTGGGATGTCGAGGCCCGCTACGTGCCGATCAGCCTCGACCACAAAGTCCTCGACGGCTACGAGCTCGAGAAGTACGTCGACGAGAACACCATCGGCGTCGTCGCCATCATGGGCGTCACCTACACCGGGATGTACGAACCGGTCGCGCAGATCTCCGAGGCCCTCGACCGCATCCAGGCCGACACGGGACTCGACATCAAGATCCACGTGGATGGTGCCTCCGGCGGCATGATCGCGCCCTTCCTTCAGCCCGAGCTGTCGTGGGACTTCCGCGTCGACCGGGTCGTCTCGATCAGCACATCCGCACACAAGTACGGCCTGGTGTACCCGGGGCTCGGCTGGGTGGTCTGGCGCACCGTCGAGGATCTGCCGGCCGACCTCGTGTTCGACGTCACGTACCTCGGCGGCCACATGCCGACCTTCGCGCTGAACTTCTCGCGGCCGGGCGCCCAGGTGCTGCTGCAGTACTACCTGTTCCTGCGGCTCGGCTTCGACGGCTACTACCGCGTGCAGAAGGCGTCGCAGGATGTGGCGCTCTACCTCTCCGGGGAGATCGCCACGATGCCCGCGTTCGAGCTGTGGAACGACGGCTCCGACATCCCCGTCTTCGCGTGGCAGCTGAAGAAGGGCCACACCGAGAACTGGAACCTGTACCACCTCTCGGAGCGGCTGCGCCTGAAGGGATGGCTGATCCCCGCCTATCCGATGCCCGACGACCTCAGCGACCTGACCGTGCAGCGCATCGTCGTCCGCAACGGATTGAGCCGCAACCTGGCGGAGTCGCTGATCGGCGACATCCGCGAGGCCGTCGAGTACCTCGATCAGCTCGAGGGCCCGATGCCGACGGAGGGCCAGACGGCCTCCTTCACCCACTGACCGCCGGACCGGCGAACGAGACCCGGCGCAGAGCGCCCCCAGATGAGCGGGAGAAGACCATGACTGCAACCAGCGAGCCCAAGAAGGCGACCTCGGGGCACACCCGAGCCGACGGCACGCCGGCGCCCGGGCCCGATCACGTCAAGCCGCACCCCTTCGCCTCGGTGGCGCACAAGCCGGCGATCGGGTCGCCAGGGACGACGGCGACCAAGTTCATGAGCATCACCCAGCTGGCCATGCTCACCGTCGTCGCCGTCGCCTCCCTGCGCAGCCTCCCCGCCATGGCCGGGTACGGCCTGGGCTCGGTGACGCTGTTCATCATCCCGGCGATCTTCTTCCTGATCCCGGTGGCGCTCGTCGCGGCGGAACTCGCCACCGGCTGGAAGGGCGGCGTCTTCACCTGGGTGCGGATGGCCTTCGGCGAGCGCTGGGGGTTCCAGGCGATCTGGCTGCAATGGGTGCAGAACGTCGTCTGGTATCCGACGCAGATCGCGTTCATCGCAGCGTCGCTGGCGTTCGTGTTCCTCGACCCGAACCTGGCGAACTCCGGCCTCTACACCGCCATCGTGATCCTCGTCATCTACTGGTTCTCGACGTTCATCACGCTGCGCGGCGGCAACCTCTTCGCGAAGGTCGGATCGTGGTCGGGCCTGGCGGGAACGATCTTCCCTGGCCTCCTGCTGATCGTGTTCGGCGCGATCTGGCTCGGGTCGGGCCAGCCCAGCCAGACGCCGCTCGAGGCGTCGGCGATCATCCCGCCGTTCACCGGCATCGCCTCGATCGTGCTGATCGTGTCGAACGTGCTGGCCTACGCGGGCATGGAGGTCAACGCCGTCCACGCGAACGATTTGAAGAGCCCCGGGAAGGGGTACCCGAAGACGGTGCTCATCGCATCGATCCTCATCCTCGGGATCTTCATCTTCCCGACCGTCGCAATCGCGGTCGCGGTGCCGTCGTCCGAGCTCGGGCTCACCACCGGCATCAACCTGGCGTTCCAGACCTACTTCGACACCTGGGGGATGGCCTGGGCGACCCCGCTGATCTCCCTGCTGATCGCGCTCGGGGCGTTCGCCTCGGTGGTCACCTGGATCGCCGGGCCGTCGCGCGGCCTGCTCGCCGCTGCCCGCTCGGGCTACCTGCCGCCGTTCCTGCAGCGCCGCAACAAGGCGGGCGTGCAGGTCGGCATCCTGAACGTGCAGGGGATCGTGGTCACCCTGCTCGCCGCGCTGTTCATCTTCGTCCCCAACATCAACACGGCGTTCATCCTGCTGGTCGACATGGCGGCGGCGCTCTACCTGATCATGTACATGATGATGTTCGCGGCGGCCATGCGGCTCCGCCGAACCCAGCCCGGCGTCACGCGCACCTACCGCACTCCAGCGATGGGCCTGATCGCGACGATCGGCTTCCTCGCCTGCCTCGCGGCGTTCGCCCTCGGCTTCGTGCCGCCCTCGGGCTTCGCGGCGGGCGCACCGGGATGGGCGTACCCGGCCCTGGTCGCGGCGATCGTCATCCTGCTGGGCGTTCCCCCGCTGATCTTCTATGCGGCCAGACGTCCCGGATGGGACCAGCGGTCGGCGGCGGAGAAGGCGACGTTCGACGACGTGCTGGTGAACCCGAGCACCACCGCGCCGCCGGCATCGTCGGCTCCGGCGCCGTCCACCCCTCCGGCGCCGTCCACCCCTCCGCCTCCGTCCGCGACCCCCTGAGGCGCTCGCTCCCGCGAGCACCTCGCGGGCGGGGGTCAGGCGGCGGCGCGGGCGAAGTAGGAGCCGGCGGCCAGGTCTTCGAGGAGGGTCGGGCCCGTCGGCTCCCAGTCGAAGCGGCGCCGGGTGAGCTCGTTGGAGGCCTGGAGGTCGAGGGCGAAGATCCGCCCGATCCAGCCGAAGTGCTCTCCGACATCGTCGGGGTCGATCGAGGCGACGGGCAGCCCGAGCCCTGCGCCGATCGCCTCGGCGATGTCGCGGGTGCGCACGCCCTGCTCTCCCACCGCGTGCACGATGGTCGCGGCGGACGCGTTCTCGAGGGCACGGGCCACCAGGCGGGCCGCATCCCCGCGGTACACGGCGGGCCAGTGGCCGGCACCGTCTCCGACGTAGCCGGAGACGCCCTTCTCGCGGGCGACGCGCACCAGCTCGGCGATGAACCCGTGGTCGCCAGCGCCGTGCACGGTCGGAGCGAAGCGCACGGCGACCGGGTGGATGCCGCGGTCGACGAACCCGAACGCCAGCTCCTCCGCGCCGCCGCGCGGGGCCTCCGGCCCGGCGAACGGCGCGAGGACCTCCTCGGTGGCGACCTGGCCGGGCGCGACGAAGGCGACACCAGAGGCGAAGAGCAGCGGAGCGCCGGTGCCGGCGAGGGCGTCGCCGAAGGTCTCGATGGCGCCGCGTTCGGTGCGGCCGGCGCCGGCCTGGTCGCCGAAGTCGTGGTTGTAGCCCAGGTGGATCACGGCGTCGGACGCGGCGGCGGAGGCGCGCAGCACCTCCCGGTCGCCCAGCCCGCCGACGATCGGCTCGACGCCGGCGGCGCGGAGCCGGGCGGCGGACTCGTCCGATCGGGCCAGCCCGTGGACCTCGTGCCCAGCGGCGAGGAGTTCCGGGACGACGGCCGACCCGATCCACCCCGATCCTCCCGTGATGAATACCCGCATGATGTGCTCCTTTCGTACGTCTCTGCCGGTCGAACGGCCGACGATGTCAGAGACTGACGTCAGCGTAGCACTCATGTCAGCAACTGTCATCACTACACTGGTCCTATGGGACGCTGGGAGCCGGACGCACGAGGCCGTCTCGGGCGCGCCGCGCTGGAGCTCTACCTCGACCCGGGATACGAGCAGACGACGGTGGCCGACATCGCCGCGCGCGCGGGCGTGACCGAGCGCACCTTCTTCCGCCACTTCGCCGACAAGCGCGAGGTGCTGTTCGCCGGCTCGGCCGCGTTCCAGGAGACGGTGCTGGATGCCATCGCCGCCCAGCCGGACGGCTCGACCGCGTTCGCCGTCGCCGCCGCCGGGATGGATGCCGCGGCGGCCTTCATCGCAGGCAATCCCGACCCGACGTTCGCACGTCGGCGCGCGGCCGTCATCGCGGCCAATGCGAGCCTGCAGGAGCGCGAGCTGCTCAAGCTCGCGACGGTGGCGTCCGCCTCCGCGACCGCGCTCACGGCGCGCGGCTTCGAGCCGGAGGAGGCGGCCATCGCCGCCGAGGCCGCGATGGCGGCGTTCCGGCTCGCGTTCGAGCGCTGGATCGCCTCCGACGGCGGTCTCGACCTCCGCGAGCTGCTCGCCGAGGGCGTCGCGCGCTTCCGTTCGCTCGCCTGACCGGGCGCGCCCGCCGCGGTGGGAGGATGATCGCACGGTCGGCGGTGGGCGCGGCATCGAGCGAAGGGGAGTCGGATGACAGCACAGACGTGGACGGGCGGCCCGGCGGCCGCACCGCACCCGCACCACCATCACGGCTGGTGGTGGAAGACGCTGCTCACGGGCCTCGCCCTGTGTATCCTGACGATCGTCGTCACGATCGTGACGGGCAACACCAACCTGATCCCGACGCTCATTCTGCTCGGGAGCTTCCTCGTCCCGTTCTGCGTCGTCCTGTTCGCCATCGAACGCGTCAGCGGCAGCGTCAGCTCGCTGCAGCTCGTGCTCGCGTTCTTCATCGGCGGCATCTTCGGGCGCGCTGCTCGGTGCGACGGTCGGTGCGGGCTTCGCCGCCTTCGAGTCGGCCGGATACGCATTCAACGCCGCGATCACGGCGCGCGGAATCGACCTCGTCTCCCTGCTGGAGACCGAGGTGCTGCGCGCCATCCTCGCCCCCGTCGGGCACGTGCTCTGGACGGCGGTGCTCGGCGCTGTGCTGTTCGGCGCCGCGCGCGGCCGCGACCGCTTCCGGTTCTCGATCTGGATCGTGGTGACCTACGTGGGCGTCGCCGTCCTGCACGGGCTGTGGGACTCGGCGAGCGACCTGGCCGCCGTGATCGCCCTCCTCGCGAACGGCCGGGCGATCGAGGAGCTCACCACCGCGGGCGGTCTCAGCGCTCAGACCGCATCGGCCGTGACCGCGCTGGCCGGCATCCTCTACATCGTCGTGCTGATCGTGGTGGCGGCCGGCGGCATCCTCACGCTCTGGCTCGTGCTGCGGCACTACCGGCGTGCCGAACGTGCCAGGGCGGTCGCGCATTCGGCCGTCGGGCAGCCGGCCGTCAGCGACCCCGCGGTCAGCGACCCGGCGGTCAGCGACCCGCCGGCGCCTCCGCAGCGGCCGATCGTCTGAGCGTCACGGCGCGGTCGGCGTCCTCCATCACGAGCTCCGCGTTGATCTGGGCGCCGGCCAGTGCGCCGGCGGCCGCGGCTGCGCCGACCTGCGCTTTGGCATCGGCGACGTTGCCTGCCGCCCAGACGCCGGGCACGCCCGTGCGCCCGAACTCGTCCGCCTGGATGCTGGTGCCCATCCCGCCGGGAAGCTCGACGCTGCGAAGGCCCAGGGAGGCGAGTCCCTGCGTGCGCGCCTCCATCCGCGACGCGACGGCGAGCACGTCGCGGGCGACGACGGCGCCGTCGTCGAGCCGGACGCCCGTGATGCGGTCGTCGGCCGTCTCGACCGCGGCGACGCGTCCGGCGACCACGGGGATGCCCAGCGCGTCGAAGCGGGCCAGGGCCGCGTCGTCGGGCTCGTGACCGTTCGCCAGGTACACGACGTCGTCCGAGAGCTGCCGGAACAGCAGCGCCTGATGGACGGAGCCGTCGCCGGTCGCGACGACGCCGATGGCGCGGTCGCGCACCTCCCAGCCGTGGCAGTACGGGCAGTGCACGAGGTCACGTCCCCAGCGATCGGCGAGACCGGGGATGTCGGGGAGCACGTCCCGCAGCCCCGTCGCCACGAGCAGGCGACGGGCCCCGATCGTGCGGCCGTCGTTCAGGGTGACGACGAATCCGTCGCCCGCACGCACCGCGTCCGTCACTTCGCCGTCGAGGATGCGGCCGCCGTAGCGTCGCACCTCGTCCCGCCCCGTCCGCAGCAGTTCGGCCGGCGGCATCCCTTCCCGGCCGAGGAGTCCGTGGACGCCATCGGCGGGAGCGTTGCGCGGCGAGCCCGCGTCGATCACGAGCACGTCCCGTCGCGAGCGCGCCAGCATCAGCGCGCCGTTGAGCCCCGCCGCGCCGCCGCCGATCACCACGGCGTCCGTCGTCTCGTCCTGCTGTCCCCAGTGGTCCGTCATGCCGCCAGTGTCGACGCTATGTCCCCGAATCGGCAACTCTTCTTGCCGAAGTGGCAAACTGGGGCGATGGACACGGAAGACGCCATCGCGGCCGCCGGAGTGCGCCTGCGTCGCCTGCGCAACGATCGCGGCCTCACCCTCGCCGAGGTCGAGGAGGCGACCGGGATCTCGGCCAGCACGCTCAGCCGCCTGGAGTCCGGGCGACGCCGGGCGACGCTCGAGCTGCTGCTCCCCCTCGCGCGGGTCTACGGCACGACCCTCGACGAGCTGGTCCGGGCTCCGGCCGCCGACCCGCGCGTGCGCGCGCGGCCCATCCGGCGCGACGGGATGACGATGCTGCCGCTGTCGCGGCAGGCCGCGGGGCTGCAGGCCTTCAAGATCGTCATCCCGGCCGGCGCCCGCACGGTTCCGCGGCAGCGGACGCACGACGGCTACGAGTGGCTCTACGTGCTCAGCGGCCGCCTCCGCCTGAAGCTCGGCGACGAGGAGGTCGTGCTGGAGCCCGGCGAGGCGGCCGAATTCGACACGCGGGTGCCGCACTGGTTCGGGACAGAGACCGGCGGGGCGGTCGAGCTGCTCTCGCTGTTCGGCGCGCAGGGAGAGCGCGCGCACGTCCGTGCCCGGACGACCGCGGAGCAGGCCTGACGCCGACGCGGCGGCTCACTCCGTCCCGGTTGCGGTTCCGCTCTCGCTCTCGGTCAGCGCCTCCTGCGCCTCCTTCGGCAGCTTCCGCACCTTGGCGCGGCGCTTGCGGCGGTCCGGGATCATCGACCGCATCTCCTCGAGGCGGCCGAAGCACAGCAGCCGGTCGCCGGCCTCCAGAACGACGCCGCTCCGCGGGTTCGGGATGACGGACGCGCCCCGGTGCAGGGTGAGCACCGAGATGTCGCGGTCGCCGAGGCCGGAGTCGCGGAGCGTCTTGCCGACGAGGTCCGCGTTGGTGTGCACGAGCAGTTCGGCGACGCCGTAGCCGGTCGAGACGGTGAGGCGCTGACGGACGTCGATCTCGGGGAACGCCACCTGGTTGTCGATGAAGTCGATGATCGCCCCGGCCACATCCAGCCCGGTCGCCCGCTCGATCCCCTCGAGGCCCGGCGAGGAGTTGACCTCCATGACCAGCGGGCCGTCCTTGCCCTCGAGCATGTCGACGCCGGCGACCCGCAGTCCCATGATCTGCGCCGATCGGACGGCGGCCTCCTCGAACTCCGGGGTCAGTGCGACCTTCTCGACGGTGCCGCCGCGGTGGACGTTGGACCGGAACTCGTCGCCGCTCGCCACGCGCCGCATCGCGGCGACCACGCGGTCGCCGACGACGAGCGCGCGGATGTCGCGCCCGCGGCTCTCGGCGATGAAGCTCTGGATGAGCACGTTCTGCTTCGTCGAGTGGAGGGTCTCGATGATCGACTCGGCGATCTTCGCCTCCGGCGCCAGGATGACCCCGATGCCCTGCGTGCCCTCGAGCAGCTTGATGACCACCGGCGCACCCCCGACGCGCTCGATCGCCATGCGCACGTCCGCGCGGCTGTTCACGAACGCCGTGCGCGGCATCCCGATGTTGTGGCGCGAGAGGATCTGCGTCGCCCGCAGCTTGTCGCGCGAGTTCGTGATGCCGTTCGCCGTGTTGGGCGTGTACACATCCATCTGCTCGAACTGCCGCACAACGGCAGTGCCGTAGTAGGTGATCGAGTTGCCGATGCGCGGCAGGATCGCGTCGTAGTCGGACAGCAGCCGGCCGCGGTACTGCAGGTCCGGTTCGTCGCCGGAGAGGTCGATCGCGAACCGCAGCGTGTTGAGCACCTTGACCGTGTGACCGCGGTTCTCGGCCGCCGAGCGCAGCCGCTGCGTCGAGTACGCGTGCGGGGCGCGCGAGAGGATGGCGAGTTTCACGGGGCTGCTCCTGCGAAGATGGGGAAATGACCGACCTCCATCCAACCACCGACATGGTCGGCTGGCGTGAGTGGGTGAGCCTTCCCGGTATCGGCGTGCCGTGGATCAAGGTGAAGGTCGACACCGGAGCCCGCAGCTCGTCCCTGCACGCCTTCGACATCGAGGAGCTGCCGGGCGACCGCGTGCGATTCCGGGTGCAGCCGTGGCAGGACTCCGACCGGGATGCGGTCGCCGCCGAGTGCCCGGTGCACGACCGCCGCGTGGTGCGCAGTTCGTCCGGTCACACGGAGGAGCGGATCGTCGTGCTGCTCGACGTCGTGCTCGGAGGCCGGCCGGTCACAGCGGAGACGACGCTGACCAACCGCGACCAGATGGGCTTCCGGATGCTGGTCGGGCGCGAGGCGCTGCGCCAGGGCTTCACGGTCGACCCGGCCCGCTCGTTCCTGGGAGGCCGCGCCCCGCGCGAGATCCGCCGCCGCAACCGCGGCCGCGAGCTCGCCTGACGCGCGCACCTCCCGTCGCCGCTTCTCCTCCCTTGCCGCGCGCTGGCGTAAACGGAGGAGTTTCCGGCCGTTTCGGCCGCCAGCCCCTCCGTTTCTGGCCGAATCACCCATCCCATCCCCGCTTCGCCTCCGTTTCCGTACCCAGATCGCTGCGGTCGCAGGCCGTGCGAAACGGAGGCGATGGATGCTCGACGCGCCGCGAGAGTACGGAAACGGAGGACATCCGCACCGGGAACTCGGCTCGTCTCCTTCGTTCGAGAAGCCGGAGGGGAGGCGGCCGGAAGGGGCGCGGCGCTCAATCGAGGCCGAGCTCGCGCCGCCAGTGGGCCAGGAACTCGGCGCCCGCATCGTCGTGGATGGCGTCGCCGATCGTGATCACCTGGTACGGCCGGTCGAGCACGCCGTCGGCGGGCCGCACGTCCACGTGCGCCACGTCGTATCCCGCGTCGTGGACGAAGTCCGCCATCTTGTAGTCGCTGCGCGAGTCGCCGACCGAGCGCCAGCGGCGGGGGAGCGGCCCGCGCGCCGCGAAGTAGTCGAAGGCGCGCTGCGCACCGCGGTCCTTGTCGAGCAGCACCGACTCGATGTCCGTCGAGATGATCGTCGGGTCGATCCGGTAGGGCACGGCGCCGTCGGCGTCCGGCGCCACCCGGTCGCCGTAGCGCAGGCCGACTCCGAGGCCGGTCAGCGCGTCGAAGGCGGCGTCCTGGAAGCGCGACTGCGCCTCGGCGTAGGTGTCGGCATCCACGTCCGTGCGCTGCTCGACGGAGATCATCGCGCGCTTGGTCTCGTCGAAGAACATGGTGTCGGCGAAGCGGTCGCGCACCAGGCGGCGGACCGCGTCGACGGCCTCCGGCGAGAAGGCGACGGTCTCGTCCACGGTGACCTCGCCCATCCCCTCGCCCGTGATCGGCGCCCACGCGCCGCCCTTCTCGAACACGCCGAACATCCGCGCCCCCTGCTGGTCGAGCGCGTCGCCCAGGCCGGCGTCGCACAGCGGCGTCACCACCTGGTTGCGGATGAAGTCGCCGGATCGCCCGGTGATGAACGCGATCGGGACGCCCGCTGCCGCCATCGCGACCAGATCGGTGACGATGCTGCGGATGGCGATGGTACGGGTGACGGGACTCGCGAGGGGCCCGTCGACGTCGAAGAGGAGGCCGAGGTTGTGCACAGTCCATTCTCTCCGCTGCGAGAATGGTCGCATGTCGCAGCCCGCTCCCGCAGTCCCGCCGCTGTGGCATCCGGATGCGCCCAGCACCGTCGTTCAGGGAGACAACCTCGCGGTGGTGGCCGACCTCCCGGACGCGTCGTTCCGCCTGATCTACCTCGACCCGCCGTTCAACACCGGGCGGCCGCAGGCGCGGCAGACCCTCACCTCGGTGCGATCCGAGGGCGGCGCGGGCAGCGTGATCGGCTTCAAGGGCCGCAGCTACGAGCGCATCAAAGGCGACCTGCTCAGCTACGACGACCGCTTCGAGGACTATTGGGGCTTCCTGGAGCCACGGCTCATCGAGGCCTGGCGGGTGCTCGCCGACGACGGAACGCTGTACCTCCACCTCGACTACCGCGAGTCGCACTACGCCAAGGTGCTGCTGGATGCGCTGTTCGGCCGGGAGTCCTTCCTCAACGAGATCATCTGGGCCTACGACTACGGTGCGAAGCCGAAGAACCGCTGGCCGGCCAAGCACGACACGATCCTCGTCTACGTGAAGGACCCGTCGGCGTACCACTTCGACTCCGCCGCGGTCGAGCGCGAGCCGTACATGGCCCCCGGCCTGGTCACTCCCGAGAAGGCGCAGCTCGGCAAGCTCCCCACCGACGTCTGGTGGCACACCATCGTGTCGCCGACGGGCCGCGAGAAGACCGGCTACCCGACGCAGAAGCCGGAGGGCGTGCTGCGGCGCATCGTGCAGGCGTCGAGCCGCGAGGGGGACTGGGTGCTCGACTTCTTCGCGGGAAGCGGCACGACCGGCGCCGTGGCGTCGGCTCTCGGGAGGCGGTTCCTCCTGGTCGACAGCAACCCGGCGGCCGTCGCGGTCATGCGTGACCGGTTGGCGGCCTGCGAACCCGGCGTCCGCTTCGTCGGCTGAGCGCATCCTCCCGATCCTCGGCGTTCGTCCGGAAATCTCAGAGTCGTGTGTGGAAGGGTGGATGCACTATGCGATCGAGCCTCCGCACCCTCCCCTTCCTCTGGGGTGCGCTCGTCTCCGCCGGCTCGTTCGTCGCCGTCTACGTGGTGTTCGTGCAGAGCTATATCGGCCAGGTGATCGATGAGCGCGCGTTCGCCGGGGCGGACGCCTGGAAGGGCGACGTGATCGAGTTCGCGCACACGTTCCTCAATGCGCTGCCGGTCGCATCGGTGGTGATCGGGGCCGTCGCGGCCATCGCGATCGTGCTGGTCCGGCGCAACTGGCTGGTCTTCGCGGTCGCCGTCGGTGCGGCCATCGGGGCGAACGTGAGCACGCAGGTGCTGAAGTACACCATCCTGTCGCGGCCCGAGAAGGGCGTGGATGTCGGCCTGTCCAACTCGCTCCCCTCCGGGCACACCGCGGTCGCCGCCTCTGCGGCCCTGGTCGTCTTCCTGGTCGCGTCGCCGCGCCTCCGTCCGGTGGCAGCGGTCGTCGGATCGGTCTTCGCGATCGCTGCCGGCGCATCCACTCTCGTGGAGCAGTGGCACCGGCCGAGCGATGTGGTGGCCGGGATGCTGGTGGTCGCGTTCTGGGGCTGCCTCGCCGGGATCGTGCTCTCCTGGCTGCGCCTGCCGGGTGCCGAGCCTCCGGTGCGGAGCAAGCTGTGGCCGCTGGTCTGGATCGGCTCGGTCTGCGCGGCCGGCTCGGTCATCGCGCTGATGGTGACCTACTTCTCGGCGCAGTCCGGCACCCAGCACCTGTTCATCGCCTACGCGGGCGGCGTCGCGGCGATCGTGGCGACGGGGTTCGTGCTCGCCGCCCTGGGCAACCGCCTGTACCGCCGGCTGGCCTGAGGCGGGTCGCGCGCGGGCCCGCGTGTCGGCGGCCGGTCGCGCCGTCCGTGCGCTCGCCGACGTCGATGTCGTCGATCTCGAACCCGTCGAACATGGCGCGTGGTCGGTCAGGCCTTCTCGCGCAGGTTCTCGGCGATCTTCTGGAGCGACCCGTCGAGCGCCTGCTGCATCCCGTCGAACTCCTGCGTGGTGTGGATGGTGAGCTCGACGCCGTCGTCGGTGAGGCGCAGGGCGCCGTGGTAGTCGTGCGGTCCGGGAGCAGACCAGCGCACCTCGCGGGCGGCGTGATCGACGTCGAAGTTCGCTTCGGAGGTGACGGTCTCGTCGGTGCCGTCGTGGTCGGCGTCGACGTGGGCCGTCGTCTCCACTTTGCCGTCGGGCAGCTCGTGCGCCTCGGTCATCCGCGGGAAGTAGGCGGGCAGGTTCTCCGGGTCGGAGACGTAGTCGAAGTACTCGTCGGCGTCGCCGTCGAGCGGCCGCTTCGCAGTGTAGGTGGGCATGCCGCGACCGTACGCCCGCTCCGCCCCCTCCGCATCCCCTCCCCCCACCGTCGAGTCCGCACAGCCTCCCCGAGGTGCGACATCATGTCGCAACCCCCGCCGAGGTGCGACATGATGTCGCAACTCGGCGCAGATGGGGACGACGACTCACGCCTCGCCGGCGGAGGCGCGTCAGGTGCTCTGGCGGATGACGAGCTCGGTGGGGAGGAGGGTGACGCGGTCGACGTGCTCGCCCGCGAGGCGCCGGACCAGCACGCGGGCCATGGTCTCGCCGAGCGCGATGGACGGCTGGTGCACCGTCGTCAGCGGGGGCGTCGACATGAGGCCGAAGCTGTCGTCGTCGTACCCGACCACCGCGATGTCGCCCGGGATGCTGAGCCCCGCTTCGTGGATCGCCGAGTACGCCCCGGCCGCCATCTGGTCGTTCGCGGCGAACAGGCCGTCGATCGGGCGGCCCTCCGCGAGCAGCCGCCGCATCGCCTCGGACCCCGACGCGGGCGAGAAGTCGCCGTACGCTACCAGCGTCGCATCGAGGCCGGCCGCATCCATCGCGCGCTTCCAGCCGGTATACCGGTCGAGGCCGGCCGGCATGTCCTGCGGGCCGGTGATGAGGGCGATGTTGCGGCGCCCGCGGTCGATGAGGTGCTGGGTGGCGACCTGCGCGCCCGCGACATTGTCGACGTCCACGTAGTACGACAGGTGCTCGGTCTCGCTGACCGGGCGTCCGCCGAAGACGAGCGGGAGGGAGGCGCCCAGCTGCGCGTAGGAGTGGTCGCCCGAGTGGTGCGAGACCACGAGCGCTCCGTCGACGTTGCCGCCCATCAGGTAGCGCCGGGTCTTGTCGGGGGTGGTCTCCGACGAGATGACCATGTTGAGCGTGTACTCCGTGTCGGCGAGGCTGAGCGCGACGCCCTGGACGATGGAGGCGAAGAACGGGTCGGCGAACACCTTGGCCGTCGACTCCGGCACGACCAGCGCGACCACCTGCGTCCGCCGCGACGCCAGCGAGCGGGCGGCGCGGTTGGGCACGTAGTTGAGATCCGCGATCGCGCGCTCCACCGCGGCGACGACCTCGGCCGTCACCTTGGGCGACCCGTTGACGACGCGCGAGACGGTCGCGCGTGACACGCCGGCCCGCGCGGCCACCGCCTCCAGGGTCGGCACCGCCCCGCCCGTGATCTGCTCCGTCGTCATCGGGTCTCCTCGTCGCTCGCGTCCATGCTAGACGCGCGACGCGGCGACCTCCTCCGCTGCGCCCTCCGCGCGCGCTGCCGCGATGACCTGAGCGAACGCGCGCCCCGAGTCCTTGACCGTGCGCTCCTGCGTCTCGTAGTCGACGCGCACGATGCCGAACCGCTTGGCGTAGCCCCACGCCCACTCGAAATTGTCGAGCAGCGACCAGACGAAGTACCCGCGCACGTCGGCGCCCTCGTCGATGGCCCGGCCGACCGCGTCGATGTGCGCAAGGATGTACGCCTCGCGCTCGCTGTCGTGCACGCGGCCGTCGGCGGACACGACGTCCTCGTACGCGGCGCCGTTCTCGGTGATGTAGAGCGGCGGGAGGGTCGGGTAGTCGCGGGTGAGGCGCACCAGCAGTGCGCACAGCCCGTCCGGGTTGACCTCCCAGCCCATCGCCGTCGTCGGCAGGTGCCGCGACGGGAAGGTCACGTACTCGCTGCCCACGAACGGCGACGAGGTCGGCCGCGGTGTGGGAACGACCGGCGCGGGCTCGTCCGGGCCGAGCGGATGCCCGCTCACATTGTCGTCGTGGTAGTGGTTCACGCCGAGGAAGTCGAGCGGCTGGGCGATCGTGGCCAGGTCGCCGTCGTGCACGAGCTCCTCGAACCGGTGCTCGCGCACGTCCTCCAGCACGTCGGCCGGGTAGGAGCCGAGCAGCAGCGGTTCGAGGTACATCCGGTTCCAGAGGCCGTCGATGCGCCGTGCCGCCTCGCGGTCCACCGGGTCGGCGGGGTCGTTCGGCACGGCCGTCGTCAGGTTGAGCGTGATGCCGAGCTTCAGCTCTTCGGCCTTCCCGCGCTCCCCGGCGCGGGAGCGGATGGCCGACGCGGCGAGCCCGTGAGCGAGGTGCTGGTGGTGCAGTGCTGCGAGCCCGGCGCGCGGCTCTCGCCTGCCCGGGGCGTGCTCTCCGCCCGCGTACCCGATCAGGGAGGAGCACAGCGGCTCGTTGAACGTCGTCCAGTGGTCGACCCGGTCGCCGAGCGCGTCGTACACGGCGACGGCGTAGTCGCGGAACCGGTACGCGGTGTCGCGCGTCGCCCAGCCGCCCTTCTCCTCGAGCGCCTGCGGCAGATCCCAGTGGTACAGCGTCAGCCACGGCAGGATGCCGGCGCCGAGCAGCTCGTCGACCAGCCGGTCGTAGAACGCGAGCCCGGCCGGGTTGACCGCGCGGTCGCCCGGCTTCACCCGCGCCCAGGACGTCGAGAACCGGTAGGACTGCAACCCCAGGGAGGCCATGAGCGCCACGTCCTGCGGCATCCGGTGATAGTGGTCGACCGCCACCTCCGGGGTGTCGCCGCCGGCGATCGCCAGGGGAACGCGGGCGAAGGCATCCCAGATGGAGTCCTCCTTGCCGTCCTCGTGGGCGGCGCCCTCGATCTGGGCGGCGGCGGTGGCCGACCCCCAGAGGAAGCCGTCGGGCCAGGTGCGGTTCATTCTCAACCTTTCACCGCGCCCGCCATGATGCCGGAGACCAGCTGCCGGCCGGCGAGCACGAAGAGGATCAGCAGGGGGATGGTGGCGAGCACGGCTCCGGCGAGCACGATCGAGTAGTCGACGTACTTCGCCGACTGCAGCTGGCTGAGTGCCACCTGCAGCGTCGGGTTCTGCGGCGCGACGAGCAGCGGCCAGAGGTAGTCCGTCCACGCGGTCATGAAGGTGAACAGGCCGAGGATGGCCATCGCGGGCCGGGCGGCCGGCACGCCGACGTGCCAGAAGGTGCGGATCATGTTCGCGCCGTCCACGCGGGCCGCCTCGATGAGCTCCTCCGGGATCACATCGACCAGGTACTGCCGCATGAAGAACACGCCGAACGCCGTCACCAGGGTCGGCACGATGACCGCGCCGAGGGTGCCCGTCCAGCCGAACTGCTTCATCACCATGAACAGCGGGATGATGCCCAGCTGGGTCGGCACGGCCAGCGTCCCGACCACGAAGACCATCAGGCCCTCCCTGCCGCGGAAGCGCAGCTTGGCGAACGCGTACCCGGCGAGTGTCGAGAATCCGACGACCGACAGGGTGATGACCGACGCGACGATGATCGAGTTGCCGAGCGCCAGCCAGAACGGCACGGTGTTCAGCACTTCGCCGACGTTGGTCCAGAACTGTCCGCCGGGCAGCAGGGGCGGCCAGGTCGAGGTGAGCACCGTGCTGTCGCTGGAGCCGGCGACGAACGACCACCACAGAGGGTAGGCGCCGCCGATGAACAGGGCGAGCAGGATCCCGTAGGTGAGGAATCCGGGCCGGCGGTCGATGCCGAGCGCCTTGCGCTTGGGGGCCCGTCCGGGTCGGGTCCCGGCGACGGGGCGGGTGGCGCGGGTGTCGCGGGCGGTGGCGGTCACAGGTTCTTCTCCTCGCTCGCTGCGGCCAGGGTGCGCGAGGCCTGCAGTCGTCTGGCGGTCCGTCTCCGATGCAGCCGGTTCTCCGTGGAGGCGATCCGGCGCGAGATCAGGAAGTTGAGCACCCCGAACAGGACGATCAGGAGGAACAGCAGCCACGCGATCGCGGAGGCCTTGCCGAAGTTCTGGCGGTTGAACGCCATGTCCCAGAGGTAGAGGACGGTGGTCTGGTACTGCCGCTGGGGCCCGCCGGGGACGGCGCTCGACGGGTTGAACAGCTTCGGCTCCGTGAAGATCTGCAGTCCGCCGATGGTGGCCGTGATGATGACGAAGATCATCGTCGGGCGGATGCTCGGCAGCGTGATGGAGAAGAAGCGGCGGAACGACCCGGCGCCGTCGAGCGCGGCCGACTCGTGGATGTCGCGGGGGACCGCCTGCATTGCGGCCAGCAGGATGAGCGCGTTGTAGCCCGTCCAGCGCCAGTTCACCATGGAGGCGATGGCGACGTGCGACGGGAAGGTCTGCGTCTTCCACATCACCGGGTCGAGGCCGATGGCCTGCAGCATGTTGTTGATCAGGCCGTACTTCTCGTCGAACGCGCTCGAGAAGATGAGGGTCACCGCGACCGGGGTGACGACGTAGGGGAGCAGCACGCTCATCCGCCAGAAGGTCTTGGCGCGGATGTTCTGGTCGAGGATCGCCGCGATGAACACGGCGGCGATGAGCTGCGGGATGGCGGAGAGCAGGAAGATGCTGACCGTGTTGAACAGCGAGTTCCAGAAGAACGGGTCGCTCAGCTCCGCCGCGTAGTTCTTGAAGCCGACCCATTCGCCTGGCCCGGTGAGCAGGTTCCAGTTGTTGAGCGAGACGACGAACGTGTAGACGAGCGGGAAGAGCCCGACCAGGCCGAAGAGGATGAAGAAGGGCGCGATGTAGAAGTACGGCGACGCCTTCACGTCGAAGCGGCTGAGGCGCTGCCGGAAGCTGAGGTCGGCGCGCGGAGAGCGGCCGCGGCGCGGTGGGGCGGCGGGAGCGGCGGCGCCGGCGTCGTCCCGGGTGGTGGTGGCGGTGGTGGTCATGGCGGTTCTCCCCGTGGTGCGGGCCCCCGCCGCCGGTGCGGCGGCGGGGGCCCTCGTGTGGTTTCGGGTTACTTGTTGACGACCAGCTGGTTGAGCAGCTTCATGGCGTTGCTCCACGCCTGGTCGCCGTTCGCCTTGCCGGAGTCGAGCTCCTGGACGGACGGCCCGAAGACCTGCGACTGGATGACGGAGTCGTCCGGTCCCTTGTACTGCGCGACGACGCCCTTGGCGCGCTCCCCGAGGATCTGGCCGATGGGCGCGTTGTTGAAGAACTTCGTCAGGTCGCTCTCACCCGTGACGCCCGCGTCGGTCTGGGCGGCGGTCACCGACGGGAAGGTCCCGGCGGCCTGGAAGGTCTGCACCTGCGACTTGGCGGTGGTCAGCCACGCCGCGAGGGCCGCGGCCTCCTTCGGGTGCTTCGACTGCTTCGGGACGGTCAGGAACGATCCGCCCCAGTTGGCCGCACCGCCCGGGAACACGTTGGCGAAGTCCCAGCCGCTGGTGGCGTCTCCGCCGCCGGCCTTGACCTGGCCCTGCACGACGCCGAGCATCCAGCCCGGGCAGACGAACGTGGCGAAGGAGCCGTCGGTGAAGGCCTTGCCCTTGCCCCAGTCCCACTGGGTCTGGTTGGAGGAGAGACCGGCCGCAGCGCCCGCAGCGAGCTTCGACCACAGCGCCTTGAGGTCGCTGTTGTCCTCGATGTTGAGCTTGCCGTCCTTCGTGTAGTAGCCCTCCTCCTGCTGGTTCACCATGGCGTTCCAGATGAAGCCGGACTGGTCGTACCAGGGCTTGCCGGTGGCGGCGTGGTACTGCTCGCCGACCGTGAAGAAGTCATCCCAGGTGGCGTTCTCGCCGCCGAACAGCTTGGCGACGGACTCGCGGTCGCTGGGCAGGCCGGCCGCGGCGAAGAGCTTGCCGTTGTAGCAGAGGCCCTCCGGTCCGATGTCGGTGCCGTAGCCGATGATGCGGCCGCTCTTGTCGGTGGCCTGCTTCAGCTTCCAGTCGACCCAGCGGTCCTTGATGTCGTTCGCGCCGTAGTCCTTCAGGTCGTTGAACTGGTCGGAGACCTGCATGACCTTGCTGAGCCAGCCCTCTTCGACGGCCTGGACGTCCGGGAGGCCGCTTCCGGCCGCCTGCTTGGTCTGCCAGTCGGTGAGCGCGTTGTCGCCGGTGTCGATGTTGGTGGCCTTGATCTTGATGCCGGGGTGCTCCTTCTCGTACTGCGAGTAGAGCTTGTCGAAGCCCATCGTGCCGAACGTGGTGACGGTCAGCGTGACGGGGTCCGAGCTCGATCCGCTGCCTCCGCTCGATGAGCATCCGGCTGCGATGAGGGCGAAGGATGCTGCGCCGGCGACGGCCGCGGCGATCCTGGTGCGTCGTGAAAGCTTCACGGTTCACTCCTTTGTGCGTGTGTCTTGTGTGCGCCTGGTGCGCGCTGAGAGCGCTCTCATGGCGAAGGCGTGAGAGCGCTCTCACGCGTTGGGAGAGAATGTAGAACGGTTCGGCATGCCGTGTCAAGTCCTTCGTGGTCGCGCTCTCATCCGCGTCATTCCGGGAAACGCGAAAACGGCCGCCACCTCCTGCGAGGTGACGGCCGTTCTGCGTGCGAGTGTCAGTCGGTCGCCGGCCGCGGCCGCTGGGCCCTGGTCGACGCAGTGTCAGCGCCGGGCTCGACGAGGGCGCCGAACTCGTTCGCGGCGCGGGTGGCGAGGACGCCCGTGTCGTACTCCTCGTCGTCGTCCTCCGAGAGCGACGCGTACGCCCCGACCGGCTCGCGCTCGGCCGCCTTCGCGGCGTCCGCGGCCGCGGCGTCGTCCGCGGCCTCCTGCAGGGCCGACTTGGCGCGCAGCGGCGGCGTCTTGAAGAACAGCGACAGGATGAACGCGATCAGCACCACGAACATCGCGACCCAGTAGACCTGCACCGCCGAGGCGTTGAAGCCCACCAGGAACGGCTTGGAGAGCCGCGGGTCCGCGCCGTTCAGGAACGACGTGTCGTTGGTCGCCGCGCTGTCGCTCGACGAGGTCTGCTTCTTCAGCGTGTCCTGGATGTTCGGGACGATGGAGTCCACGAACTGCGACCGGGCGGCGGGGTCCGAGAAGTCGAGCGTGACGGTGCCGTCGGGCGCGACCTTCGCGTACGGAGCCTGCTGCTCGATCGCCGCGCCCGCCTTCGCGTTCGCGGTCGCGACCGCCTGCGCTTCGGCAGCCGGCTGCGCCGCCGCGGGGATGGCGCCCGACGCGACGCCCGCGGCGACGGCCGCCTTGGCGGCATCCTGCGCCTTGGTCACGTTCGCCTGGAGCGCGGACTGCGCGGCCTTCGTCGACTCGTCGACGATCTTCGTGT
This sequence comes from Leifsonia soli, assembly GCF_013408745.1. Classification (NCBI taxonomy): domain Bacteria; kingdom Bacillati; phylum Actinomycetota; class Actinomycetes; order Micrococcales; family Microbacteriaceae; genus Leifsonia; species Leifsonia soli. The sequence goes on along the minus strand of NZ_JACCBJ010000001.1, from coordinate 2,821,425 downwards.
AGCTCTGCTCCATGATCTGCTTGTTCTCGGGAGCGCTCGCCACCGACGGCGTGAACGCCGCATCCAGCGCGGCGGTCAGGGTGGGGGTGTCCGTCAGCGATGCCTTGATGTTCGTCGGGAAGACCGTGAACAGCAGCGAGAGCAGCACGGCCGTGCCGAGCGTTCCACCGATCTGGCGGAAGAACGTCGATGCGCTGGTCGCCACACCCATGTCGCGCAGGCCGACCGAGTTCTGGCTGGCGATGGTCAGCGTCTGCATCAGCTGGCCGAGGCCCAGGCCGATGAGCAGCATCGCGCCCGCGATGAACCAGTACGAGTCGTCGTACTTCACGAACGTCAGGTAGAAGAACCCGCCGGCGAGCATCGCCGTCCCGATGATCGGGAACTGCCGGTAGTGGCCCGTCCGCGCGATGATCTGGCCGGACACGATGGACGACACCATCAGCCCGAGGATCATCGGCAGCAGCTGCAGGCCCGACTCGGTGGGGGTGGAGCCCAGGACGATCTGCAGGTAGAGCGGCAGCGTCAGCATGGCGCCGAACATCCCGAAACCGACCAGGACGCCGATGATCGTCGCCATCGAGAAGGTGCTCGAGCGGAACAGCTTGATCGGGATGAGCGCGTCGTCCTTCATCGCGATCTCGATGAGGATGAACGCGACGATGCCGATCGCGCCGATCACGTAGCAGGCGATGGATGCCGGGCTGTCCCAGCCCCACTCGCGGCCCTGCTCGGCCACCAGCAGCAGCGGCACGAGGGCGACGATGACGCCCGCAGCACCCCACCAGTCGATCCGGGCGGAGCCGCGGGACCGCTTGGGCAGGTGGAGGAACCGCAGCACCATCGCAAGTGCGGCGAGGCCGATCGGCACGTTGATCAGGAAGACCCAGCGCCAGCCGGCGATCCAGAGGATCTGGTCCGCGCCGGCGAACAGGCCGCCGACCAGCGGGCCGATCAGGCTCGAGATGCCGAAGACGGCGAGGAAGTAGCCCTGGTACTTGGCGCGCTCGCGGGGGGCGAGCATGTCGCCCATGATCGCCAGCGGCATCGACATCAGACCGCCGGCGCCGAGACCCTGGATGGCGCGGAAGGCGGCGAGCTCGAGCATCGAGGTCGAGAAGGAGGCGAGGATCGATCCGACGATGAAGATGACGATCGCGATGATGAACAGCGGACGCCGGCCGAAGATGTCGGAGAGCTTGCCGTAGATCGGCGTGGAGATCGTCGAGAGGATCAGGTAGCCGGTGGTGACCCAGGCCTGCTGGCTCAGGCCGTGCAGGTCGTCGCCGATCGTGCGGATGGCGGTGCCGACGACGGTCTGGTCGAGGGCCGAGAGGAACATGCCGGCCATCAGGCCGAAGATCACGAAGAGGATCTCGCGATGCGACATGATCGGTTTGGGCGCGGCATTCGCCGCCATGGTCTGACTGGACATCAATCTCCGTGTCGAGAGTCGGGTGGGGGACGGCCGGCACGCGGGACGTCACACCGGTGTGGGGCAAGAGAAATTTTGCGGAGACTGCAAAGTTACACCCGCTGCCTCGATACTCACAACGCACGGGCGGGTATGCGGCGATCCCCCGTTCGCCAGCGGCGAACAGCCCGGAGCGACCGCTGTGAGATCCGCGGGAAACCGCGTCGTCCCTGTGGGGGAGAACGAACGAAACTGGCCCCCATCCAGGTCACGCATATGTACGAGGCGTACGTTGAAAATGCCGACCCCCATCCCCCTTCGAAATCGCCTCGAAAGTTCTATGAGACCTCTCAGCCGTCCCCGCCGCATCCTCGCCGCCGCAGCTGTCGCCGCCTCCGCCGCGCTCGTCTTCACGGCCTGCGCCGGTGAACCGTCCCCCGTCACCAAGGCGGTCGCCCAGGCGGCCGCGCCAACGCCGTCCCCCTCGGCGACCGTCGTGTCGTCCGTCCAGCCGGCCGCGGGAAGCGTCTCCGGCGGCACCGTGACACTGACGGGCACGAACCTCGAGAAGGTCGCCGCCGTGCAGGTCGGCGGTCAGCCGGCCACCGTCACCCAGGCGACCGACGACAAGGTCGTCGTGAGCGTGCCCGCCGCGGCCAACTTCCAGGCGGGCAGCGTCCCCATCACGGTCACCGACAAGACCGGAAAGCCGGTCACCACCTCGGCCGCGACGTACGACTACCAGGTTCAGACGCCGGTCGACAAGCAGCTCGCATACGCGCTCACGTACTGGAAGAACTACAACACGGCCGAATACGGCGACCTCAACCCGGTGGGCGGCGACTGCGCGAACTTCGTCAGCCAGACGCTCATCGCCCGCGGCTGGCAGATGAACAGCGACTGGTACAACCACGACGCCGCGGCCGACTGGAGCCCGGCGTGGGGGTACGTCCCGGCCATGGACAACTACTTCCGCGAGAACGCGGCGCAGCTCGGCCTCACCGAGTACTCGTTCGACCAGCGCGACAAGATCAAGGTCGGCGACATCGTCATGTTCGACTGGAACGACAACAACTCGCTCGACCACGTGCAGATCGTCTCCGCCGTGCAGAACGTGAACGGCCAGATCAAGATCAAGATGGTCGGGCACAACGAGGACAGCGACTACCGCGACCTCGACGAGGCCATCACGGTCGACCACCCGGGCGGCATCGGCCACTTCTGGAGCCTCTCCAAGTAACGGTCGCCATTCCGGCCACGACCGCCGGGCCGCGTCACGCGCGTGAGCTATGCTCATCGCGTGACTCAGGGGGGTGCCCGCGCGGGGCGGGCGAAGATGAGGCGCGCCGCCGTGATCGGCGGAGCGCTCGTCGCGATGCTCGTGCTGTCGGGGTGCGCTTCCGGCCCGATCGTCGCGGCCGGCGCGACGCATCGACCGACGCCCCACCGCTCCGCTCCGTCGCCGCGTCCTCCGCGCCCGACGCCGTCCCTCTCTCCCACGCCGATCCCGGTCGCCTTCGACAAGGCGGCCGAGTCGACCGACGATCCGGCGAGCCCGTGGGTCGTGGTGAACAAGCCGCGCGGCCTGAGTCCGGTGGACTACGCCCCGGCCGACCTCGTCTACCCCGATGTGCCCAACATCAACGACCAGCCGATGCGGCAGGAGACGGCCGCTGCGGTCGTGGCCATGTTCCAGGCGGCGAGGTCGGAAGCGGGGCTGAGCCTCTCCATCCAGAGCGCCTACCGATCGTTCGCGTCGCAGACGCGCGTCTACGACGACGATGTCGCCAGGAACGGCCAGGCCTACGCGGACACCGACACCGCCCGCCCCGGACACAGCGAGCACCAGACCGGGCTCGCGGTCGACATCAGCGCCGTTCCGGCCCACTGCTCGCTCGACGCCTGTTTCGGCGAGACGGATCAGGGGCGCTGGCTGGCGGCGAACGCCTGGCGCTTCGGGTTCATCCTGCGCTACCCGGCCGACAAGGTCGCCGTCACGGGCTTCACCTACGAACCGTGGCACTTCCGCTACGTCGGCGTGCTGCTGTCGACCGAGTTGCACACCACCGGAGTGAGCACCCTGGAGGAGTTCTTCGGCCTCCCCGGTGGCGAGACCTACCCCGGCTGACGCTCCCTGTCTCTCCGTCGGAGATCCTGATCTCCGACGGAGCCCGGCTCAGCCGCCGAGCGCGTCCCCGACGATCCGCTTGGCCTCGTCCTGCACCTCGCGCAGGTCGTCCTCGCCCACGAACGACTCGGCGTAGATCTTGTAGACGTTCTCCGTGCCGGAGGGCCGTGCGGCGAACCAGGCGGTCTCCGTCTGCACCTTCACGCCGCCGAGCGGAGCGTCGTTGCCCGGCGCGCGGCTCAGCTTCGCCGTGATCGGGTTGCCGGCGAGCTCGGTCGCGGTGATCGCGTCGCCGTCGAGCTTCGAGAGCGCGGCCTTCTGCTCGGGCGTGGCCGGCGCATCCACGCGCTGGTACACCGGGTCGCCGAAGCGCTCGGTCAGCTCGCGGTACAGCTGCGACGGGGACTTGCCCGTCACCGCGCGGATCTCGCTGGCGAGCAGGGCCAGCAGGATGCCGTCTTTGTCGGTCGTCCACGCCGTCCCGTCGAAGCGGAGGAAGGAGGCGCCCGCGCTCTCCTCGCCGCCGAAGCCGACGGTCCCGTCGATGAGGCCGGGCACGAACCACTTGAACCCGACCGGCACCTCCCACAGCCGCCGGCCCAGCGCGTCGGCGACCCGGTCGATGATGGACGACGACACGAGGGTCTTGCCGACCGCGGCATCCTTCCGCCACTCGGTGCGCGTGCGGAACAGATAGTCGATCGCGACCGCGAGGTAGTGGTTCGGGTTCATCAGGCCGCCGTCGGGCGTCACGATGCCGTGGCGGTCGGCGTCCGCGTCGTTGCCGGTGAGGATGTCGAAGTCGGCGCGGCGGGCGACGACCGAGGCCATCGCGGAGGGGCTGGACGGGTCCATCCGGATCTTGCCGTCCCAGTCCAGGGTCATGAATCCCCAGGTCGGGTCGACCTCCGGGTTCACCACCGTCAGGTCGAGGTCGTAGCGCTCGGCGATCGCCTGCCAGTAGTTGACGCTCGCGCCGCCGAGGGGGTCCGCACCGATGCGGATGCCGCTGTCGCGGATCGCCTTCACGTCGATGATGTTCTCGAGGTCGTCCACGTAGTGGCCGCGGAAGTCGTACGTCTCGACGCCGGACGGCTCCGCCATCCGCACCTCGGTCATGCCGTTCGCGATGATCTCATTGGCGCGCTTCGCGATCCAGCTGGTCGCGTCGGTGTCGGCCGGTCCGCCGTGCGGCGGGTTGTACTTGAAGCCGCCGTCCGACGGCGGGTTGTGGCTCGGGGTGACGACGATGCCGTCGGCCTGGTCGTCATGCCCGGCGCGGTTGTAGCGGATGATCGCGTGCGAGACGGCGGGCGTCGGCACCCAGTCGTCGAACTCGTCCACCAGCACGCGCACCTCGTTGCCGACGAGCACGGCGAGGGCGGTGGTCGTCGCGAACTCGCTCAGCAGGTGTGTGTCCGCACCGATGAACAGCGGGCCGGTGATGCCCTGGCCGTTGCGGTACTCCACGATCGCCTGGGTGGTGGCGGCGATGTGGTCCTCGTTGAACGCCGTGTTCAGCGACGAACCGCGATGGCCCGACGTGCCGAACACCACGCGCTGCTCCGGGATGCTCACATCCGGCTTCAGCTCGTAGTACGCGCGCCGCAGGGCGTCGACGTCGATCAGGTCGGAAGGCTGGGCGGGGGTGCCGGCTCGTTCGTCCATGGTCACTACTCTTCCACGGCCGGGGAGCCACGCCAACGGCTCGGTAAGCTGAGCGGCATGTCCTCCGCCCCCGACAGCGCCCCTGCGGAGCTGCCCGCCTCCCTCGACGACGTGTACAGCTTCCTCGGACCGTCCGGCACGTTCACGGAGGCGGCGCTCAAGCAGGTTCCCGAGGCGCGCGGCAAGCGGTGGAGGGCGGTCAACAACCTCGGCGAGGCGCTGGCGGACGTGGTGGAGGGGCGCAGCGTCGCCGCCATGATCGCCATCGAGAACTCGATCGAGGGCGGGGTGTCGGTGGCGCAGGATGCGCTGGCCACCATCCCGGGCCTGCGCATCATCGGCGAGTACCTCGTCCCGGTGAACTTCGTCCTCGTGGCGCGCCCCGGGACGACGCTCGCCGACGTGCGCACCGTGAACGCGCATCCCGTCGCCTACGCCCAGTGCCACCAGTGGCTCGACCGCCACCTGCCCGACCACGGGCACCTGCCGGCGTCGAGCAACGTCGCAGCGGCCGCTTCGCTCTTCGAGGGCAGCGCGGCGGATGCCGCGGTCGCCCCGCCCGGGATCGTCGACCATCACGATGTGGTCGTGCTCGCCGACAACATCGGCGACAACCCGAATGCGGTCACGCGCTTCGTGCTCGTCAGCACGACCCGCAGCGTGCCCGAGCCGACCGGGGCCGACAAGACCAGCCTGATCGCCGAGCTCCCCGACGACCGGCCCGGCAGCCTCCTCGACCTGCTCGAGCAGTTCTCGACCAGGGGGATCAACCTGAGCCTCATCGAGTCGCGCCCGATCGGCGACGCGCTCGGTCGCTACCGGTTCGTCATCGACGCGGACGGCCACATCGCGGACGAGCGCGTCGCCGACGCGCTCCTCGGTCTCCGGCGGTTCAGCCCGTCGGTGATGTTCCTCGGCTCCTACCCGCGCGCCGACGGCCAGCGGGTGGAGTTCGACCAGCGCTACCGCGACGAGGTCTTCACCGAGGCGCGCACCTGGCTGGCCTCCCTGACGGAGGAGGAACGGCCGGCAGGCGCGCAGGACGGCGCGTCGGCGTAGGCTGCCGGGCAGGACAGCCGGGAGGTCAGCATGGTCGCCGATGAGCGTGACGACAGCGGTCGGGCGGGCGCCTTCGACCCGCGCTTCGACCCCGCGTTCCAGCGGGGTTACCAGCCGCAGCCGGGCGAGCGCGCCCGCACGCGCGTCCGCGCCGACGCTCCGGACTCCGCCTTCCGTCGCCCGTCGTCGCTGCTGCCCACCCGTGAAGGGTCGGCGCCGGCCGCCCCGACCGAACCGCTGACCCCGTACGAGGAGGCCGCGCTTTCCCTCGACGAGGGGCGCGCGGCCCTTCCCGAGCAGTTCGACGCGAGCGCAGAGGGGGGACGCAGGGTCGTCGTCGCGTCCGCCGGTGTGCTCTCGGGCGTCGAGCTGAACCCCCGGCGCAACCCGTTCATCCTCGCTCTCTGGCTGATCGGCGCCGGATTCGTGGTGCTCGGGATCGTGCTCTACGCCGTCTCCGTGACGTCGTCGTACAACGGACCGACGCCCAGCAACGACGTCGGCGCCCTGGTGTTCGCTCAGCTCGGGTGGATGCTCGCGGGGCCGCTGGTCATGGTCGGCCTCCTCACACTGGTGGGGCTGGTGTTTCTGACCGCGCTCTCCGGGCGCCGGGCGCGGGACGCCGGTGCGGAGGACGACGCCCCGGGGCTGTGACGCCCGCGGTCACGGCGGGAGCCTTCACCTGCAGCGCGAGCTCGTCCACCCGCAGCTCCAGGCGCAGGATGTCGCCGAACGCGTCGCCGTCGAGTTCGAACGGCTCCGGCGCATCCACCGCGAGCTCCACCGAGGCGCCGCGCAGGTAGCTGAGCCGGGTGCGGATGGCGCGATCGGTGAAACGGATGATGCGGCGACCGACGCTCGACCTGCGGAGCACCCGGTTCTCCCACGTCACCTTGCGCCAGATCGCCAGCCAGCCGAACACGGTGGCGGGCTGCACGACGGCCACGTCGAGGAGGCCGTCGTCCAGCTCGCCGTCCGGGATGAGCTCCATGTTGCCCGGCAGCGCGCCGCAGTTGGCGACCAGGATCGTGCTCACGTGCGCGGACCGCTCAGGCCCGTTGTCCAGCCGATAGCGCACCGGAACCTTCGACGCCGTCGGAAGCGAGCGGAACGCGGCGTCGACGTACGCCAGCCAGCCGAAGCGGCGCTTCAGCTCGGGTCGGGCGTTGGCGATCATCGCCGCGTCGATGCCGACGCCCGCCATCACGAGGAAGGCGTGCTCGGTCGTCGATCCGTCCGGACGGTGCGCGGTGGCGACTCCCATGTCCATCCGACGGCTCTCCCCGTCGAACGCGACGGCGCACGACGCCTCGACGCTCGCGAACGGGATGCCGAGGTTGCGCGCGAGCAGATTGCCGGTGCCTCCGGGGATGATGCCGAGTGTCGCATCCCGCCCGCGCAGCGCCTCCGCGACCGCGCGCACCGTGCCGTCGCCGCCCGCCGCGAGCACGAGGGAGGCGCCCTCGGCGAGCGCCTCGCCGACCTGCGCCTGCCCGGGCTCCTCCGGTGTGGTCTCGAGCCAGAGCAGGTCGTACCGGTGGAGCGTCGCGGCCGCCTCGACCGCGGCGCGGACGCGCGGCACGTCGACCCGGACGGGGTTGTAGACGACGGCGGCGATGCGGCGCTGCTCCCCGTCCCGTCCGTTCACGCACATCACGCTACCTGTTCGGCATCGGTCGATAAGCTGGTCAGGTGATCGATCCCGTACTTCTCCGTGAGAACCCCGACATCATCCGGCGCTCCCAGGAGGCTCGGGGCGACTCCGTGCAGCTCGTCGACGAGGCCATCCAGGCCGACATCGAGCGCCGCGCGGCGATCACGGCGTTCGAAGAGCTCCGGGCCGAGCAGAACGCGTTCGGCAAGCAGGTGGCGAAGGCGCCGAAGGAGCAGAAGAAGGAGCTGGTCGCCCAGGCGCAGCAGCTCGCCGGCCGGGTGAAGGAGGCGCAGCAGGCCGCCAACGACGCCGACGCGCGCTTCGAGCAGCTCGTCCGCAGCATCGGCAACCCGATCGTGGACGGCGTGCCGGCGGGCGGCGAGGACGACTTCGTCGTGCTCAAGACGGTCGGCGACATCCCCGAGTTCCCGTTCGAAGCACGCGACCACCTGGAGCTGGGCGAGCTGCTCGGCGCCATCGACATGGCGCGCGGCGCCAAGGTCGCCGGCGCCCGCTTCTCCTACCTCCGCGGCATCGGCGCCCGGCTCGAACTCGCCCTGATGAACATGGCGCTCGACAAGGCGGTGCGGAACGAGTTCATCCCGATGATCACGCCGACGCTGGTGAAGCCGGAGATCATGCAGGGCACCGGGTTCCTCGGCGCCCACGCCGACGAGGTCTACCACCTCGAGAACGACGACCTCTATCTGACCGGGACGAGCGAGGTCGCGCTCGCCGGGTACCACGCCGACGAGATCATCGAGGTGGATGAGCCCATCCGGTACGCCGGCTGGTCGACCTGCTACCGGCGCGAGGCCGGGTCGGCGGGCAAGGACACACGCGGGATCATCCGCGTCCACCAGTTCGACAAGCTCGAGATGTTCGTCTACACCCGCCCGGAGGAGGCCGAGGCCGAGCACGAGCGGCTGCTCGGCTGGCAGGAGGAGATGATGCAGGAGCTGGGGCTCAGCTACCGCGTCATCGACACGGCGGCGGGCGACCTCGGGTCGAGCGCCGCGCGAAAGTACGACGTCGAGGCCTGGATCCCCACCCAGGGCCGCTACCGCGAGCTCACGTCGACCTCCAACTGCACCACGTTCCAGGCCCGCCGCCTCGACATCCGCTACCGCACCGAGAGCGGCAAGACGGCACCGGTCGCGACCCTGAACGGGACGCTCGCCACCACGCGCTGGCTGGTCGCCATCCTCGAGACGCACCAGCAGGAGGACGGCTCGGTGCGCGTCCCGGAGGCGCTGCGGCCGTACCTCGGCGGGCTGGAGCTGTTGGAGCCGACGCGTTCGTGAGCGACGACTCCCGCCTGCTGATCGCGCTCGACGTCGACGGCACGCTGATCCATGAGGACGAGACGGTCGGCGACGCCGTGCGCGCGGCCGTCGCCCGGGTGCGCGACGCCGGCCACGAGGTGATGCTGGCCACGGGTCGCAGCTGGGAGACGGCCCGGCCCATCCACGAGGAGTTCGGCCTGACCAGCGAGTTCGTCGTGTGCGCCAACGGCGCTCTGACGATGAAGCGCGACGACACCGTCGAAGGTGGTTACCGGCGCGAGTTCATCGAGGTCTTCGACCCGACCGAGGTGCTGGAGACGATCCGCCCGCACCTCCCGAGCGGCAGCTTCATGGTCGAGGGTCCGACCGGGTTCCGCCGCTACACCGAGGGCATGACCGACTGGGAGCTGGTGAACGCCGAGCAGGTGCCCTTCGAGGAGCTGCTGCAGCATCCCGCGACCCGCGTCGTGGTCGTGTCGCCGGAGCACGACACCGAGGAGTTCCTCTCGATCGTCGATCGGATGGGGCTCCAGCGGGTCAGCTACGCCATCGGCTGGACCGCGTGGCTCGACATCTCGCCCGACGGCGTGAGCAAGGCCACCGCCATGGAGCGGGTGCGGCACGCGCTCGACATCCCGCGGTCGCGCGTCGTCGCCGTGGGTGACGGCCGCAACGACATCGAGCTGCTGACCTGGGCGGCCGCCGAGGGCCTCGGGGTCGCGATGGGTCAGGCCCCCGACGAGGTGAAGGCCGTGGCGAGCCGGTCGACCGCTCCCGTGATCGAGGACGGCCTGGCGCACGTCCTCGACGCCCTCTGACCGACTGCGGCCTCCCGTAACGACGGCGCCTGCGCGAGCACCCGCGTGCGTGACGAGCGACCGCAGTCGGCGGTGGACGCGCGCCCTTCCAGAGCATTGCCAGCATGCCGTGCAAGGCTTTAAGGTGGCGTGCGCTCTTTCGGGCGCCCGCCGTTGGTTGCGAGCACACCCGGCCGGAAGGAAGTGAATGAGCGAGTTGCACACCCGCGCGCAAGCGCGAGCGCAGGAGAAGGCGGCAGGACCAGCGGTCCGCCACGGTCGACTGAAGCAGCACCATCCGCTCAAGGCACTCCTCAAGATCGTCGTCGCCGTCATCGCGGTCGTCGGCGTCACCGGCGTCTCGCTCGCGGCATACGCGACGGTGGATGTGGTGGCCAGCGTCAAGAAGTCGGTCAAGCTGGTCGACGCGAAGGGCAAGGAGACGACGCCCGGCGTCGGCGCCATGAACGGCGCGTTCAACGTGCTCCTCGCCGGCAGCGACAGCGGCGGCGGCAACGCCGCATACGGCGACCGCGAAGAGAACCTCAACGACGTGACGATGCTCCTGCACGTCTCCGCGGACCACCAGAACGCGACCGTCGTCAGCTTCCCGCGCGACATGTTCGTCTCCATCCCGTCCTGCCCGGACCCGAAGGGCGGCAGCTTCGACGCGATGAGCCGCCAGAAGATCAACAACTCCCTGAGCTACGGCGGCCTGGCCTGCACGGTGCTCACGGTCGAGAAGCTGACCGGCCTCGACATCCCGTACGCCGGCGTCATCCAGTTCGACGGCGTGATCGAGATGTCGAACGCGGTGGGCGGCGTGCCCGTCTGCGTCGCCGGCGACATCAAGGACCCCTACACCGGCCTGAATGTGAAGGGCGGCCAGAACGTGCTGCAGGGCTCGCAGGCCCTCGCCTTCCTCCGCACCCGCCACGGCGTCGGCGACGGCTCGGACCTCGGCCGCATCAGCAATCAGCAGGTGTTCCTGTCGTCGCTCGTGCGGACGATCAAGAGCGCCGACGTGCTGAGCAACCCGGTCAAGCTCTACGGTCTGGCGAAGGCGGCGACGAGCAACATCACGCTGTCCGACAGCCTGAACAACCCGACCACCATCGTCTCCATGGCGATGGCGCTCAAGAACATCGATATCAGCAAGGTCGTGTTCGTGCAGTACCCGAACCACTACGTGGACGGCGGCGTCGCCCCGACGACGGACGCGGCGGACCAGCTGATGAGCGCACTTCAGAACGACAAGCCGATCACGCTCACGGGCGACACCGGCGTCGGCTCGGAGGCCGACCCGAACGCCCCGGCTACGCAGGCTCCGGCCACGCAGGCGCCCGCGACGCAGGCTCCGGCCACCCAGGCGCCGGCGACCGGTACCCCGGACTCGGGCACCGCGGGCGGCGGTTCGGTGGAGCTCCCGTCGGATGTGCACGGCCAGACCGCGGCGCAGTACACCTGCTCGAAGCCGTTCTCCGAGTGATCGTCTCCGCCCGGGTTCGCTAGAATCGGGCGACGCCGGGTTCGCCCGGCACCGGGAGGGCTGTCCGAGCGGCCGATGGAGCCAGTCTTGAAAACTGGTGGGCAGAAATGTCTCGTGGGTTCGAATCCCACGCCCTCCGCACGAGGATGCGCCGCGACAGACGCCGGCGGCGCGCAGCGGGAGAGCCTGACCGGTGCCCCGGCCCGGCGCCCCGTCAGCCCGTCGCCGTGCGCCCCAGCACCAGCGCCTCCGCCCCGCTCTCGAACCACGCGCCGGCCGCCGGTCCGCCGTTGCACGGACCGTCGCTGGCTCCCGGATGCTTCACCCAGAGAAGCGCGTCGAGCTTGCTGGTGGTCGAGGCGTTGATCTGCGGGTTCTGGCCGAGGGCCGCGCCCGGCGGGTTGCACCAGGTGCCGGTCCAGCCGTTGCCGTTGCGGGAGACGTCGATGACGAAGTGCTTCCAGCCGACGCGCGACGAGATCTTCCCGGCGTAGTCGCGCTCGGTCTGCGTCGCGTCGAAATTGGAGACGTTGGTGAAGAAGCCGCGTGCGTACGCGATGCCCGCAGCCTTCAGGTACGCCGCCTGAGTGTCGGGCGTGAGCCATCGCGCGTTGCCGCCGTCGAGATACGCGGCGAGCCCGGCCGAAGCGAGGATGCCGACGGCGGACTTCAGCAGCGGTAGCCGAGTGGCGGCGACGCCGGCGCACTTCGCGCTGGAGAGCATCGCGAGGGAGTCCGGTTCCACGAGGACGACAGCGCCGCTGCCGGCCAGTGCGGCCGCCACCTGCCGGGTCCAGTCGAGGTACTGGTCGGCCGTGAAACCGCCGGCGGAGTAGCCGCCGCAGTCGCGGTCGGGGACGGCGTAGGTCACGAACACGGGTGTCGCGCCCTGCGCGGCCGCAGCGCGCAGGTGCCGCTGGATCACGCTCTGAAGCAGGGTCGGCGTGTACCAGTCGCCGAGCCAGACCGCGGTCGGCTGGCTCGCGATCTGCCCGATGAGGGCCGCGGCCGCTGTGTCGCCCTGCGCGGTCAGCGCGTCGTACGCGCGACGTGCGTCGCTGTACGGGTCGACGTAGAGCCTGCTGCCGAACGGGAAATCGTCGGCGCGTGCGGCGGGGGCCGTCGGCGCCGAGGCGAGCGCAGCCGAGACGAGGGCTGCGCCGATCAGGATGGCGATCATTCTGCGCATACCGGGACTATCGGCCGCGCCGTCCGGATGGTCAGGTCGCTCCGCCACATCGCTGTGACGGGGCGGCGCAGGCTACGGCCTGTTCGAGCGATGCAGAGCCCGGGTGAGCTGCCGGGCCGAGGTGAATCCGGCGAGGGCCGCCAGCTCGGCTGCCGGGAGGATCGAAGCTTCGGTGAGCCGGGTCGCCTCGGTGATCCGCCGGCGTTCGATCTCGCGACGGGGCGTCGTCCCCATGCTGCTGAACGCGTTGTAGAGCGTGCGTTGGCTCACGGAGATCTCGGCGGCGAGGCGCGTGGCGTTGAAGGCGGGGTCGCGGAAGTTGTCTTCCACGGCATCCAGGGCCGCCATGAAGAGGCCGTCTCGATGGTGGGGGGCTGCCTTATGGGCGGGTTTGGCCTCGTGGAGCACGCCGGCCAAGAGGTTCTCGAAAGCCAGCGTCAGGTGTCGTTCGGCGTCCGCTGTCGCCGGCGGGGCTGTGCGCAGCAGCGAATTCGTCATGGCCGTCAGCGCGCTGACGGTCGACCCGCTCGTCGCGATCGGTTCACCGTACGCGAAGCGAGAACGTCCGGCCCGGAGGAAAGTGGGTTCCAGGTACCACACGAACCGCGCTGTCTCTGTCGTCGTCCGTGCACCGGTGGGGACTTCTCCATCCAGCAGGATGAGCGATCCTGTTTCGGCGGAGACGACGGAGCCATCGACGGTGAACTCGAACCCGCCCTCCATCGTCAGCACCAGATACACGCGCTCCGGAGCGGTGGTGAGCGCGTAGCCGGCCGAGCGGGACCACGCATGACCGAATCCGAAGCGGGTCTGCTGGGCGGTCTCCGCGACCAGGGCAGGGTCGATTCGGCCCCGGGGATGCCACCCGAAGTCATTGCACCGTTCCGCCGCAGAGATGCCCATCGCCATGCGACTCGCCCTTCTCCTGCATTCATTGTCGACGTTAGCGACATTCTTGCAGCCGATGGCAAGCGCGTTGCCGCTGGGCCAGCGGGCTGTGCCAAATTCTGCACTTCTGCAGCCATTCCGTGCACACTTGGCCGCGAGGTGCTGCGAACCTCGTGACAGCCCCCAAAAGATGGGTTCAGTCGGCGTCGTGTCGGCGCGCGCTGCTCGAAGCGCGAGGACTTCTTGGGGAGCAGTATTTTGGGCGATCGACGTGGAGTGAGCAGGGGTTCGCACCGGGCGGCATGGAGGGTGCTTCCTTCTCTCCGATCGAGGGGACTGCGCCTGGGGGCATCGTTCGTCGCACTCGCTCTGACGGTCTCGGGTCTGAGCGCGGCAGCTCTTCTGGGTGTTCTTCCGGCGCAGGCGGCACCGGGGAACCCGGGCACTCCCTCTGCTCCCACCACCGTCTTCCAGGAGAACTTCGAGAACGGTGTCGGGAACACTCCGGTGGGGCTGACCGCGTACACGGGGGCGACCGGGCAGAAGTACACGGCGGACAACGTGTGGCTCACGAACTGCAACGGCCAGGTCCGCAACTTCAACACCCCGTCCACCACCCAGGGCAATTGCGGGACCGAACAGGACGCCGCAAGACTGAATCAGCTGGCGTATGCCCTCGGCGTCCACGGTGGCGCGGCCACTCCTGCGGCGAACCACGCGGTCACCGCCTACACCGAAGGCAACCCCGGCGCGAACGCCACGGAGTTCCAGACGGTGAGCAACATCCCTCTGGCGTCATCGTCCGGCCGGTTCCTGACGTTCAGCGTCGACACGGCGGCTCTCAACTGCCCGCCGGTCGCGTCCGCTCCGCTGTACCAGTTCGCCTTCCTGAACCAGGCGGGAACGGCCACCAATGTCGGTGGACAGCTGAACGCCTGCTCGTCCGGTCAGTCCGTCAACGTCCCGGCGAGCGGATCGGCTCCCGCCAGTCCCGCAAGCGTCGGCACGTACACCTCGAACGGGTCGCTGCTGTTCAGCGGTTCCTCGCTGGGCATCCGGATGCAGAACGCCAACGGTTCGGGCTCCGGCAACGACGCCGCGTTCGACAACATCCGCATCCTGGATGTGACCCCGCAGCTGGACAAGGCGTTCACGCCGACCTCCGTGCAGACCGGCGGGGTCTCGACCCTGACGTTCACGGTCACGAACACGAGCGAACTCGCCTCGAAGACGGGATGGGGCTTCACCGACACGCTTCCGTCCGGCCTCACCCTGGCCAACGGCACGGTCGGCGGCACCTGTAACGCGACCACGACCGCGGCCGCCGGGGGCACCTCGATCGCCGTCACCAACGGCACGCTGGCCGCGGGCCAGACCTCCTGCACGATCACGGTGCAGGTGACCTCTCCGGTGGCGGGAAGCTTCACGAACGGTCCGGGCAACGTGACGGAGACCGGATTGAATCCGCCGGCCGACACGACGGTCACCTTCTCCGACCTCCCGATCCCGAACATCGGGTGCACGACCGACCCGGCCATCTTCAACACCGGCTACGACGCGGGCACCGGCGGGCAGGCCGCGACGGGTTCGAATGATGCCCGGTGGACCGTCGCCGGAGGCGTCGACGGTTTCTACCACAACCCGAGCACCACGACCCCGTCGACGAACCCGAACCCGGTGCTTCCGCCTGCCGGCACCACGTTCGCTCCCGCTGTGGTCGGTAACGCGGCACCAGGAGCCTGGGCTCCCAGCCCGGCAGGCAACGCACAGTGGATCTCGGCGAACTACGCCGGCGTGGGCGTCCAGAACCAGTCCAACGGAAGCGGGGATTGGTACTACCGGTACCAGTTCAACCTCGACGCTGCGGTGGACCCGGCGAGTTTCGCGCTCGACATGAAGTGGCTGGCCGACAACTCGGTGGCGGGTGTCTGGGTGAACAACATCCCGCAGTCCGGTGCGAACCTGCCGCAGAGCACGGCCAATCCCTATCAGTACGCCGGGTTCCAGCTGGCAAATGCCGCGCAGACGTCACTGACCACTGGCTGGCAGACCGGCCTGAACACGATTCTCGTTCAGATCAAGAGCTTCTACACCAACGAGGGATTCGACGCCCAGGTGCAGTCGACCGTGCTGTGCCCGAACCCGGCCTACACCGTGTCCAAGACGGCCTCCGCACCGACGGTCCAGCCGGGCGGCAACCTGACCTACACGGTCACGGTGAAGAACACCGGTAACGTCCCGTACACCGCCGCGAACCCCGCGACGATCTCCGACAACCTGTCTGGCGTGCTCGACGACGCCGTCTACAACGGCGATGCCGCAGTGTCGTTCTCCGCAGGCTCCACCTCGGCTGCTCCGACCGTGACGGGATCCACGCTGTCCTGGTCCGGACCGCTGGCGGTCGGCGAGACCGCGACGATCACCTACTCGGTGAAGGTCGATTCGCCCGACTCCGGCGACCACAACCTGACCAACGCGGTCACTCCCGGCACCAACGGTGGGACGTGCGAAACCGCGGGGGACTGCACCACGACCACCCCGGTGCAGTCGTTCTCGGTGACCAAGACGGCCGACCGCACCGACGTGGTGCCCGGCCAGAAGGTGACGTACACGATCACGGTGAAGAACACCGGCGTCGTGGACTACACCGCGGCGGCTCCCGCGTCGTTCAGCGATGACCTGACGGCGGTCCTGGACGACGCCACCTACAACAACGACGCCACCGGCGGTGCGACCTACGCCGCCCCGACGCTCTCGTGGTCGGGGGCCCTGGCCGCGGGCGACACGGTGACGGTCACCTACTCGGTGACGGTCGACGACCCGGACGCCGGCGACCAGCACCTGAACAACACGGTCGTCACCCCGCCGGGCATCGGCGGCGACTGCGACACGAACGCGGGGAACCCGGCCTGTACGGTCAACATCCCGTCGGGGTCGTACACGGTCGCCAAAGCGGCCTCCACCACAGAGGTGACCGCGGGCGACACCGTGCCGTACACGATCACCGTGCACAACACCGGCGCGATCGACTACACCGCGCAGGCTCCGGCCACTCTGACCGATGACCTGTCGCGGGTGCTGGACGACGGGGCGATCGTCAGCGGCCCGGACAACGGTGCCACGGTGAACGGCAACACCCTGACGTGGTCCGGCGCCCTCGCGGCCGGTGCGACGGTGGTGATCACGTACGCGGTGAAGGTGAACAACCCGGACACGGGCGACAAGGTGATGACCAACACGGTCCGGCCGAACTCGCCCGGCGGCGGGTGCGACCCGGCGGCATCGTGCACCACCACGACCGATGTGCGCTCGTTCACCGTGACCAAGAGCTCGTCCCCGTCCGGCTCGGTCGCACCGGGCCAGAAGGTCACCTACACGGTGACGGTCACGAACAACGGAACGGGCGACTTCACCGCGGCGAACCCGGCCTCCTTCAGCGATGACCTGTCGGCGGTGCTGGATGACGCGACGTACGACAACGACGCGAACGGCGGAGCCACCTATGCGGCCCCGACGCTCTCGTGGTCGGGCGCGCTCGCGGCCGGCGCATCCCACACGGTGACGTACACGGTCACCGTGAACGACCCGGACGCCGGCGACCACTCGCTGAGCAATGCGGCCGTCCCGGGGGACGGCGGTTCCTGCCAGCCCGCGTCGTCGTGCGTGACGGAGAACCCGGTGCGTTCGTACACGGTGGCCAAGACCTCGTCGGCGACCGGCCCGGTGCACCCGGGCGACGTGGTCACCTACACCGTGACCGTGACGAACACGGGCACGGCCGACTACACGGACGCGGCTCCGGCGACCGTCACCGACGACCTCTCGAAGGTCCTCGACGACGCGACCTACGTCGCCGGCTCGGCCAGCAACGGCGCGGTGGTGAACAACACCACCCTGACCTGGTCCGGCCCGCTCGCGGTCGGAACGCCCCAGACCATCACCTACCAGGTGAAGGTCGGTCCGGCCGGCACCGGCGACGGGACGCTCACCAACGCCGTCACGGGTGACCCCGGCAACGGCGGCTCCTGCGCGGCGCCGGGGGACTGCACCACCAGCAACCCGGTGCAGGCCTTCAGCGTGGTCAAGAAGGCCGACGCCACCGAGGTGACCCCCGGCGCGAAGGTCACGTACACGATCACGGTGACCAACACCGGAGCGGCCGACTACACGGCTGCGGCGCCGGCGTCCTTCACCGACGACCTGTCGAGCGTGCTGGATGACGCCACCTACAACGGTGACGCCACAGGCGGCGCGACCTACGCCGCACCGGTGCTCTCGTGGTCCGGCGCCCTCCCGGTTGGCCAGACCGTCACGGTCACCTACTCGGTGACGGTCGACGATCCCGACGCCGGTGACAAGCACCTGGACAACACGGTCGTCACGCCGCCCGGCAACGGTGGCGGCTGCCCTCCTGGCAGCACCGATGCGGCGTGCACCGTGCAGATCCCGTCCGGCTCCTACACGGTCTCCAAGGCGGCCTCCGCCGGGAGCACCACCCCCGGCGCGAAGATCACCTACACCGTCACCGTGAAGAACACGGGTGCCGTGGCCTACACGGCGCAGAACCCGGCGTCCTTCACCGACGACCTGACGAACGTGCTCGATGACGCCACCTACGGCAACGACGCGGACAACGGTGCGACCTACGCCGCACCGGTGCTGTCGTGGTCCGGCGCCCTCCCGGTCGGCCAGACCGTCACGGTCACCTACTCGGTGACGGTGAACAGCCCGGATGCCGGTAACCACCGTCTGGTCAACGGAGTGGTCCCCTCCTCTCCCGGCGGCCAGTGCGACCCGGCCTCCTCGTGCACGACGGACACCCCCGTCGGCTCGTACACGGTGAACAAGTCGGTGTCGACCACGAACGCCGTCAAGCCGGGCGCGAAGGTGATCTACACCATCACGGTGACCAACACCGGACAGCTCGCCTACTCGGCCTCGTCGCCGGCGAAGTTCAGCGACGACATGAGCGACGTGCTGGATGATGCCACCTATAACGGCGACGCCACTCAGGGTGCGGTACTCGACGGGACGACCCTCACCTGGGCCGGTGCCTTGGGCATCGGAGCGACCGTGACGGTCACCTACTCGGTCACGGTCAACACCCCTGACGGCGGCAACGGTCGCCTGTTCAACAAGGTGGATCCGCCGGTCGACGCGGGTGGCTCGTGCGACCCGGCCGGCAGCTGCGACACCAGCACGCCGATCACCCCGCCCGCACCCGGCACCGGACTCGCGTTCACGGGGAGCGACCTCGTCGTACCGGGCGTCCTCGCCCTGCTGCTCATGGGTGCAGGAGCCGCGTTCCTGGTGATCCGCCGACGCCGTCAGGCGGAGTAAGACCCCACGATGGTGGGCCGGCGCCCGCGCGGTGCCGGCCCACCATCACGGGCGTGCGTCGGCACCCTTCGGGTGGGCGTCGTCAGCACGCGGCGGCAGGCTCGGGCGCCGACCGCCACGACCGGGAGCGCGGACGGCCTCACGCCATCCGCGCTCCCCGGTTCTCTCGCGCGTGCAGGATTCGACGGGGCCTTCGCTGCTCTCTCCGGCAGCGCCTGCTCGTGACGCCCAGTTGTACCACTGAGCGTCAGATCGCCGCCCGCGGCACCGATTGGTATGTTGGCTGGTGTGAAGACCCCGACCATCACCACTCGTGTCTCGCGCGAGATCGGCTCGGCGATCAACCACGGGATCTATCAGCCGGGCACGAAGCTGCCGGGCGAGCGGCTCCTGGCCGAGAGCATGCATGTGAGCCGGAGCACGGTCCGGATGGCACTGGAGGAGCTGGAGCGTCAGGGCCGCGTCGCCCGGTCGCCGCAGCGGGGGTGGTTCGTGCCCAGCCCAACCGTCGGCGAGCCGCCCAGCACGCTGGAGAGCTTCACCGAGATGGCCCGGCAGCGCGGTCACACGCCCACCGCACAGGTGCTGGAGAAGACCGTGCGGTCGGCCACGCTCGATGAGGCCAACCAGCTGGGCATCGCGCCGGGAGCGGAGGTGCTCGAGCTCGTGCGCCTGCGCGGCATGAACTCCACGCCCATCTGCGTCGATCGCAACGTCATGCCGCTCGCGCTCGCGCAGCCCCTCGTGGAGGTCGACCTCACCGACGCCTCCCTGTACGAGAGCCTCCAGACCTACTGTTCGGTGAAGATCTTCCGGAGTGCCTACAGCGTGCAGGCGCAGGCGGTGACCGCCGACCTGACGGGGCTGCTGCGCATCCAGCCGGGCAGCCCGGTGCTGGTCGGGCGCGAGATCGCCTACGACCGGGCGGGCGCTCCCGTGCTGCTCGGGCTCAACACGTACCGCGGAGACGCCTATCGCTTCCACGCGGACCTCTACCGCGCCGAGTAGCCGACGCGCGAAAGGCCTCCGATCCGCCGGGATCGGAGGCCTTTCGCGGTGCTTGGGGTCAGCGCAGAGGGGGAAGGATGTCCTTCTGCAGCTCCAGCAGCTCGTCCATCATGGCGACCGCGCGGTTGTGGGAGTCGACGACCGGGTCGAGGAGGATCGCCTGCAGCAGTTTGGCCTTCGACTGCTCCACGTACGCCTCGACCAGCAGCTTGTGGATGCTGCCCTGCAGTCGGACCATCGCGAACACCGCCTCCGGGAGCGGCTCGACCGGGATCGGGACGAGCTCGCCGCCCTCGACCCGCGCCGCGACCTCGACGACCATGTCGTCCGGCAGCCCGGGGATCGCTCCCCGGTTGGGGAGGTTGACGGCCGGGAGGTCGCGCTCGACGCCGCAGGCGACCCACTCGATGATCGGGATGGCGAGCTCCTCCGACGACACGAGGGGGCGGTCCTCCAGGGTGTCCTCGAGCGCCTTCTGCGCGTACTTCGGCGACTGGAACGGGCGCTCGGTGTCGGCGAACCGGATCTCGTAGTACCACTCGGGCGTCTCGGCGCCCTCCCTCCACGGGGAACCGTCGGCGGGGTCGTGGAAGTACTGGAGCTGCGCCGGCACGTAGTCGTCGGCCCACGCGAGGTACTCGCCGATGTGGTTGGCGCTCGGCGAGGGCCACAGTCCGAAACGGCGGAACAGGATGCGGGAGAGGCCCACCTCGTGCCAGTCGGAGACCCAGTTCGCGCTGTGCTCCAACTCGCGCAGGCGCGGGTAGAGGTCCTCGCCCGTCTTCCGGTCGCGGATCCGCTGGAACCAGGTGAAGTGGTTGATCCCGGCCGCGGCGAGGTCGAGCTCGTCGAGCGGCCGATCGAGCAGCGCGGAGACCTGGCGGGCGCCCTGGAAGTACCCGTGGCACAGGCCGACGACCTTCACGTTGGTGAGGCGAGTGATGGCCTCGCACACCTTGTGCTCGGGGTTCGAGAAGTTGAGGAACAGCGCGTCGGGCGCGAGCCGCTCGATCGCCCGCGCGATCTCCAGCAGGGGTCCGAACTGCCGCAGGGCGTGGAACAGGCCGCCCGGGCCGCCGTTCTCGCCGTATATCTGGCGGAACCCGAACGTGCGGGGAACAGTGAAGTCCTGCGACCAGTAGCGGTAGCGGTCGACTTCGATCGCGGTCACCACGAAGTCCGCGCCGGTGACGGCGGTGTCCAGATCGGTGGTCGTGGAGACCGAGGCCGCGTGGCCCAGCCGGTCGATGACGCCGCGCGCGTAGCCCTCCATCTCCGCGAGCGGCCCCGCGGCGATGTCCATGAGCACGATGTCGAGGCCTTTCCCGGCGATCGGCTCGCTCAGGAGGAGGTCGCGGATGATGGTGCCGGCGAACTCGCGGCTGCCGGCGCCGATGAGCGTGACTTTCATGGGGTGGATGTCTCCGATCGTTATCGAGGGGGTCAACGGAAAGCGGGGGAGAGACCGCGGGCAAGCGCGACGGCGCCCTCCACCGGCGGTCTGTCGAGGATGCGCAGGGCGAGACCGGGCAGGCGGTCGGCGAGAGCCGACGCGAAGGCGTGCTGGAGCCGGGGCTGGCGTTCGATCACCGAGCCGCCGGCCACGACGGAGTCCGCCGCGATGCCGCGGAGCAGGAGCCGGTCGACCAGCGCTGCGAGGTGGGCGCCGGCGTCGCGCACGACGGTCACCGCCAGGTCGGAGCCGTCGTCGGCCGCCGCGAAGACCTCGGGTGCGCGCTCGCCGAGTGCCTCGGCCGATCCCGTCTCGGTGACGGCGAGCGCGAGTTCGTCCCCGTTGCCGGCGTCGAATGCGGCGAAGAGCCGCCGGCCGAGCGCGTCGAGCGGCTCGCCCCGGTCGCGGCTGTCGAGGACGGCCCGTGTCGCCTCCCTGACGAGGCCGGGGGCGCTGCCTTCGTCGCCGAGGAACCATCCCCAGCCGCCGGCGCTCACCAGCGCGCCGCGCGCATCCCGTGCGGTCGCGATGGACCCGGTGCCGACGACGACGCCGATCGCGCGCTCCGCGCCCATCGCCGGCGGGATCAGCTCCGAATCGTTCACGACGACGACCGGTCCGTCGATCATCGCGCCGAGGGCGCGCTCCAGGTCGTGGCACTGCTCGGTGTTCTCGCAGCCGTGCGCTCCGACCGCCAGGGCGGAGGCGAGGACACCGCTGCCGAAGTTCTCGACAAGCAGCCGGGTGAGGCCGCGGGCGTCGGCGGCGGCGTCGCCCAGCCCGGCGCGCCAGTCGGCCGAGGGCACGACGAGCTCGGTACGGACGGGGCGGTCGAGGTGCGCGCCGTCGGCCTCGACCACGACATGCGTCTTGGTTCCGCCGATGTCGATGCCAATCAACTGCGCCATGTCGCTCTTCCTCGTGTGATCCGGCCCGGTCGCCGGTGCTCGGCGCCCCGTTCACGTTAGTCATCGAGAGCCCAGTTATGCCAGTTCGACGGCGAGAAAGAACCAAACTGTGCACTGGTCCGCTCACCTCGGCGCCCGTTGGTCGCTGTGCGGAGCCGGATTAGCCATACCAGTCCCGACAATGGTTCTAAATTCGCCGCCAAGTGGACTAACTGAGCTGCTTATGCCTAGCGTTGCTTCTGCGCCGAACAGCGGCGCGAACACACGGCACGGGTTAAGGGAGACTCGCATGAAGAAGCGTCACCTCGTCGGGGCAGTTGCTCTGGCGGCAGGACTGGCCTTGGGCCTGTCAGCGTGCGCACCGGGTGGATCGACCGCGGCGGACGCTTCGTCCCGCCCGGTATCCAAAGATGTGTCCGGCAAGGACGTCACTCTCAAGATTCTGGACTTCTGGCAGAACGACGAGGGCAAGTGGATGGACTCGGTCGTCACGGCCTTCGAGAAGAAGCACCCCAACATCACCATCAAGCGGACCACGCAGGACTGGGGCCAGGTCAACAACACCGTCGGACTGCGTCTCGCAGACCCGAACGGCCCGGACATCGCCCTGGTCAACAACGGCTGGCAGGCCATGGGGACGCTGGCCAAGGGCGGCCGCATCCTGAACCTGGACGCGTACTCCCGGCTCTACGGCTGGGACAAGGAGTTCCCGGACACCATCGCACGCCAGACGGAGTTCACCTCCGACGGGAAGCAGATGGGAACCGGTTCGCTCTACGCGACGCCGGCGGCCCGGTCGTCGCTGATCGGCCTGTATTACAACAAGGAGATCCTCGACAAGCTGGGCCTCCCCGTTCCCGCGACCCTGGCCGACTTCGAGAAGGATGCGGCAGCTGTGAAGGCGGCCGGCGAGGTGCCGATCGCGTACGGCTCGGTCGACAAGGGCTCGTCGACCGCGATCCTCTTCGCCACGCAGAACCTGTACGCCGCCGCGGACAAGATCGGCGACTTCGTCTACTCGAACGGCACAGTGCCGATCACGGACACGGGCATCGTGCAGGCGGCGACCGACGTGAAGAAGTGGTCGGACGCCGGCTGGTTCACGCCGAACTCGGCGGGCATCCAGTACGCCGATGCGCAGAACGACTTCCTCGCCGGGAAGGCGGCGTTCCGCTTCGAGTACACCGGCAGCCTGTCGTTCAGCGACGCCCAGAAGCAGACGTTCGGCTACGTGCAGCTGCCCCAGGTGGACGGCGGGAAGATCGTCGGCACCGGCGCATCGGCCGCCAACCTGGCGATCTCGGCCAAGTCGAAGAACCCCGACGCCGCCGCGGCGTTCCTCGACTTCATGGCGAGCAAGACCGCGGCGCAGCTGGCGGTCGATCACGGCTTCCTCCCCCTGCTGCACTCCGATCTGGAGATCCCGTCCGGGAACCCCGAGCTCGCCAGCGAGATCGCAGCGCAGCAGGCCCTGGACAAGAGCAACGGCTACACGCCGTACTTCGACTGGTCCACTCCGACGATGCTCGACACCATGGGCGGTCAGCTGCAGCAGCTGTACGCGGGCCAGGTCACTCCGAAGCAGCTCGCCGAGGCGGGCCAGAAGGACTACGACGCCTTCCAGGCTCAGCGGACGAAGGGCTGAGACAGATGTCCTCATCCGACCTGGTGCAGCGGCCGGAGGTCTCGGCCGCTGCACCGGTGGCCCGAAGCCGGGCGACGCGGGCGCGGGCGCTCTCGCCGCGGATGCGCCGGCGCCGCTGGCTCGGGCTCGCGTTCGCGGCGCCCGCCCTGCTGTTCTACGGATTCGTCGTCATCGTCCCGATCCTGCAGAGCGTGAACTACTCCTTCTATCGCTGGGACGGGATCACCGCGGCGCGGTTCGTCGGCGTCAGCAACTACGTGTCGTTCTTCACCGACCCGGCCCTCCTTGAGTCGCTGGGCCACGTGCTCGTCCTCGTGGTCTTCTTCGCGCTGATTCCGATCGCCCTCGGGCTGCTCTCGGCCGCGCTGCTCGGGCGGGGGAGGACGACGGGGAGCGGCGTATACCGCTGGCTGCTCTTTCTTCCTCAGGTGCTCACCAGCGTCGTCGTCGCCGTGATCTGGAAGCGCATCTACGGTCCGGACGGACCCCTCAACTCGGCGCTGCGGGCCGTCGGGCTCGGCGACCTCGCCAAGAACTGGCTCGGCGACTTCACGTGGGCGCTTCCCGCGCTCGGCGTCATCGGAACGTGGACGGCGATGGGACTCTGCATGGTCCTGTTCGTCGCCGGCGTCGCCGCGATTCCCGGCGAACTGTTCGAACAGGCGCGCATCGACGGCGCCGGGCCGATCCGCGAGTTCTTCTCGATCACCCTCCCCGGCCTCAAGGGTCAGGTCGCCGTCGCCCTGACGCTCACCGTCACCGGCGCCCTCCGTACCTTCGACCTGGTCTGGATCACCACCCAGGGAGGCCCGGGCAGCTCCACGACGACCCCCGCGCTCCTCCTCTACCGCAAGGCGTTCCTGAACCCGGACGTGGGGATGGCGGCAGCGATCGGCATCATCCTCGCGGCCGTCTGCCTGCTCGTCGCCCTCGTCATCACCCGACTCTCTGAGGAGAAGAACGCATGATCTCCCGCGCAGAGCGCGTGCTGAACCACTCGGTCCTGATCCTGGTCTCGATCTTCGTGCTGTTCCCGGTGGTCTGGTTCCTGTTCACCGCCCTCAGCCCGAACCGCAGCGGCCAGCTCGACCTCCTCCACCCGCAGTGGAGCAACTTCGTCACCGCGTGGAACGCGGGCGGATTCGGCTCGGCCATGATCGCCTCGACGGTCATCACCGTCGGCGCGGTGGTCGGGCAGACGGTTCTCGCCATCCTGTCCGGCTTCGCCTTCGGCGTGCTCGGGGTCGCGGGCCAGAAAGTCCTGTTCCCGGTGATCCTGCTCGGCCTGATGATCTCGGCCGAGGTGTTCATCGTCCCGCTCTACTACACGTTCCAGTCCATCGGGCTGACCAACTCGTGGCTCGGGCTCATCATCATCCAGATCGGGATGGGCGTCCCGTTCGGTGCGTTCTGGATGCGGGCGACCTTCCGGGCCGTCCCTCCCTCGCTGATCGAGGCCGCGGAGATGGACGGCGCCCGGTCGTGGCGGATCCTGTGGCAGGTGCTGCTGCCGATCTCGCGGCCGGCGGTGCTGACGCTGGCTCTGCTGTCCTTCATGTGGACGTGGAACGACTTCTTCCTGTCGCTGGTGTTCATCGCCGATCCGGCCATCCAGCCGGTGACGCTGGCGCTCGGCGTCTTCCAGGGGAAGAACACCCTCGACGTGAACCTGATGGCCGCCGCGTCGGTGATCGTCGCCGTCCCCGTCCTGATCCTCTACGCGTTCTTCCAACGGCACTTCATCAGCGGCGTGCTCAACGGCGCGATCAAGGAGTGAGTGGATCCTCCAGCGTCCGCTGAGCGTCCGTTCGCCCCTCTCCCCTTCCCAGACAAGGAGTCCCCATGTCCATCGCGCCCGAAATCCTCGACTCCCCCGACGACGTCGGACGTGCGGCCGCGACCCAGATCGCCGATGCGATCGAGACCGCCTCCGCCGAGGGGCGCCGGTTCGTGCTGGGCTGCCCGAGCGGACGCAGCCCGCTCACCACGTACCAGCAGCTCGCCCTCCTGGTGATCGAGCGCGACCTCGACCTCAGCGGCGTCGTCATCGTCCTCATGGACGAGTACGTGGATAAGACCGCGGGCGGCTTCCGCGCCGTGGACGAGTCGCTTCCGCACAGCTGCGTCGGTTTCGGGCGCCGCGACATCGTGGAGCGGCTGAACGCCGTCGCCCGGCCCGGGCGCCGGATCCCCGACGGGAACCTCTGGTCGCCGGATCCCCAGGCGGCGGACGGCGAATACGACCGCGCCATCGAGGATGCCGGGGGGATCGACGTCTTCCTGCTCGCGTCGGGCGCGTCCGACGGGCATGTCGCGCTGAACCCGGTCGGTTCCGGCGCCGACACCGTCACCCGGGTCGTCGCGCTGGGCGACGACACGCGGCGCGACAACCTCGGGACGTTCCCGACGCTGAAGAGCCTGGATGAAGCTCCGCGCTACGGGGTGACCGTCGGCATCCGCACCATCCGCGAGCTCTCCCGGGCCGTCATCATGGTCGTCACCGGGGAGCACAAGCAGTCGACGGTCCAGCGGCTCGCCGCGGCCGAGGCGTACGAACCGAGCTGGCCGGCGACCATCGTCACCCAGTGCGCATCCCCCCGGTTCCTCGTGGACCGGAGCGCAGCGGGCCTCCTGCAGACCGCCCTGTGAGATAAGGACCCATCGATGCACGTGCCGCCGTTCGACGTCGACGAGACCCTCGCAGCGCTCACCCTCGAGGAGAAGGCCTCTCTGCTCTCCGGAGTGGACGACTGGTTCACCCAGTCGATCGACCGTCCGGGACTCCCCGCACCCGTCCCCGCCATCGAGGTGGGGGACGGCCCGCACGGGCTCCGCAAGGAGACCGGCGTCGACATGGTCTGGGTGCCGGCCACCGGCTTCCCGACCGCTTCGGCGCTGGGAGCGTCGTGGGACAGGGAGCTCGTCCGCCGGGTCGGGGCCGCCATCGGCGCCGAGGCGCGGGCCGAAGGCGTGCAGGTCGTCCTCGGGCCAGGGGTGAACATGAAGCGGTCGCCCCTGTGCGGACGCAACTTCGAGTACTTCTCCGAGGATCCCCGGCACTCCGGCGAACTGGGCGCGGCCTACGTCGACGGCGTCCAGTCGACCGGCGTCGGGACGTCGCTGAAGCACTTCGCGGCGAACAACCAGGAGATCGAGCGCACGCGGATCTCCGTGGTCGCCGACGAGCGCACTCTGCGCGAGACGTACCTGTCCGCATTCGAGCGCGTCGTGCGCACGGCCGACCCGTGGACGGTGATGTGCTCGTACAACCGGCTGCTCGGCGTGCACGCGTCGCAGAACCGCTGGCTCCTGACCGACGTCCTCCGCCAGGACTGGGGCTATCGCGGCGCTGTGGTCTCGGACTGGAACGCGGTCCACGACCGCGTGGCCGCCGTGCGGGCGGGGCTGGATCTGGAGATGCCGGGCACTGGCAGCCGGACCGACGCGGAGATCGTGGCGGCCGTGCGCGCGGGAGGGCTGGAGGAGTCCGTGGTGGATGACGCGGCACGCCGGGTGCTGACGCTCGTCGCGCGGGCGTACCCCGGGGCCGACCGCGTCAACGGCCCGGTGATGGATCTCGGCCACACCGCGGGCGACCGGCTGACCGCCGAGCAGCTCGCCCTGGTGCGCGCCGACGAGCATCACGCACTCGCCCGCGAGGCCGCTGCCGCGTGCATCACGCTGCTGCGCAACGAGCCGGGCGCGGACGCGACGGCGCCGGTCCTTCCCCTGCCGGAAGCGAGTGACGCCGGCATCGCGGTGATCGGCGCCTTCGCCGAGCACGCGCGCATCCAGGGCGGCGGGTCGTCCGGCGTCGACCCGACCCGCGTCGATGTCCCGATCGAGGCCATCCGCGCCATCGCGGGGGAGCGTGTCGCGTTCGCTCCGGGATACGTCTATGCGACGAAGAACGCGTATCAGGACGACAACGTCGCGATCCTCGCCGCTCACGGCATCCCGCATGACGAGGAGAAGCCGCGGGTCGCCCGGCGCTCGGCGACCCTGGCGAAGGAGCTGCAGCTCGCGGAGGCCGTGCAGCATGCCGGCCGGGGTCCGCTCTCGGCCGAGGCGCTGCGGCTCATCGATGAGGCCGCCGCCGTGGCCGAGCAGGCCGAGTCGATCGTCGTCTTCGCCGGCCTGCCTCTCTCGTACGAGCAGGAGGCGAACGACCGGGACAACCTCGACCTCCCGGCCGACCAGGTCGCGCTGATCTCGCGGCTGGCCGACGTCCGGGAACGGACGGGCGCGTCGCTGACCGTGGTGCTCTCCAACGGATCGCCCGTCTCGATGGACCCCTGGCACGACCGGGTCGACGCCATCGTGGAGGCCTGGCTGAGCGGACAGGGCACCGGCCACGCCATCGCCGATGTGCTCTTCGGCCGGACCACCCCCTCCGGCAAGGTCGCGGAGACCTTCCCGCTCGCCGTCGAGGACACCCCCGGCTTCCCGAACTGGATCGGCGAGCGCGGCACCGTGCTCTACGGCGAGGGCGTCTTCATCGGCTACCGCTGGTACGACGCGCTCAACCGGCGCGTGCGCTACCCGTTCGGGCACGGGCTCTCGTACACGACCTTCTCGTACCGGGATCTGCGGGTGGATGTGGTGGATCCGGTGACCGGATCGGTGAACGTGACGGTGGCGATCGGCAACGACGGCGACCGGGCCGGGGACGAGGTCGTCCAGCTCTACGTCGGAGACCCCGACGCGGAGGTGCACCGGCCGGTCCGCGAACTGCGCGGCTTCGAGAAGCTGCATCTCGAGCCCGGCGAGTCCCGGACGGTCGGCTTCTCGCTGGAGGGCCGTGATTTCGCGTACTGGGACTCCGCTGCGGTCCGTCCCGACGGACGCACCGGCCTCTGGCGGCTCGAGGGTGGGGAGTTCCGCATCGATGTCGGGGCGTCGTCGCAGGACATCCGGCTGACGGCCTCCATCGACCTCCCGGACGACCCGTCCATCCCGCCGCTGGTCCCGGACGCCGAGCTCATCGACATCGCCGCATCCCGGTTCGTCCAGGGTCACGCCGGGTGAGCCCTCGGGAGTGCGGGCTCAGCGGGATGCGGCCAGGAACGGGTCGATGACCGCCCAGGTCGCGCCCGGGTTCTCCAGGTGCGGGAGGTGCCCGGCGGCCGGGACCTCGGCGAACTCCGCCCCCGGGATCGCATCGGCGACCGCACGCCCGTAGGCCGGCGTCACAATGCGGTCGCTCTCGCCGAACGCGACGAGGGCCGGGATGCGGATGGCGCCGAGCCGCGAGAGCAGGCTCGGGTCGCTCATCGAGCGCCCCGCCACCGTCGCCATGGTCTGCCCGTTGGACTGCTGGATGGCGCGCTGCTCGGCGGTGAGGGCGGCGGGGTCGATGTACCCGCGCTCCGGGTCGTGCCACGCGGCCTCCGCGAGGCCGCGTGGGTCGAGGGCGAAGAAGTCCGCGATCGGCTCGCCGTCGACGACGACGCCGACCCCGTCGATGTCGACGACAGCGCGGACGACGCCCGCAGAGCTCTCGTCCCCGGCGGCGCGCACCGCCATCTCGAGCGCGATCCACCCGCCGATGGACGAGCCGACCAGCGTCACATCGCGCATCCGGTCGGCGAGCAGCCGGTCGAGGTATGCGGCGGCGAGGTCTCCGACGGAGCGGATGTCGTCGGGGAGGGCCGTGCCGTTCCAGCCCGGGTGGGTGGGGGCGAGGACGCGGTGGGTCTCGGCGAGGTGGGAGACGAGCGGGGCGACGGTCTGCGGGCCGCCTCCGCCGTGCAGCACGAGGACGACGGGTGCGGCCGGGTCTCCGGCGCGGAGGAATTCCACGTCGGCGGGAAGGGAGGGGGTCATAGCTGGTCCTAACTCAACATGTTTATATACGAATGTTGATAAGGTAGCACCGTGACGACGAATCTGGAAGCCCTGGGCCTTGCGATCAAGCGTGCGCAGTACCGCGACCACCGCACCATGGATGCCGCCCTGCAGGAGGTCGGCGTGTCCCTGGTGCAGTGGGATGCGCTCCGGGCGATCGACCGGATGCCCAACGCCTCCGGCCACGACCTTGCCGTCACGACGTTCCAGAGCGATCAGGCGTTCGGGACGCTCGCGAATCGCCTGGCCGCCCGCGGGCTGATCGTCCGGACGGCGGGGCAGGGCCGGCGCATCGAGCACGCCCTGACCGACGACGGTCGCCGGGTGCTCGCGGCCGGGCATGCCGTCGCCGATCGCGTCCTCGACCGGCTCTTCGATCCGCTGGCCGAGGATGAGCGGGCGACCCTGCTGCGCATCCTGCAGCGGCTGGCCGGCGACGCGTAGCCCCGCGGCCCGTCGCCGCGGGCCCGCCTCACCGCTGCGGCCCGGCGGGTGACGATAGGATCGCGCCAGTGCGACCGCCCGGAGCGTGCCGACCCGGCGCGCCCCTCCGGGTCCGCATCCGGCCGAGAGGATCCGCATGACCGACACCCCCGTCGCTTCGTTCGAGCTGCTTGCAGCCCAGCTGCTGGAGGACCCCGATCTCGACGTGTCGGTGACCGCCACCGGGCTCCACGTCCACGGCCGCCTGTTCGCCTACCTCGACGGCACGGACCTCGTCGTGGACCTCCCCACCGATCGCGCCGACGACCTGATCGGCCGCGAGGTCGCCTCCGCCGTGCCCGCGGGCCGGAGCGAAGCCAAGGGCGCATGGGTGCGGATCGCGGACTCCGAGGACTGGCCGGAGCTCGCCGGCGAGTCGCACCAGTTCGTCGGCGAGCCCGCCGTCGGCCACGACTCCTGAGGCCGCGATGACCGACCAGACCACACCTGCGGCCGGCTGGTACCCGGACCCGAACGGGTCCGGCGCGCTGCGCTGGTGGGACGGCTCCCGCTGGAGCGACCAGCTCGCAGCGGCGCCCACCGCGTACGCACCCGCGCGACGCCGCCCCCTGGCGCCGGGCACCCCGCTCTACACCGTGTGGATCTGGCTGGTCGCCGTCCTCCCGGTCGCCAGCGGCCTCCTGCTGTTCCTCCTGCACCCGCAGCCGATGTTCCGCTTCTCGGCCGACGGTTCGAGCGCCGTGCTCACGGACCCGTTCGCCCTCGTGGGCGGCCCGATCTATTTCGTGGTCCTCGGGCTGAGCTGGGTGCTCGCGGCGGCGATGATCGTCTTCTCGTGGCTCGACTACCGCGAGTTGCTGCGTCGTGGCATGGAGCGGCCCTTCCACTGGGCGTGGTCGTTCCTCGGCATCGTCTACCCGATCGGCCGCAGCGTCGTCGTGCGCGGTGTCGCCGGCGGCCGGGGGCTGGCGCCGCTCTGGGTCGCGATCGCGGCGTACGTCGTCTCGCTCGTGCTGTCGGTGGTCTGGTCGATCATCCTGATCAGTGAGATCCTCGGCACCGTCGCCCAGAACCTCCCGGCCGGCGCCTGAGCGGACGTGTCCGGCCGCCCCGGCAACGTCCGTTATGATGGCTGTCGTGCGTCCGTTCGCGGGCGCGCTGGAGACGTCGCATAGTCAGGCCTAGTGCACCACCCTGCTAAGGTGGAGTCCCCGTAAGGGGACCGAGGGTTCAAATCCCTCCGTCTCCGCCACATAAAAATGCTGGTCAGAGGTAGTTTTTTACACCCATAGATCGCCAGCCCCCACAGAAACCCCACAAAGTGATTCACCGGAGTCGCCCGGGGAGATCCTGGCGCTGGTTTTCGTATTCTGGACGTTGGCGAGCGCACCGCGCCGCAGTCTCCAACCGCGAGAAGCCCTACAACTGCGGTCGCTGAGTTTTCACCCCATCCAGGCATGCAGCAATCGCAACACGCGGGCGAGGTTCGCGATCTTGTTGGTCCATCCATCCCGCTTCTCAGCAAGGGCCGGAGCGGATGTGATTGACCAACTCCTCCAAGTACTGTCGAGGATCTGCGTCATCAAGGAGCTCGAGTCGTACATCTCGGCTTTCGTGATGCCAGACAACAGCTAGCCCCTCATCGAGATGAGGAAGCGCCAGGTGCTGGTCGGCCAGGCGTAGCGCTTCCCCATTGCTTCCGGTCAGATGCAGTGCGAGAACTTGGTTGGCGATCGAAATGAGCTCGACTGGGTGCTGTAAAGCGGCGCCGCGCTGCAACAGCGGCAGGGCTCGCTCTGCGCTCTCCCGCAGCCAGCAAAAGCCGAGGTTGTTCCAGGCGGTCCCATCACCCGGGTTCAACTCGACGACGCCTTCAAAGATTCGGACTGCGTGTTCCCACTCGTCTTTTAGGAGCAGCTCGGTGGCTGGCCCGACAAACTGAGCGGGGTCAAATCCCCGTGAATGAACACGGCGGCCGGAGGTTCTGGATGCTTTCAGCATCGCGGCTTCCGCCACCACGTCCGCCGCCAGCGAGCGCTCCTTGAGGGTGCGAGCTGCACAGGCACTTGCGCGCCCGAGCTTCTGCCAGCGCCATTCCTGAGTCAACGAGCTCGAAGACCATGAGTTAATGTCCGTCAGCGTGAAACGCTCCCAGATCCATGCTCCGGACTCATCCATCGGATCGTTCAATGGAAGGCTCGTGAAGACATACGGATCCGGTACGCCAGCGTTCAACGCCGCATTCAGGTCCACATTCAACAGCGAAGCGAACCAATGCGTCGCGCGCAGGAGGAACGCCGGAGAGAACAGGTACCCGAGCTCGCGTTGGGCCAACAGATCACGCATTGCCTCTTCATCTGCGAAGAAGCTCGGGAGGATCTTACGAAGGTCTACTTGGAACGCCTCTCCGCGACTGAAGAACTCGTCGTCGCTCCTCTGCCTGAGGTCGTCATCCATTCCGAATTTCGCTACGTCCACCCATGCAGCGACCATCGCACTTGAGTGGCCGGATGGCGGCAGAGGAGCCTGGGTACTGTCACTGCCCTGCTGCGCGATCATCACGAGGACCCGAACGGCCACAGCGACAGCAAGTTCGCGAGCGATCCCGCCGGCGAACACGCGGTCCATCTCTACGCCGCGCCGTTCCAGTTCACTCCACAGTTCGAACGTGTCGTCGTCATCTGCCTCGATGTCCTGATAGAGCCGCTT
Source organism: Leifsonia soli (assembly GCF_013408745.1). Taxonomy (NCBI): domain Bacteria; kingdom Bacillati; phylum Actinomycetota; class Actinomycetes; order Micrococcales; family Microbacteriaceae; genus Leifsonia; species Leifsonia soli. The sequence goes on along the minus strand of NZ_JACCBJ010000001.1, from coordinate 2,788,499 downwards.
GAACGTCGCAGACCGCAAGGACATCAAGAGGGCTGAGGTACTGCGAGCGTGGGGAGGCTTGTCGCGCCCCACCATGTACTCCTGCGCGGCGTCGAACGAAGTCGGACCCGACACTGATGCGGCCGGGAGCATCCGCCCTGTCATTAGGAGGCCGCCGACCTGGCGTACGACCACCGGTCGCTCGTTGACTCCGTGTTCCGCGAGTATCGTCAGGCACTGTTCGCCACAGGTTGCATGGCCGTCGTTATTCACGTAGAACGGGCACGACGGGGTAAGTTCCGGTTGTACGCAAGCGTCGGTGTAGCTGACGAGGGCGTCAAGGAAGATGCGCTCCTCGTCTTGATCGCGAAACTCCATTGGCCCCCCACGAACATGAGGCGGAGTCGAGCGTCAACTGCTACTTCGGGTAAGTGATGCTCGCGACGGTGATTGTGTCGGCCTCAGGGCCATAGTGCCAGAACATCCGCCAGTCCGCCGCTGCAGGGTCGCCCACGAACGATTCCCACACGTCTTCACCATTCACGCCGTGCACGGACGTGTACTTGTGCGAGCGCAGCTGGGGCAGATTGGGATCAGTCTCCAGCAAGCTCAGGCTGCTGCGTAAGCGCGTCAACCGTTGTTGCTGGTCCGGCGTGTCGAATTCCTTCAGGCGGCTGGCTGCCGATCGGGTGAATCTGAGGGCATACCCCACCTACTCGACCTCGTCCGCCGTGGTGTCGCTAAAGCTGCCAAGTGATGTGGTTTCGTCGGCCGCCGATTGCCGCAGGCCCTCCCCAAGCTCCTCGCGAGCGAGCTCGTTCTCCCAGATGAATAGTTCACGTCGAGGGATCGAGACCAACGGGGTGAGGAGTATTTCGCCTTCATCATTGATCGCAACTGCATAACGGTCGTCTCGTCTAACGCCGGCCTTCCCGAACGCGATGCGTGCTCTTTCGTCAGCGACAACTTCGCCCGCTGGGGCGAAACCTTCGTGCTGCCTCATTGCTGCTCCCATTCGTTTCTCATTTTCCCGCAGCATAACCCACGTCGGTGGGGTGTGGTATGCCCATTATTACACGAACGAAAATGCCCATTTGCCCACTTCCCCATGTGGCGCTACACTTTCACTACCAGAGGGGACCCGAACCCCGCTTACCCGAAAGGAGGCCAGTCATGGCACACCTCCCCACGCAGTTCAAGCAGGCCCTTGAGAACATCGAGCCGAAGGCGGACAAGGTCAACGCCCCCGACGCGCACAAGCAGGTACGCGCCGCCCTGGAGGCCGACGATGTTCTGTCCAGCTACGACATCGACCCGATCCTGATCGGCTCCTACAAGCGCGACGTGTCGATCCGACGGATCAAGGACGTCGACGTGTTCGCGCGCATGACATCGCTTCCGGACGACGTCACCGCCCACCAGATCCTCAGCCGCTTCTTCAACGTGCTTGACGCGGAGTTCGGTAACGACGCAGAAGGGAACCCGCGCGTCGAGAGGCAGGATCGAAGCCTGAAGGTCCGCTTCCCTGATTACGACATGCACGTCGATGCGGTTCCCGCGCGTCCCCGCAGCGACGACACCTGGGAGATCCCCCGCCGCGGCTACGACAACGAATGGGTCCAGACGAACCCCGACAAGCTCACATCCCTGGCCACCGAGATGAACACGGCACACTCCGGTCTCTACAAGCCCGTAGTGAAGCTGATGCGGCAGACCCGTCGAGCCCTACGAGGGAACGCGAAGCCCGGCGGGCTTTTCATCGAGCTCGTCACCTACACGGCGTTCGATACGGGTAGAGTCGCTGGCAACGACGTCGCCGAGTACTACACATCTGCGCTGCGCGCCGCCAGCGACATCATCGACGACATCGTCACCCACGGCACGGTGCTGTCGGACCCGACCCTCCCTGGTGCGGCCGTGAAGTTCCGCGCAACCGACCAGCAGATGGACTTGCTGAACGACGCGTTCAAGAACGCGGCAGCGACTGCCGAGGATGCGTTGGCGGAACCCGACGAAGGCAAAGCGGCGAAGGCGTGGCGCGCCCTGCTGGGCTGTAACGGCGACGACGAGATCGTGTTCCCGATGCCCGACGGTTTCGACGAGAACGGCAAGCGTCGGGCGTTCTCGATCGTCGCGGGCGCCAGCGAGGTCCCGGCGGGCAAGCGCGACTTCGGATGAACGTCGCGGCGCTCGATGAGGACATCCGGTACCACTGCGAGCATTTCGGGGAGGCGCTCGTTCGAGCCGGTTTCCGCGCCAGCGGACCACGATCCTGGTTGGGTCCGGTGGAGCACAGTGGCGGCCGCAGCGACGTCGTAATCACACTCACAACACGGTTTCCGTATGCCCCACCCCGCGTCACGCCCGTAGACCAGGACTCGCTGGCCTGGTCGTGGCATCGGGAGCGTAACGGTGACCTCTGCCTCGTCGCTGAGGATGACAAGAAGCAGCTCTGGTGGGTTGACGCTGAAGCGTTCCTCACCCACGTCGGACGGTGGTTCGAGGAGGCAGATGCTGGCTGGGTAGGGGACCGGCCGGACATGGACCTCGATCGGTACTTCGAGCAGTCGGAGACCGATGGTCACGTATACCTCTACCCGGAGCTTGACGCGTTCCTCGGCAAGCCTGTTCGTTTTCAGCTTGACCGACACAACCCGAGAGTCGCCAGGCTGGTCGGCACCGGATCCATGCCGCCGAAGCGACGTAAGGACCGTTACATCTACGGGGCTGTCGCCGATCTCGGCGAAGTGGCTTCGCCTCCGCGCGACTGGTCGCAGATCCAGACGCTGCTCGACGACGGAGACCAGTTGACCCGCTGGATCAACGCCGGAAAGATCTCGGTGGTTCTGCTGCGCTACAGCCGCGACGATCACTATGCGGCCATTGCGCTCGAGGCCTGGCCGACGCGAAGCGGCGGGATCGTGGTGCGACGGTTGACAAGCGCCAGCACCAGCCGCGAGACCCGACGGCTTAGAGCCGGCGCCGCTCACGAGAAGCTGCAGACCCAGTCCGTTGCGATCATTGGCCTGGGAGCGCTCGGATCGTTTCTGGCGGACTCCCTCGCCCGCGCCGGGGTGATCCGCTTCACTCTTATCGATGCTGACCTTGTCCTTCCGGGGAACCTCGTGCGCCATACGGCGACAGAGAAGGAAGTCGGCTTGTTCAAGGTCGATGCCGTGAAACGACGGCTGGCCGAACTGTTCGACGTTCCCGCGGACGGGATCGACGCCCGGGTGGAGTTCGCCGACGACATCGCTACCATCCGGGTGCTTCTGGAAGAACACGACCTGGTCATCAACGCGAGCGCCGAATGGACAGTATCGAAGATGCTGCGCGACAATGCTGAAGCTCTGGGCGTCCACGCGCTGACGGTGGTGCTGCAGAACGAAGGTAAGACGTTCCGGGTGGATGTCCTCCCACCCCGTGACAACGTGAGCCCGCTTCCGTTGAGCGATCGCGGTGAGCCGGTACCAGCGGTGTACGAGGCGGGTTGCGGATCTCCGGTGTCATTGACTCCTCCGCCGTCGGTTGCGGAAGCCGCGGCGGCGGCGGCGCGCCACGCGGTCGCGACGATGACGGGTGCCCCGTTGAGCGCGGCGGGAGAGACCCGTGAGCTGGATCTGTTGGAAGGTGGCGGGCGGGCGTGAAGGTGGTACTGCGGGCTGCTGCGGAGTTGAAGATTGTGACCGCGATTAGGCGTGCTGGCGGGGCGGAAGCCGGGGGTGTGCTGTTGGGACACTTCGAGGACGGCGACCTTATTGCATCGGATGTGCTGGTGGTGCCGGGGGAGGCCCCGTCTACGCACCGCTACACGCGAGACGGCGCCCAGGCGAATGCGTTGCTGCAGCGTTTCAGGGCTGCCCATCCGGAGGACGAACTAACCGGCTATGTGGGGGAGTGGCATTCTCATCCGGTGATGTCGTCGCCTAGCGGCGTCGATAAGGCGACGGCGAGGGCGATCGCAAGGGATGTGCACGGTTCGGCAGTTGTTGTTGTCGCGGCCTTGCACCCTGTCGTCGGGTTCTCTGCTGTCGAGGCGGTCCCTCGTCGGCTTCGTCCAGCTGCTCTGACGGATGTCGTCGTGGAGCGGTCTGAGAACGTGGTGGAAATCGCAGAGGGGTCGGTGGACCCTGACGGTCCGATCTTCATTTCGTACCGGCAGTCGGATGGCACTGAGGATGCGGACACGGTGAGTAGGTTCGCTCGGGCGGCTGGTCTGGTCGTGTGGCGCGATCACCGTGATCTGCGGCCAGGGACGACGGTCCATCGGCTGCGCGAGGCGTTGAAGTCGGGGCTCTCCGGCGCGGTCCTTGTCGTGACCAAGCAGATTGAATGCAGCACGATCGTCCGCGAGGTTGAGGCACCTGCGCTGGTTGCATTGGACGAGGACAGCGGCTTTGCGCTTAGTGTCGCGAATACGCTTGCGAATCCGGACAACCCTGCCAAGGTCGATTTCTCGGCACCAGATCGTATCCTGGGCTTCTCTGATGGCGAGCTCGCGGCGAAGAAGCAGTCGGATATCCGCACAGTGGATGGTGTGTTGGAGATCATCCGTGATCAGGTTCGTCACCGGGTCGCGCAGCGCAAGGATGAGATTGCTGACCGTGGTGACGTGTTCACGTTGGAGGTTCAGTCTCGCCCGGAACCGACGGCGGATGATGCCAGCGGGGCGGACCTCCATATCCGCTTGGACCCGTCTCCGGGGCGACTGCCGGATACCGCGTCGGTGAGGGCGTTGGCTGCGACGTTTCCATTCACCGGGGACGCGATCCACATGTCACGGGCGACGACGGTCGAGGTGCGCGGCGGGATGCATCTGTCTCTGGCGTTGGCGTTGGGGGCAGCGTTGCCGGAGACGAAGTTCTCGGATGTGCGCGTGGTGGACAGTTCCGGTTTGGTCTGGGGATCCGGTGGCGGCGGGCAGCCTCCACGGGTGGTGTCTGCGACTGTCGGTGACGCGGCGGACCGTTCCTCCAAGAAGATCGCTGTTCATATCGGGCTCGGCAGCCTGAATAGTGGCCCGGCATTCGACCGGCTGGTTGCGTCGGGCGGTTTCACGGCTGCGTATGCGTTGACTGTGGACGTGGATGGCCTTCTGTCCGCCGACGACGGCGTGGCGGTTGCTGCGGCGATCTCGGCGGAGCTGAAGTCGTTGTCCGCTGACGCCGATAACGCTGAGGTTCACCTGGCGTTTCACGGCCCGTTCCCTCTGGCTGTGCTGGTCGGCCGGCGGTTGAACACATTGCAGGTGGTCGCGTACGAGTGGGACAACCCGTCCGGTGAAGGCCCGGCGGTGTACGTCCCGTCTGTTCGGATTGTGAGTGGTCTCACGGCCGGCCCGATCACCGAGGTGCTTCTCCGGTAGCTTCGGCGCCTGGTCATCGCGTAGTGGTACTCGGCTGGGCGGTTGTCTCAGGAGTTGGGCGGCGATGGGCCTGTCCAGGGCTGCCGGTTCTCCCGACTTGGAAATCCGGCGGTGCGCAGGCGCGAACCAGATGTGGCGGCGAGCCCCCCACAGAAACCCCACAACTCCAGTAACCGAGAGCAGTGCAATGTCATTCAAGAGCCGCAGAATTTCGCGGTTTTCCGGGGATTGGGAGGCCAATTAAGGAGCACCGTCAGGGTTCAAATCCCTCCGTCTCCGCCATCTAAGGTTGCCCAACCAACTGATCTGAGGTTCCGCCAATAAGAGAACCGCCCAGCTTTTGCCGGGCGGTCTTGTGGGTTTTCGGGCCACTTCCGCGATCTCGTTGGCTTTCAGCGAGCCGGTGATCTTGATCCTGAACCGGATCTGCCCGGTTCGGACATGCTGGCGCCGACCCGAGAGCAGAGTAGTGTCGCGGACGTGCTTTCGGGCACGCCGAATAGCGCGTGAGTTCCGCGTTCCGCTGATCGTCGGCCACCGCTGGCTGATGGCTGTGTGGGTGTTATTCGGGCCGTTGATCCCGGAGAAGTTCAACACTGGGGGCCTCTTCCACTCGTTCTATCTGCTGACCGGGTGGTTGGGGACAACGATCGCCCTACCTGCGTTGACGTTCATCGTTCAAGCCATCGTCCAGGGGATCGTTGAGGCGCCCGCGCTGAAACTCATCGACGAAACATCGTCGGAGACCGAAGTGCAATCTCAGGCTGGGAGCGCCGGAGGCAACGTTACCGCCACGCTCCCCGCGTAGCACAGCGGAGACTGACCACGGTGGCCGGCCCCCAATTCGGGTGACCACAGGGTCAAGCGCCGGTTGGCGCTGCCAAGATGAATCCAGATCGACAGGGGAGAGCAGGTGGGGTTCTACATCCGCAAGAGCTTGAAGGCGGGACCGTTCCGGTTCAACCTCTCGAAGTCGGGCCTCGGAGTCAGCGCTGGCGTGCCTGGGTTCCGGGTCGGTTCGGGTCCACGCGGCAACTACGTTCACATGGGCGCCGGCGGTGTCTACTACCGCGCCAGCCTGAACGGCCGTGTTCCCGTCCGGGCGACGCAACCGGTGCAGCCTGCGTCACCGACGATGTTCTCGGCGTCCGCTGTGTTGATGGAGGACGTGACCGGGGCAGACGTCCAGGAGCTGGAACCGACCGGGCCAGACGACGTGGTCCGGCAACTCCGTGAAGCCTCGAACCGTCACGGCATCGCCTGGTGGGTGGCGTTGGCAGCGTCCGTCGTCGGGGCGTTCATCATGCCATTCGGGTGGATCCTCTGGGTGCTCGCCATCCCCGGGGTGTGGTGGTTGGCGCTCCGCGACCGGGCCCGCCAGTCCGTTGTTGTTTTCTACGACGTCAACGATGAAGCCGCCGCCCGGTTCCAAGCGCTCGTCGACGCGGACGAACACCTCCGCGGGCTCGCCGGCCGGTGGCGCATCACCCAATCCGGTGCAGTCGGCGCCGGCTACCAGCACAAAGTGAACGCGGGAGCGTCGAACCTCGTGCGGCGGGAACCGGTTACCGTCGGGGCGAAAGCACCGAAGCAGCTGGTGACGAACGTAGCCGTCCCATCGTGGACGGCAGGGCAGACTACCCTCTACTTTCTGCCCGACCGTGTGCTGGTGAAACAGGGCAAGGAGTTCACCGACGTTGGCTACACCAATTTGCAGGTGACGGACTCAACCACACGGTTCATCGAGTCGGCCGGACCGGTTCTCCGGGACACGAAACAGGTCGGGTCCACCTGGCAGTACGTGAACAAGGGCGGCGGCCCTGATCGTCGGTTCGCGAACAACCCTGCGCTACCGATCGTCCTCTATGGGGAAGTTCTTCTGGCTACGGCGTCAGGGTTCCGGTGGGAGATGCAGATCTCGAAGTCGGAGTCCGCCGCGTACATCGGGTCCACCCTCCGCTACATTGCCGGCCGGTAAAGGTCGTGCTGGAGTCTCTCCCCATTGTCAGCGCTCACGGGTGCCACTCGGAGGACTACTCAGTGTGGGGATTCACTCGCGCGGACAAGGTCACGCCGGTGATACGTCCGGGGCTCAATTACGCGGGATGGTAGAGCGGCGACTGGGTGGCTGGCTTAGCCAGCCACCCAGTCGCTTCGCTAGATGCCTGGCGAATGCCAGGTGACAGTGAATTGCGGAGCGTTGTTCGCTCCAAGAGGGTTCGGGCTGGACAGCACGGCGCTGCCCGCTCGCTGGCTGTACATCGTGATCGGTTGGGCACCGCCCTGTTGGGGCGTCCGTGCCGCGCCGTTCCCCTGGATGTTGTAGTACGCGGCGATAACGCGAGCGGTTCCGAAGTTGGCAAGGTACGGAAACGTCAGGTTGCCATTGATCTCAGTGCGTTCGACGATCCACTCAGCGGTGCCACTGGGGTGCGGTGTAGCAACGCTGAAGTTAGCCGAAGTGCCGGCAGTGAAGTTGACCACGGTAAAAGACACGGTGCCGGCGGACTGGTTGTAACTCACCGCTGCGCCGACGTCATCGCCGGCCGTCACCGAAACGCCGTTGACGCGTGTCTGGACCGACGAGTTCGAGGTTACGACTTCGTACCAGAAGTAGTCGGTCTGTCCGGGAAGATACGAATGCCGGTCAGCCTCAGTGCCCGCCTGGACGAGCACGCCACCGTTCTCTCCGCCGATACCCGGCCAGATGCAGGAATAGGAGTCGCTTGCGCCGCTTGGATTGCTTACCGTGGGCTGATACCACTCCATCTGTGCGTAATAAGCAGTCGATGCATCCGTGTCGTACCCCGACCAATTGGTCGAAGACCCCAGGGTTGACGACGGACTCGTTGTGGTCTTGGGACTGTGAAGAGGGGCTGGCTTACTGCGGTGGTCGCGTTTGCCTACCGCCGTGCAGGAGACGTTGGTGGCCCATTTTACGTGAGCCGCGTTTGCCTTCTCTAGAAGCGGCGATGCACCGGCCATCCCGGCGTCTGTCACGGATAGTTGATCGCCGCCCGGTGGCGGTGCGTTCACCGTCACGCCCTCGCACCCCGGCGCCTCCAGATGACGAGCCGTCGGTGCTGCGCTAGCGCCTGTAATGCCTAGTCCTAGGGCCACGACGACAACGAATGTCATCCCCCCGCCCAACATTCTGTTCACCATAGAACGGACGGTATATCCCTGGGATTCTCGTTGTATATGGCCTAAAACGGTCTCTGTATGAACCTTCAGAGATCACCCTTGTGATAGAAGACCGGAGCTGTCCATTCGGAACGCGACGGACCGCTGGCCGCATACATCGTCTTGGGTGCGGAGTTCGATCGATTGATCTGCGAGGACTGTGTTACCCCTCGTTGCGACCACATGCACTTCGACACTTGTTGGCTGTGTTCCCGATGGCGGCGCTGAGGTATCGGCCGTGAACGTCACTCTGGACGACGTTTCGGAGCTGCCTCGAGTCGAGATCTTGCACGCGTCGTTCGCGCAGATTTGTACGCTCGAGCCGGGGTTGTTTCTGAACCACTCCGACAGATCGGCGGCCACGTCTGGCGCCACACTCACCGCTTGGGAGCATCTCCCCGCCTGTGCGCACCCAGTCAGCAGACATGCGAGCGTCGCAATCGCCACGAGTAGGACGAGAATGACGCGCGGCTTCACGCGCGAACTGTATCACCCGACCTGGAAGAGCCCCTCCTTCAAACGTGGTCATCAGGCGGTCATTTTCTTCGGCTCACCGATCGCCTGGGTCGTCTGGGTGTTATTCGTGGCCGCCGCCGCGGTGGTCGAGTCGCTGGCAAAGCGGCAGCGCAGGCACTGATACCCGATAGAAGAGTTCACAGAAAATGACCCGGACGCACGCCTCGCCGAACTTGACGGGTCAATGGAATCGGTCGAGTTACTCCGCAGCAGAAGCGGGTTGACCTTCTTCGCGGAGGATATTTTCGGTGGGCAGTCCGGCCTGGCCGGCTCTGACGTCGTTTCCTTTGAACGCGAAACGGCGGAGCCGGTCGTCATCGCTGAATCGCTCGAAGAGTGGGCGGCTAACGTCCTAGGAGACTGCTCCCTGCTGACCTGCCATCCGCTGGCTCACGCATGGCAGGAGGAATACGGAGCGCTGCGGGCGGGCTATCGGCTGGTTCCGAAGGTGCCATTCGTCCTCGGCGGCGAGTACGCCCATCCAACCTGGTCGACATGCGCGACTTCGAAGCAATGCGTGCCCGAGGCGCGTTGGCGGCTCGGATTCACGGGTCTGCCCACGGCGCATCCAATCGACGACCGTGGGACGGCGAGCCGCAAGAGGTACGTGACGGTGGTCAGCTCCCTGGCCGACCTGCGACCGCGCCCCACGTCGTGGTGCTAGCGTCGCCCGCATGACTGTCACCTCCCTCCTCGACCTGCGCTTCGCTGCCGACCACCTCGAGGACGGGCCGCGCGCGCTGCTCGACATCCTCGCGGACACGCGGGCGTTCGACGGCTGCCTCGGCGTGCAGGTCGTCACGGATGTCACCGACCCCGCGCACGTGGTCGCGGTCGAGCGCTGGGAGTCGCTCGAGCACGATGACGCCTACCGCGCGTGGCGGGCCGGGCCCGGCGCTTCCGGACTCGGCGACTACTTGGCGGGACCACCGGCGCTGACGCGGTTCACCGACGTCGCCTCGCTCTGAGGCTCGTCCGCGGGGGCGTGCTCGTCCACGGTGCGGGCGTTCGTGAGGGTCAGAGCCCCGATCCCCGAGATGAGTCCGACAGCGACGGCGATGACGATGAAGGTGAGCTGCTCGCCGTGGAAGAAGGACGCCACCAGGGTGGAGCTCCAGGTTCCGGTGGGGAGCACGGTGGTGACGAGCGCGGCGATGAGGGTTCCGACGACGGCCGTTCCGACGCTCGTCCCGACCTCCTGGGCGGCGTCGTTCAGCGCTGCGCCCATGGAGGTGCGGTTCTCGGGCATCGCGCCGACGAGGGCGACCGCGCAGATGGTCATCACGGTCCGCAGCCCGATCGTCATGACGACCATCGCGACCGCGATCGCCACGTAGTTCTGCTCCACCGCCCACGCCATGAGCCCGAGGCCCGCCGCCAGGAGTCCCGCACCGACGAGACAGGCGAAGCGGTGGCCGAGACGGCGGACGAGCCACTCTGTGAGGGGGGTGGCGAAGATCATCGTGAGGATGATGGGGAGGTTGGCGAGCCCGGCCACCAGCGGCGACCAGCCCCACGCGTACTGGAAGTGCAGGATCAGTGAGAACATCACCCCGGCCATGGCGACCGAGGTGCCGATCTGGGCGATCGCGGCACCGCGCACCGTGCCGCGGCGGAACAGGGTCAGGTCGAGCATGGGGGACCGGGCGGTGCGCTCCCGCGCGATGAAGAGCACGAGGGATGCCACCGCACCGGCAGCCACGCCGATCGTGATCGGCGACGTCCAGCCGTTCTGGATGCCGCTGGTCAACGTGTAGCAGGCGAGGCCGATCGTGAGGACGCTGAGCGCCGTGCCCGGAAGGTCCAAGCGATCACGGGTGAGGCCGTCTGCGGTGTCGGCCGGCACTCCCAAGCGCACGCCGACGCAGGCGATGAGGGCGATGGGCGCGTTCACCAGCAGCAGCCACTGCCAGGGGAGGTGGGCGAGCATCGTGCCGCCGAGGAGCGGGCCGAGGACGAACCCGGACATCCCCACGACCATCATCAGCGTGATGGCGCGCATTCGGAGCTTCTCGTCGTCGAAGAGCCGGAAGACCAGCGAGTTGGTGATGGGAGCCATCGCGGCGGCGGCGATCCCCAGCGCGGCCCGCAGGGCGATCAGCTCGACCGTGGTGCTCACGAGCACCACGGCGAGGCTGATGACGCCGAAGAGGCCGAGACCGATCTGCAGCACCCGCCGGCGGCCGAAGCGGTCCGCGATGGAGCCGGCGGTCAGCAGCAGACCGCCGAACGTCAGCGAGTAGGCCCCCGTGACCCATTGGAGCGACGTCGTGTCGCCGCCGAGGTCGCGTCCGATCGTCGGCAGCGCGATCGACAGCAGTGTGTTGTCGACCATCTCGACGAAGAATGCCAGGCACAGCGCGGCGAGGGGGATCCACGCGGCCTTCATGGATGTGTACGTGCGGGCTCTTCCGGCGGCGGGTGTGCTCATGGCGGCTTCCAAAGGGGTCAGGTCGATCGGGACGAATGAATCGAACGGTGTTCGATGGTCGAACACCGTTCGATAGAATAGAACAATGTTCGATATGCTGCAAGCGGGTCCTCGACGGGATCGCGTGATGGGATGGAGCCATGGCAGAGCAGGGGACCGAAAGTACTGGTCGGGCGCGGCAGCCGCGCACCCGAACGCGCGCATCCCACTCGCTGGATTCGGTGCTGGCCGGGGCTGTCGAGATCCTCGATGAGTCCGGAGTCCAAGGACTGACCATCCGGGCCCTGGCGGCACGGCTCGGCGGAGGCGTCGCGAGCGTCTACTGGTACGTCTCTGGCCGGGACGAGCTGCTGGATCTCGCCGCCGACTCGGTGCTCGGCGGCATCTTCGAGCAGATCGCCGACGTCGGCTCGGACGACGCGATCGACGACCTCCGCACGATCGCCATCGCGATGTTCGACACCATCGTCGACCGCCCGTGGCTCGGCGCCTACGTGCTGCGCGACACCGAACTGCAGATCCACTCGCTGCAGCTCTATGAACGCATCGGCGAGGAGGTCATGCGTCTTGGGCTCACGCCGCGGCAGGTGTTCCACGCGACCTCGGCCGTCGTCGGATTCGTCATCGGGACGGCCGCCGACCTCGGGCAGGAGCCTCCCGCCGTCGTCGTGTCCGGCGAGGTCACGCGCGAGCAGTACCTGGCGAAGATCACGGGCGAGTGGCGAGCGCTCGACGCGACGGCTTACCCGTTCATCCACCACATCGTCGACGAGTTCGAGCGGCACAGCGACCGCGAACAGTTCGCCGCCGGACTCGACCTCCTCCTCGCCGGCCTCCGGCTGAAGGCCGAGGCCGGGTCCGCCGAACCCCTCGGGTGAGCAGTCGACCGCCGGGGAGGTGTCAGCTGAAGGCGGTCAGGATCCGAGCCCCGAGCGCACGGACATCGTCCGGAGTGCGCTGGATCTCGAGCACCGAGTCCGGGAGGAGTTCGTGCAGCCGTTCGGCGGTCGCCACCGGATGGCTCGGGTCGCCGGTCCAGGGGCGCAGGAGGACGGGCTGCTGGATGGTGGAGATCGCCTCAGGGGTGGGGAAGTCGGTGTCCGATGCTCCCAGCATGACGTCGGCGATGATGCTCTCGTCGATATCGGGAGCGGCCGGATTCCAGCCGCCTGCTTCGAGGATGGGCAGAGGGGGGAGGGAAGCGGAGGAAGCGGCCAGCGCGGCGACGCCGTGTTCGCGGACGAGAGCGGCGATCTGCTGATAGGTCACCGCCTGTGCCGCCCGGGTCTCCCACGCGGTGGGCGGGATGACCAGGGCGAGGCGCCTGAACCGGTCCGGCCGCTTGATCACGGCGTGGAGGATCGTGCCGACTCCCATCGACACGCCGAAGGCGTCGACGGGCTCATCCGGCGAGACGGTGTCGAGAAGCGCCAGAAGGTCGTCGGCCAGCCGTGGCCAGCCATAGTCCGCAGGAGCGGGCCGGCCTGTGGATCGACCGTGACCGCGGGCGTCGTATCGCACGAGGCGCCGGCCGGCCGTGGTGATGGCCGACCAGTCGAAGTAGCCGCCGGCATCCTCGGCGGCCCTCGACATGGTGAGCCCGTGGGCCCCGACGATGGTCGGACCGGTGCCGGCGTTGTCGTCGTAGGACAGGCTCGTCCCGTCGAGATCGAGGGTTCCTGCGCGCCGCATCTGTCGGGTCATGGGTACTCCGCTCATCTGCCACGGGAACAGCGACGTCCGCTGTTCCGACAGTCCCTGACTCTACGTATCGTCAGCTACTGACGCAACCCTGGTACCCTCCTTCCATGCCACGGGACGGACGAGTCGTGCGGAGGCGACTGGAAGAAGCGGCGCTGGAGCTGTTCGCCGAGCGCGGCTATGAGCGGACGACGACCGCGGAGATCGCTGCTCGCGCCGGCGTCACGGAGCGCACCTACTTCAGGCATTTCCCCGACAAGCGCGAGGTCCTCTTCGCCGGCGAGCAGGAGCTGCGCGACGTCACCGTCGAGGCGCTGGCCGCCGTGCCGGCGGATGTCGAGCCGTTGCCCGCACTGAGACAGGCTTTCCACCGCGTCGTCCCGCTCCTGGAGAGGAACCGCGCTCTCGCGGAACTGCGCGCACCGATCATCCAGGCCGCGCCTGCTCTTCGTGAACGCGAATACGCCAAGGCGGCCGCACTCGTCGACCTGGTCGGGAGCATCCTCGAGCAGCGCGGTGCCACCGCGTACACGGCTCTCTTGGCAGCCCGGGTGGGGATGGATGCGCTCAGGGTCGCTCTGCGCGGGTGGTTCGCCGATGGCGGCGATCTCGATGCGGCCGTGGACGAGGCTTTCGACCGGCTTCGCACCCTGGCCGGCGAGCTCCCGTCGCGGGATGCGGCCCGCGGCTCACCAGACGGCTGAGGCCTGGGTGCCCGCGTCAGCGCATCCGCGGGCCGGAGAGCCGGAGCGCGGCGACCGGGCACAGAGCGACGGCCTCCTCGGCGTCGTCGAGCTCGTCGGCGCGCAGCGGCACATCGGTGCGGCCTTCCGGCGCTCCGCGCAGCGCGACGGGATAGCCCCAGTCGTCGCGGCCGATGGCGCGCTCCAGGATCTCGGCGCAGAGCCCGCGGCCGTCGCAGCGGGTCCAGTCGATGTGCAGCGACGGCGAGGCGGGGCCGGTCATCGCGGGCTCCTCGTGCAGAGGCCGCGGGCGTGGGCGTCCACGTCGGCGTGGAACACGTCGAGCGCGCTGCGGATCAGCCGGACCGTCCCGTCCGGGTGGTGGCAGCCGCCGCGCCCGACGATCAGATCGGAGAGCCGCAGCAGTTCGCGGGCGTTCTCCACCGCCGCCTCACCGTGCGCCAAGGCCGAGAACCGCTCCGCCATCGTGGGCAGCCCGAACATGCACGGCCCGCACTGGCGCGCCGTCTGCCCGGCGAGATACTCGACGATCTCGGCGGTCGCATCCAGCCCGCAGCGCTGGGCTCCGATGACGTGGATGATGCCGGCGCCCGGCTGCGCGCCGAACCGGCCGAGCTCGCCCGGGGTCATCCGCACGTCGAAGGAGGAGGCGGGGATCCACGCTCCGTGATAGCCGCCGACCAGCGCGGCCGACGCCCTCCGCGCGTCCAGCTGGACCACGTCCAGCACATCGAGCAGGGTCGCGTCGGTGGCGACCTCGAACACGCCGGAGCGGGGGACGTCGCCGGTGACCGTGACGAGGCGCGTCCCCGGCTCCTTCCTCGACCCCACGCTGCGGAACCAGTCGCCGCCGTAGCGCGCGATCAGTCCGAGGTGCGCCAGCGTCTCCACGTTCTGGACGAGCGTCGGTCGCCCCCGCAGCCCGGAGTCGGTCAGGTGGGCGGTGCGGTCGATCGGCCGCGGGTCGCCGCTCTCGATGGCGTGGACGACGGCGCTCGCCTCGCCCGCGATGAAGCTGTCGGCCGCCTCGACGACCTCGATGCCCCGTGCGTCGGGACGTTCGGCGATCGCGCGCTCGACCGCGCCGATCGACTCCGAGCCGGAATAGAGGATGAGGCTGCGCGCGCCGATCGCGCGCGCCGCGGTGAGCATCCCGTCCAGGACGAGGTGCGGGGCGTTCTGGAGGAGCACCTGGTCCTTCCAGCTGAGCGGTTCGCCCTCCGACCCGTTCGCGATGACGATCGGCGCCTGCCCGCGGCGGCGGGAGCCGGCAGCGGCCGCAGCGGCGAGCTTGCGCCAGGTCGGGAACGCGGCGCCGCCGCGCCCGGCGAGCCCGGAGGCCTCGAGTTCAGCGAGCAGCGCGGCCGAGTCGCGCGCCGGAAGCGCGCCGAAGGTGCGCACGTGGGTCTCGAAGGACGCCTCGGCTCCCGCGGCGAGCAGACGACGGGTCCCCGACGGCGCCCGGGTGAGGGTCTCCGTGGCGGAGTCGCCGGTCATGGTCATCGTGTCCCCTCTCGATAGGCCTCGGCGACGCGGCGGGTGCCGGAATGCTCGACGAAGCGCGCGGACAGCCGCCAGACGACAGCGGCGGCGACCAGGACGGCGCAGCCGCCGGCCAGGGCGAGGAACCAGCCGCTGGTGCCGTTGGTCCCGTTCCCGATCGCGTGCAGCACGGCGATGGGCCACATCGCGTAGGTGAACCAGTGGACGAAACGGAATGCGCGCTGGCCGATCCTGCGGCGCAGCAGCCCGGTGAGGACGATCGCCAGGACCAGGTCGAACGCCACGGTCCCGAGGCCCTGCCAGAACGGCTTGAAGGAGCCGAGGAAGGGCACCACCACGTCGATCGGCCCGAGCTTCGCGTACGAGTCGAGCATCAGCGTCCCGACATGGAGCACCAGGAAGACCACCGCGAGCAGCGACACGTTCCTGTGCACGAGGGAGACCGAGAACCGCGGCATCCCCGGCAGCGGGCGGCCCGAGCGGGTGACGATGCCCAGCACCAGTGTCGCGGTGAACAGCAGCAGCGAGATCACGCCGCTCGCGCGTCCGAAAGCCCACATCACCTCGTTCACGGTCGGCCTCCCGCCGCCGCGGTGTCAGGGACGGCGGGATCCGGCCACGCCCCGAGCGTGACGACGCGCCCGGCCAGGTCCACGAGCCGGGCGGCCGCGGCCTGCTCGGCGAGCCAGGTCCGGGCCGCCGTCCCGCGCACGACCGCGGCGGTGCTCAGGGTGTTGGCGCGCACGCAGGTCGCGGCGGCGACCGTGACCGAGCGCCAGGCAGGCACCACCGGGGTGCCGAAGGCGGGGTCGAGGATGTGCTGGTGCACCCGGCCGTCGTGCAGCCACCGGCGCTTCTGCGTGCTGGAGGTGGCCATGGCCGCGCCGTCGGGCAGGAACACCTGCTGCGCGGGATCGGCGGGGAGGTCCTGCACCAGGACCTCCCAGCCGCCGTCCGCCGTGGCGCCGCCGGTGGCGATGTCGCCGCCCAGCGAGACGAGGACGCCTGTGTCGAGTTCGGAGCTCACCCGTTCCGCGATGAGGTCGGCCGCCCGGGCTTTCGCCGTCGCCCCGAGGTCCAGACGCACCCCGGCCGGGATCGAGAGGACCCGTCCGTCGAGCCGGACGGCGCGCCATCCTGCCTCCCTGCGCACCACGGACACCGTCACGGGTGCCGCGGGTGCCGCCGCCGGTGCGGCCCCGAGGAGCGCGATGTCGCGGTCGTAGCCCCAGCGGTCGAGGTCGCCGCCGATCGTCGGGTCGACGCTTCCGCCGGTCTCCGCGGCAGCCTGGAGCGCGGTCGCGACGAGCGACGCCAGCAGCGGCGACACCTCGACGCCCCGTTCGATGCGCGGGTCCGCGGACACCCGCGAGAGCTCCGAGCCGGCGTCGAACCGGCTGCAGGCGGCGCCGACCTCGGCGAGGACGCGCTCGGCGATCGCCCTGGCCTCCCCGAGCCGCTCGGCGCGCTCGACCACCAGGGCCGCGGTCGTGCTCCACACCGCCCACTCGGTGCGGGCGGCGGTCAGCTCAGGAGCCGGAGGATGTGCCACTGCTCTGCCCTCCCTGGCTCGGCTGAACGGGGGCCGGGGCCGCCGGTGCGGCCGGCTGGGGTGCGGCGGGCTGTGCGGAGTCGTCGGACTCGCCGGATTCGCCGGAGTCCTCCGAGGGCGCCTGCGACGGCGTGGTCTGCGTGGGAGAGTTCGTCGACGACGTGCCGCTCTGTCCGGCTGCCGTGTGCGTCGCTCCGAGCAGCACACCCGAGACGACCCCGGTCGCCATCAGACTGCCCACTCCGACGAGCCCGGTCAGCCAAGCGACGATCCGCTTCCCTCGTGCCAATGCGGCCATCGTGCACCTCCGTTTCGATCCGTACCTCCAGACTCCCGACGCATTCTTGGCGGATTCTTACGCGGCATGGAAGGCACCTGGGAATGCCCTAGCGATCAGCGGTGCGATGCGGTGCGATGCTGCCCTGGGCGGAGTTCGATCCACCGGCCTTCGGAGATCACGTGGGGGATCCCGTCGTCGCCGATCGCGATCGCGGTCTCGTCGTCGATCACGTACGCGGGCAGCCCGACGTCCTCGACCCACCGCTCGGCGTGAGCGACGGTGTTCGACGGGAAGACGTCCAAGTGCGGGTAGATCGCGAAGTCGACGATGCCGAGCGTCGAGTCGTCGGCCGCACCCGCCCACTCGACGAAGTCGTGGCCGATCCGGGGCGTCATCGCCATGCTTCCTGCGCTGATCCCGACCCACACCGTGTCGTCGAGCGTCGGCAGCAGGTCGGCCAGGCCGGACTCCCGCATCCAGTGCGCGAGGTAGGTCGCGTCCCCGCCATCCACGAGAAGGGCGTCCGCGTCGCGGATCCACGACGTCCACCGCTCGGCCGGGATGCTGGGAAGCGCCGTCAGCTCGAGCAGGCCGACCGACGCCCATCCCAATCCCGTCAGGTCGCGATCACTCCCCGCCGCGACGAACCGGCGCGCCGAGTCCGGCCCGCACAGCGGGTGACCCCACTGTGCGGTCGGGATCGCGAGCGCATGGCACGCAGAGACGGGCTTGCCGAGCTGGCGGTCGAGCTCCGCGCGGATGCTGGCGTTGGTCACACCGCCGGATGTCAGCAGCAGCTTCACCTCGACAGCATCGCACTCCCGGTGGACAGCGTCTACGGCGGTCCGATCTGCGGTCCTGTTCGCACTTCGGCAACACGCCACCCTCTGCGGGGACTACCGTGAATCGAGTGACCACGCCAGATTCCGCGAACAGCGACGCTGAGACCGCCGACGTACCGACCTTCTCCTCGCTGGGGCTGGACGGCGCCGTCCTGAAGGCCCTCGCAGACGTCGGCTACGAGACGCCGTCCGCCATCCAGGCGGCGACCATCCCCCTGCTGCTGGAGGGCCGCGACGTCGTCGGGCTCGCCCAGACCGGCACCGGCAAGACGGCCGCGTTCGCGCTGCCCATCCTCTCCCGCCTCGACCTGTCGCAGAAGAGCCCGCAGGCGCTCGTGCTGGCGCCCACCCGCGAGCTGGCCCTGCAGGTCGCCGAGGCCTTCGAGAGCTACGCGACCCACATGAAGGGCGTGCACCTGCTGCCGGTGTACGGCGGGCAGGGCTACGGGGTGCAGCTCTCCGCGCTGCGCCGGGGCGTCCACATCGTGGTCGGCACGCCCGGCCGCATCATGGACCACCTGGAGAAGGGCACGCTTGACCTCTCGGAGCTGCGCTACCTGGTGCTGGACGAGGCCGACGAGATGCTGAAGATGGGGTTCGCCGAGGATGTGGAGACCATCCTCGCCGACACCCCCGACGACAAGCAGGTCGCCCTCTTCTCGGCGACCATGCCCGCGCAGATCCGCCGGATCTCCAAGAAGTACCTGCACGACCCGGAAGAGATCACCGTCAAATCGAAGACGACGACCTCGGCCAACACCACGCAGCGCTACCTCGTCGTCTCCTACGCGCAGAAGGTGGACGCGCTCACCCGCATCCTCGAGGTCGAGAACTTCGAGGGGATGATCGTCTTCGTCCGCACCAAGAACGAGACGGAGACGCTCGCCGAGCGGTTGCGCGCCCGCGGGTACTCCGCCGCCGCGATCAACGGCGACGTCGCGCAGGCCCAGCGGGAGCGGACCGTCGATCAGCTCAAGTCCGGCAAGCTCGACATCCTGGTGGCGACGGATGTGGCCGCGCGCGGCCTGGACGTCGAACGCATCAGCCACGTGGTCAACTTCGACATCCCCGTCGACACCGAGTCGTACGTGCACCGGATCGGCCGCACGGGCCGCGCCGGCCGGAGCGGCGCGGCCATCAGCTTCGTCACGCCGCGCGAGCGCCGGCTCCTCACGGCGATCGAGAAGGCCACCCGCCAGCCGCTCACGCAGATGCAGCTTCCCAGCGTCGACGACGTCAACGTGACCCGCCTCGCCCGCTTCGACGACGCGATCACGCAGGCACTCGCGCAGGAGGAGCGCATCTCGCGCTTCCGCGACATCATCGGGCACTATGTCGAGCACCACGACGTGCCGGAGGCGGACGTCGCGGCGGCGCTCGCCGTCGTCGCGCAGGGCGACGAGCCGCTGCTCCTCAGTGCGCGCGACGAACTGTCCCAGCCCGTGGAGCGCGACTCGCGCGGCGACCGCGGCGACCGGGCGGCATCCGGCGCGCGGGGCGAGCGCCCGGCCCGACGCGTGCGGAACGACACCCGCATGGCGCCGTACCGCCTCGAGGTCGGGAAGCGCCAGAAGGTGGAGCCGCGCCAGATCGTCGGTGCGCTCGCCAACGAGGGCGGTCTGAGCCGCGAGGACTTCGGCCACATCCGGATCATGCCCGAGTTCAGCATCGTCGAACTCCCGGCCGACCTGCCCGCCGAGACCTTGTCCCGCCTGACGGGGACGCGGATCGGCGGGAAGCTGATCCAGCTCCGCCCCGACCGCGGAAGCGGAGGACGCCGGGACGCCGGGCCGCGCGACGACCGGCAGCGCGACGACCGGCCGCCGCGCAAGCCGCGCCGGAGCTAGGCGCGGGCACCGCGCGGTCGAGTCGAGCGCGGAGCGTGCCGCCGGTCTGCCACAATACGAAGCGTCATTGTCAGCACATTCTTCGAGCGGCCCGGAGGCGCAGATGGTCCAAGCAGAGCATCCGCTGCCTGCTGACCTCTTCCTCGACCTGGAGCGTTCCGGCCCGGTGCCGATGTACTACCAGGTCGCGAGCCGGCTCGAGAAGGCGATCACCGAGGGGACGCTTCCCGCCGGCGCCCGGCTGGAGAACGAGGTGGCGCTGGGTCTCCGGCTCGGCCTGTCGCGCCCCACGATCCGGCGCGCCATCCAGGAGCTCGTCGACAAGGGGCTGCTGGTCCGCCGTCGCGGGGTGGGCACGCAGGTCGTCCACGGCCGGGTGACGCGCAACGTGGAGCTGAGCAGCCTCTACGAAGACCTCGAGAGCTCGGGACAGACGCCGGAGACGAGGATCCTGGACTGCGCCGTCGTCCCCGCGGACGCGCACGCCGCCGCCATCCTGGACATCGCACCCGGCAGTGCCACCCTCCATCTGAGGCGTCTGCGCCTGGCCGACGGCGTGCCGATCGCCATCCTCGAGAACACACTGCCCACCGAGTTCTCCGACCTCGCCGAGGGGGACCTCGCCGGCCACGGTCTCTACCAGCTCCTGCGCGCGCGAGGAGTCACCATGCGCGTCGCCAACCAGCGCATCGGGGCTCGCGAGGCGACGGCGGAGGAGGCGGCCCTGCTCGGCATCCGGCGGGGAAGCGCCGTGCTGACCATGTCGCGGACGGTCTTCGACAACTCCGGTCGCGCTGTCGAGTTCGGTCAGCACTGCTACCGCCCCGACCGGTATTCGTTCGAGGTGACCCTGGTCAACCGCTGACCAGCGCCGGTCTGCTCAGCCCAGCAGCGGGCGCTGGCGTGTGCGCTGCTGCTCGTACGCCTCCCGCGCCGCGCGGGTGGTCTCCGACGTCGATGTCGCCGCGACGGGGACGTCCCACCATCCCTCCCCGTCGGGTGCGTAGGCCAGAGGGTCGCTGTCGATGTGGATGAGCGTCGTCCTCTTCGACGCCTTGGCCTGCGACACGGCCGCCCGGAGCCGGCCGACGGCGTCCGGGCCGGGCTCCACCGCGATGACGTCGACCCCGTAGCTGCGGGCGTTGGCCGCCAGGTCGACGGGGAGGACCTCGCCGTCGAGGTCGCCCTGCGGGCTCTGCCGGCGGAAGCGCGTCCCGTATCGCTCCGAGCCGACCGTCTCGCTCAGGTGCCCGATCGACGCGTACCCGTGGTTCTGCACGAGGACGACGATGATCTTGATGCCCTCGGCGACGGCCGTGACCAGCTCAGTGTGGAGCATCAGGTAGGAGCCGTCCCCGACCAGGACGACGACATCGCGGTCGGGCGCCGCGCGCTTCACCCCGAGGCCGCCCGCGATCTCGTAGCCCATGCAGGAGAAGGCGTACTCGACGTGGTAGCCGAGCGGATCCCGCACCCGCCACAGCTTGTGCAGGTCGCCGGGGAGCGAACCGGCGGCCTGCACGACGACGTCGCGCGGGTCGGTGGCCGCCTGGACGGCGCCGATGATCTCCGGCTGGCCGGGCAGGTCGGCACCCGAGCCGCGGAACGCAGCGTCGACCGTGGTGTTCCATTCGGCCAGGAGGCGTCGGAGCTCGTCCGCGACATCGTCGTCGACCCGGTATCCGTCGAGTTCTGCGCGGAGCGCGACCAGCGCCTCCCGCGCATCGGCGACGACGGGGAGCTGCGACCCGTGCTTGTACGCGTCGAACGCGGCGACGTTGATGTTGACGAAGACCACGTCGGGATTCTGGAAGGCGCTGCGGCTGGCGGTGGTGAAATCGCTGTACCTGGTGCCGACCCCGATCACCACGTCCGCGGCCGCCGCCGCGCGGTTGGCCGGAGTCGTGCCGGTGGCGCCGACGCCGCCGAGGTACTGCGGGTGGTCCCAGGCGAGGGAGCCGCCGCCCGCCTGCGTCGTCCCCACTGGGATGCCGGTCGCCTCCGCCAACGCTCGGAGCGCATCCTCCGCTCCGGAGTACAGCACGCCGCCGCCCGCGACGATCAGCGGCCGGGACGCGGCGCGGATGGCGCGGACGGCGCGGTCCAGCGCCCCGCGCTCGGGGAGCGGCCGGCGGAGGTGCCATTCGCGTTCCTGCAGGAACTCGAGCGGGACATCCAGCGCCTCCGCCTGCACGTCCTCCGGCAGCGCGATCGTCACCGCACCGGTCTCGGCCGGGTCGGTCAGCACCCGCATGGCCTGGAGGGCGATCGAGTAGAGCTGCTCGGGCCGCTGGACCCGGTCGAAGAACCGGGACAGCGGGCGGAATGCGTCGTTGACCGAGATGCCGGGATCGTGCGGCAGCTCCAGCTGCTGCAGCACCGGATCGGCGACGCGGGTGGCGAAGGTGTCGCTCGGGAGGAGGAGGGCCGGGAGGCGATTGGCCGTCGCCAGCGCCGCGCCGGTCAGCATGTTGGCGGCTCCCGGGCCGACGGATGCCGCGCTCGCCATGGTGCCGAGCCGGCGGCGCATCCGGGCGTAGCCCACCGACTGGTGGACCATGGCCTGTTCGTTGCGCGCCTGGTGATACGGCATCAGACCGGGGTGCTCACGCTCCAGCTGCAGGAGGGCCTGTCCGATCCCGGCGACGTTGCCGTGCCCGAAGATGCCGAACGTCCCGGCGATCGTCCGCTCCCGGTGGTCGCCGTCCACCGTCCACTGGCGGGAGAGGAACTCCACGAGGGCCTGGCTGACGGTCATCCTTCTGGTCGTCATCGGTGCTCTCCACTTCGATCGGTCGTCGGCAGATAGGGGAGTCGCGGATCGGTGTCCTGGCTCTCCCACGTCGTGCGGACCCAGGCGTGCGCGGGGTGGTCGCTGATGTTCCAGACGCGCTCGGGGTCCGGTCCCGCCATGACGTTCAGGTAGTACAGGTCGTAGCCGGGCGCGGCGACACAGGGTCCGTGCCAGCCGTACGGCACGAGGCCGATGTCGCCGGTGCGCACCTCGGCGAGCGTGTCGATGTCTCCGGCTTCGGACGAGGAGGTCCGCAGGTAGCCGAACGGGTCCGCCTCCTGCGGAGCGGAGGCGTCCGCGATGGACCGCGAGAGCGCGCTCTCGAAGTAGTAGATCTCCTCGAGCCGGGATTCGCTCTCGCTGCGGGCGTCGTGCTTGTGCGGCGGATACGACGACCAGTTCCCGGACGGGGTGATGACCTCGCACACGATGAAGCGATCGGCGTCGAGGATGTCCGGCGTCCCGACGTTGTGCACCTGGCGGCTGCTGGCTCCGGCCCCGCGCAGTTCAACGGGCACGTCGTCGCGACGGATGTGCTGCGCGGGGTGGAAGACCGACGCGGGCGCCTCGGCGACGGCCACGCGGCCGACGCCGCTGACCGACGCGGCGGTCTGCGTCCCGAGGTAGAGCACATCGGTCGGGCCCGCGAACACCGAGGGCCGGCCGGCGAGCTGGGTCGATCCGCCGTCGTGCGTCACCGTGAAGCGGCCTGCCAGCGGGATGACCAGCCGCTCCACCGCATCCGCTTCGAGGGACGCCGCGTCCCCCTCCGCCAGGTCCGCGATCCGAAGCCCGGTGTGCCGCCATCCGGGGATGCGGGAGTCGACGACCGACTCCCAGGCGCCCCGGGCGAGGCGGCCGCGGGGGAAGAACCATTCGTTCCGCTGTGTCCTGGCGTGAGGATGGGTGATGGCGTGAGGCTGTGTCATGGCGTGAGGCTGTGTCATGGCCTGAGGATGGCCCGGCCGGGAGCATGGACGAGTGCTGCGGCCCGGTCGACGGCCGAGGCCACGTCGCCGTCGGAGGGGTAGATCAGGCTCCGTCCCGCGACCAGCCCCCGCACGCCCGGAAGGCGCAGGGCGCCCTCCCAGAGCTCGAACACCTCGTCTTCTCCCGCTCTCGCCTCCCCGCCGAGCAGCAGGGTGGGGAGTGTCGTCGTGGCCATGACGCGCTCCATGTCGGGCACGACGGGAAGCTTCAGCCAGGTGTAGACGGAGGTCGTCCCCAGCCCGCCGGCGATCGCGATGGACCGGATCACGGCGTCGGTGCTGAGGTCGTTGACCACCCGCCCGTTCACCCAGTCGCTGATGAACGGCTCCAGCATGATCGGCACCTGCGCGGCGGCCGCGTCGTCGACGGCGCGCGCGTTCGCCTCGATGGTGGCGACGGAACCGGCATCGCCGAGGTTGATGCGCAGGAGGGTCTTGGCGAAGTCCAGCCGATCCCGCACGATGCCGGCGACGTCGTAGGCGGTGAACCGGTCGTCCATCTCGAACACCGCGTGGCGGAGGCCGCCGCGGTTCATCGAGCCCACCACGATCTTGTCGTCGAGGAGGCCGAGCAACGCGAGATCGTCGATGATGTCGGGTGTGCCGAGCACCCCGTCGACACCCGGCCGGCTCAGGGCGGTCGCGAGGCGATCGAGCAGGTCGTAGCGGTCGGCCATCGCGAGCTCGTCGCCGCGGATGCCGAGCGCGCCGCGGGCCGGATGGTCGGCTGCCACGATGAAGAGGCGGCCGTCGTCCCGGATCAGCGGCCGACGCTGCCGCGACGCCAGGATGCTGCGCAGGCACCCCGGCTCTTCCGCCCGCTTGCGGCGCAGTTCGGCGAAGTCGGCTTCGTCCAGCCTGCGGGTCTCGACGGCCGCGCGGCTCTCAGAGCGCAGCATGCGCGCCCCCGACGAGGAGGGCGTCCACTTCCGACGTGGTCGGCATGGCGGTCGAGCACTCGCGCCGGGAGGCGACGATCGCCCCGGCGACGTTGGCGAAACTCAGGATGCGCTCGAGGGGCCACCCTTCGAGGAGCCCGTGGCAGAGCGCGCCGCCGAATCCGTCGCCCGCCCCGAGGCCGTTGACCACCTCCACCGGGAACGGCGGCACCTCGACCGTTTCGGTCGCGGTCCTGGCCAGCACCCCCTTCGGCCCCTGCTTCACGATCGCGAGCTCGACTCCCCGTTCGAGAAGCGCATCGGCGGCGCGCCTCGGGTCGGTCTCGCCGACCGCGACCGCGCATTCCTCGCGGTTGCCCACGGCGATGGTGATGTGAGGGAGAGCGCGCTCGATCTCCGCGGATGCGTGCTCTGCCGAGTCCCAGAAGACCTCGCGGTAGTCCAGGTCGAGGATGGTGAACCCGGCACGGTCCCTCGCCTGCCACGCGCGGTGGTGGGCGCTCCGGCTCGGTTCTTCGCTCAGCCCCGTGACCGTCGCCCAGAACACGCGCGCCCGCGAGACCGCGTCGAGGTCCAGCGCTTCCGCCGTCACGGTCAGATCCGGCGCCTTCGGCTTGCGGTAGAAGTAGATCGGGAAGTCGTCCGGGGGGAAGATCTCGCAGAAGGTCACCGGGGTCGGCAGCGCAGGCGCGACGCCGACGAACGCGTCCGAGACCCCGAGGCGCCGGAGTTCGCGGTGCACATAGCGGCCGAACGGATCGTCGCCCGTCGCCGAGATCAGCGCGGCGGATCGGCCGTGCCGGGCGGCGGCGACGGCCACATTGGCGGCGCTCCCGCCGAGGTACTTGCCGAACGTCGTGACGTCTTCCAGCCCGACGCCGTCCTGCAGCGGGTAGAGGTCGACGCCGACCCGGCCCATCGTCAGCACGTCGTAGTCGCTGCCCGTCGATTCCTGGCTCACGCGGCCCACCCTACTATGTCCTGACAAGAGAACATAGTCACTCCATGAGCAGGACGCTCGCGTGCGGCGCGAGGAAGTGGTCCATCACCAGCTCGGCCGCGCCCTGCGCCGCGATCTGCTCGCTTAGGGTGGAGCCGACGACGGCGAGGGAGTCGCGCGGGACGATGAGCTCGGCGCGCACGGCGTCCTCGAGGACCGGGAGGAACGCTCCGCTCAGCCGCTTCCAGGTCGGTCCGCCGAGCACCACGCGCGGCACATCGAGGAAGTTCACCAGCACGCCGATCCCGACGGCGACCCGGCGGGCGGCACGCTCCAGGAGCTGGGACGCTGTCGCATCCCCGTTCGCCGCGAGTTCGGACAGTGTGGTGCACGCGTCGTCCAGCGCCAGGTAGTCGTGCAGATCCGGGAGCGGGAGGAGCCCCGCCTGGGCGGCCTGGATCACGAGGGCCTCCGGCACGCACGCGGCTGCGAGGCCTCCGCGCCGACCGCCCCAGCCGAGGTCCTCGGCGGCCGGATCGACGAGGATGTCGCCGATCTCCCCGATGTTGTTGCTGTCGCCGCGGAGCACCTGCCCTCCGATGACGACGGCGGCGCCCACTCCCGAGCCCAGGTAGACGAAGAGGAAGTCGGAGCTGGCCGACGTGCGCAGC
Organism: Leifsonia soli; assembly: GCF_013408745.1. Classification (NCBI taxonomy): domain Bacteria; kingdom Bacillati; phylum Actinomycetota; class Actinomycetes; order Micrococcales; family Microbacteriaceae; genus Leifsonia; species Leifsonia soli. The sequence goes on along the minus strand of NZ_JACCBJ010000001.1, from coordinate 2,762,303 downwards.
TCGGCCGTCGCCGCCGCCGTCACGTCCTTGTCGAGCAGCACGGGCATCCCCGTCGCGTCGTGCAGGTCCGCCCGCAGATGGACGTCGCGCCACGTCGGCAGCTGCGGCGGGCGGAGGACGACGCCGGTCTGCACGTCGAGCGGGCCGGGGACCGCGATGCCGAGCCCGAGGACCTTCTCGCGATCGACCCCGAACTCGCGGATGAGGCGCCCGGTGCTGACGGCGATGAGGGAGGTCAGCTCGTGGGGGCTGGCGGTCTGCGGCATGCGCAGCTGCTGCCGGTGGCGCACCTGGCCCGCGACATCGACGAGGACGAGGGTGAGGAGCGCCGGGTCGACATGGACGCCGACCGAGAAGGCGCCGTCGGCGTTGACGGTCAGCGGGATGCTCGGCCGGCCGCGCACGACCTCGGTGGGCTCGCTCTCGCGGATCATGCCGGCATCGAGGAGGCGCCGCGCGATGTTCGAGACGGTCTGCGAGGCCAGGCCGGAGCTGCGCTGGAGGTCGGCCCTGCTGGTCCCCGGGTCCCGTCGGATCAGGTCGAGGATGACCGCCTGGTTGTAGTCGCCCAGGCGGGGGAGGTTGGTGCCCCGAAGCATGCCGTCCCCTCTCGTTCGGCCCCGGCCGGCGGCATCCGTTGCCGCACTCGCTGATTAGTCTATCGAGTAGAGTCATGCGGCAGGGCAGCCACCGCATCGCGGAGACGTCGTGAACAAGCTTCTCTTGACGGTGTGCTCGTATATGTCCTAACATTCGGACCAAGGTTTGTCCCATCGAATAGGCAAAGTAGCCAACGGGGCAAGCAGGAGAGGCAACGCAATGAAGCGCACTCGCGTGATCGCCGCTCTCGCCGTCGCCATGGTGGCGGTCGGCGGGCTCAGCGCCTGCTCCCCGGGCGGCAGCACCAGCACCGGTGGCCCCGTGACGATCTCGGTCATGGAGTTCCAGCAGACCCGGATCGACTCGATCAAGAAACTGCTCCCCGGCTTCGAGGCCGCGATGAAGAAGCAGGGCAAGGACATCAAGGTCAAGCTGGTGGCCGATGTGCTGACGGACGACCAGTTCAAGACCAAGATCACCCAGCAGCTCATCGCGGGCCAGGCGCCCGACCTCATCGACCTGGGCGACAGCCTGGTGCCCGGCTTCGCCGGCGCGGGCTACCTCGCGCCGATCGACGACTATCTCGACAAGTGGGACGGCTGGAAGCACTACTACCCGCAATTCAAGAAGGCGATGGTGCGTCAGGACGGGCACATCTACGCCCTCGTGCACGACACCGGGGTGCAGAACCTCTTCTACCGCAAGGACATCCTCACCTCGCTCGGAATCGACACCAGCCAGCCCAAGACCTGGGACGACCTCATCGCTCGCCTCGAGCAGGTCAAGGAGAAGACGGGTGACACGCCCATCGTTCTGCCGGCCGGCACGGCGTGGGGCGGCGGCGCCTGGAACGAGGGGTTCCAGCCGATCCTCGGCGGCACCGACAAGGACTACTACAGCCTGAAGACGGGCAAGTGGGACCTCAAGAGCAGCGGGTTCCCCGCCGTCTTCGACCTCTACAGCACGCTCTACAGCAAGGGCCTGCTGCCCGTGCAGGACCTGGAGAACCCCAACCCCTGGGAGCCGACCAAGTACGTCAAGTTCCCCGCGGGCAAGATCCAGGTCGCGGCGCAGGGCACCTGGGGCTGGAAGTACGACTGGGGCCCCGAGGGCGCAACGCCCATCCCGGACCTCACCACGAAGGTCGACACCTGGCAGTACCCGGCTCTCCGCAGCGGCGACAAGCCGTTCGGGTGGAGCGGCCTCGGCTTCGGCTACGCCACCCCGGCCAAGTCGCAGCACAAGGACGAGGCCATGCTGCTCGCCCAGTACCTCTCCAGCGGAACGCCGCTCGCGGATCAGCTGGTCGCCTCGGGCGCGGCCGCCCCGCGCGACGACCTCGCCGACGTCAAGCCGTACGCGGACGAGCCCAAGCTGCTGCAGGCGGGCAAGGACCTCGCAACCAGCGTGTACGTCCCGACGGGAGACGGATCCGACCAGATCGCCCAGGCGATCGCCACCTCGACCGAGCTCATCCTCAACGGCAAGGCCGACGGCAAGCAGGCCTACGAGGCGTTCGTCAAGGATGCCACCGACCTGCTCGGTCCGAACCTGGTGAAGTAGTGACCTCGTCCATCGACGCACCCGTCGCGGCGACGGCGACCCTCCGGTCGCCGTCGCCGCGGCGGCGCGGTCGGCGCCGCTCCTGGCCGCTGCTGCTCATCCTGCTCGGACCCGCAGTCGCCCTCATCCTGCTGTTCATCGTGGTGCCCGCCGGCTACGGGATCTACCTCAGCTTCACCAACACGCAGCTCACCGGCTTCGCCGCCCGCGACCCGAAGTTCGTCGGCCTCGACAACTACTCGTACCTGCTGACGAGCGCGGATTTCCTGTCGTCCCTGGGGCACACGGGCCAGTTCGTCCTGTACTCGGCGATCATCGGGCAGACGGTGCTCGGCATGGTGGCGGCCATCCTGCTCAGCCGTCCCTGGGTGCGCGGCAAGGGCATCTTCGGCGCAGCGATCCTGATGCCCATGGTGGTGCCGGAGGTCGTCGCGTCCCTCGCGTGGGCCAGCGTCCTCTCGAACGGCCGCGCGGGAACGCTCAACCAGCTGACCGGGCTCTTCGGCGCCGGGCCGACGGACTGGCTGCAGGTGGTGCCGATGGTGTCGATCATCACGGTCAACATCTGGCGGGGCATCGCCTTCGCGATGATCATGTTCCAGGCGGCACTCGAAGACGTCCCGGTCGAGCTCATCGAGGCGGCGAGGATCGACGGAGCGCGCGCATTGCAGGTCTTCCGGTACGTCACGCTGCCGCTCATCCGCGGGCCGGTCTTCCTCTACCTCCTACTGACCACGATCAGCACGGTCGGCGTGTTCGGGCTCGTGTACTTCCTCACCCAGGGCGGTCCGGGCGGACAGACCCGCCTGGCCGCCATCTACATCTACGAGCGCGCGCTGCAGTTCTCGCAGGTCGGCATCGGCAGCGCCGCGTCGATGATCCTCCTGGCGATCGTGCTCGTCCTGGGAGTGGTCTACGTGCGGCTCGCGAAAGTCGAGGTATGACATGACGTCCCTGACCACTCGTCCCGCCCAGCCGCAGGCGGTCGAACCCGAGCGCCACATGCGGAAACGGCCCCTGACGCCGGTCGACCGCGTGCAGCGGGTCATCGGCTATGTGCTGCTCACCATCCTCGCCCTGTTCTGCCTCGTGCCGTTCGCCTGGGTGGTGCTGAGCTCCGTCGACGGGCACGCGGGGCCCAACGTCCAGCTGCCGGCGTGGACCTTCGAGAACTTCGTCCGGTTCTTCACCAACTCGGGCACCCCGCTGCTCCTCGTCAACAGCCTGATCATCGGGATCGGCGCGACCGCCCTGAACCTCGTCCTCGGCGTCGCGGGAGGGTATGCGCTGGCGCGCTACAGCTTCCCGGGGCGTCGCACGTTCATGTACGGCATCCTGCTGATCCGGGTCATCCCGGCGCCGGCCACGATCGTGCCGCTGTACCTGATCATGGTGAACCTCAAGCTCACCGACACCCTCGTCGGGCTGATCCTGGTGGAGGCCGTGCTGCAGCTGCCGATCACCCTCTGGCTGCTGAAGGGGACGATCGGCGCCGTGCCGCTCGAGCTCGAAGAGGCGGCCTGGGTCGACGGGAACACCCGGTTCCGCGCCATCTGGCGAGTCGTCCTCCCCCTCATCGGCCCCGGCCTCGGCGCCGCCGCCATGCTGACCTTCATGAACGTCTGGGGCGACTTCCTCACCCCGCTCGTGATGCTGCAGAGTCAGGAGCTGTACCCGCTGTCGATCGGCCTGTTCCGGGCGTTCAGCGAGCACAACCAGGTCGACTGGGGGCTGCTGGCCGCCAGCGCCATCGTGTACGTGGCTCCCCCCGCGATCCTCTACGTCTTCGTGCGCAAGCACCTGCTCCGCTCCAGCCTCGGCGGCGCGGTGAAAGGATGAGCACCCCCATGATTCCCTCCGCAGACGGTGCTCTCGTGGGCGATCGGCTGCCGGTCGTCGTCGTCGGAGCCGGCGCCATGGGCGGCGAGTGGATCCGGATGCTCGCCCGCTCCCCGTTGGCGCGGATCGCCGGCGTCGTGGACCTCGATGTCGATCTGGCCGCGTCGACCGTAGCGGCCGCAGGGCTCGACGGCGTCGCGGTCGGCGCCTCCGTCGTGGAGGTCGCCGAACGCGCGGGCGCCGCGGCCGTGATCAACGTGACCGTGCCGCAGGCGCACAGGACCGTGAACGAGCAGGCGCTGCGCGCCGGACTCCCCGTGCTGTGCGAGAAGCCGTTGGCTCCGACGGTCGCCGAGGCGCTTCGCCAGGTCGCCCTCGCCGACATCACCGGCGAGCTGCTGATGGTGAGCCAGTCCCGGCGGTACTTCAACCATCTCGCGGCGTTCCGCCGCGCCGTGGCCGGCCTGGGGCCGCTGTCGACCGTGAACGCGCAGTTCTTCCACGCCGACCACGAGCCGGGTTTCCGCGAGCAGATGGCGCATCCGCTGCTCGTGGACATGTCCATCCACCATTTCGACCAGCTGCGCGCGCTGACGCCGGACGAGCCGATAGCCGTGCGCTGCAGTTCGTGGAACCCGCCGTGGAGCTGGTTCGCCGGGGACGCCGCGGCGTCCGCCGAGTTCGAACTCGCGTCCGGTGCTCGGTTCGTCTATGCCGGAAGCCGCTGCACTCCGGGGCTGCAGACCTCCTGGAATGCCGATTGGCGGGTCTTCGGCGAGCGCGGCGCCGCATCGTGGGACGGCGACGATGTCGTGCGCGTCGAGGCCGGCGCGAGCGACGTCGAGGTGCCGAACGGCCCAGAGGGCATCGATGGGTCGTTCGAAGAGTTCGTGACGGCGCTTCGCTCCAGCACGACCCCGCAGAACGAGGTGCGGGCGAACGTGCTCAGCCTGGCGATGGTCGAGGGCGCGATCCGCAGCAGCGAGCGCGGCGGCGAGCGTGTGGTGATCGCCGACCTCCTCGAGGAATCGCTCGCGACCGCGCTCGCCGACGAGCGGAACGAGGACGTCGCCGCGCGGCTCGCGTCATGGACCAGCGCTGCCGACGGCATCGCAACACCGGCCTGGGGATCCGCCCCAGCCACGATCGCGTCAGGAGGCGCCCGTTGACCACCACCGAACCGATCCGCGTCGTCGTCTGGGGCGAGAACCGTCACGAGCAGGTGAACCCCGTCGTGCGCGGGATCTACCCGGACGGCATGCACACCACCATCGCCGACGGGATCAGGGCTCTGCTGGGTGACGGCGTCACGGTCTCGACGCGCGTCCTCGACGAGCCGGAGCACGGCATGACCGAGGAGACGCTGGCGTCGACCGACGTGCTGCTGTGGTGGGGCCACACCGCACACGAGGAGGTGGACGACGAGGTCGTCGACCGCATCCACCGTCACGTCCTGGAGGGGATGGGCATCATCGTGCTCCACTCCGGGCACCACTCCAAGATCTTCCGCCGCCTCATGGGCACGACCTGCAGCCTGCGGTGGCGCAACGACGCCGACCGCGAGCTGGTGTGGACCATCGCGCCGCGGCATCCCATCGCCGAGGGCGTGCCGCAGCCGATCATCATCCCGGGGCAGGAGATGTACGGAGAGTTCTTCGACATCCCGGAGCCCGACGAGCTGGTGTTCATCAGCAGCTTCTCCGGCGGCGAGGTCTTCCGCAGCGGTGTGACGTACCGCCGAGGCTATGGGCGGGTGTTCTACTTCAGCCCGGGCGACGAGGTGTTCCCGGTCTACCACCAGCCGGAGGTTCAGCGCGTGATCGCCAACGGGGTCCGGTGGGCGCGTCCCGAGAAGGCGCGCGAGCCCTATGTCGTCACGCCCATGTACCTGACGGGCGAGTTCGACCGCCCGGTGCTGCCGTCCCCCGACGGTCTCGTCGACTACTACACCCGCGAGCCGATCGCGTCGCGGGAGAGCTGAGCGTGACGGACGAGGTCAATCCGAACGGACGCTCGCGGCTCGACGCCGAGACCCTTGCGATGCAGCGCGTCCGGCGGTTCACCCGGTTCCGCCTCCAGCCCGCCGTGTACCGGGAGACGCGCCCGGTCGAGATCGCGATGTGGCAGGTCGGCGGCGAGCCGGTCCCGTTCGCGGAGGCGGCGAGCAGCACCTTCGATCCGTTCGCGGTGGGCACCGCGTGGGGCCGACCGTGGGACACCGTCTGGTTCGAGGTCCGGGGCGAGGTGCCCGCCGAGTGGCCGGCGGGGGAGGCCGAGCTCGTCGTCGATCTGGGCTTCACCGGCGAACAGCCCGGCTTCCAGGCGGAGGCGACGGCCTACCGCCCCGACGGTTCGATCGTCAAAGCGATCGAACCGTTCAACGCCTGGGTGCCGCTTCCCGAGCCTGGTCCGTTCCGGCTCCTGCTCGAAGCGGCCGCCAACCCGATGATCCAGGTGCCGTACGAGTACGAGCCGACCCCGCTCGGCGACGCGGCCACCGCCGGTGACGCGCCCATCTACCGGCTGGTGCGGCTCGAGGTTGCCCGTCGCGACCCCGTCGTGTGGGAGCTGCTGCAGGATGTCGTCACTCTCGATGGACTCGTCGACGTGCTGCCGCGGGACGGTGCGCGGCGCGCCAGGATCGTCGACGCGCTCGAGCGGATGGTCGACGCGATGGACCCGCACGACGTGCGGGGCACGGCGGCCGTCGGACGGGAGGCGCTGGCGGACGTGCTGGCCGCACCCGCGGCGTCCAGCGCTCTGCGGGTCCGGGCCGTCGGCCACGCGCACATCGACTGCGCGTGGCTCTGGCCGACGCGGGAGACGGTCCGGAAGGTGGCCAGGACGTTCGCCAACGTCCTCGACCTCATCGAGCGGGACCCCGGCTTCGTCTTCGCCGCGTCCTCCGCGCAGCAGTACGCCTGGCTGCAGCAGAGCCAGCCGCAGCTGTTCGAGCGGGTGAGGGCCGCAGTCGCCGCGGGCCGGATCCACCCGGTCGGCGGCATGTGGGTGGAGTCCGACACCAACATGCCGGGCGGGGAGGCCCTGGTGCGCCAGTTCGTGATGGGCAAAAGGTTCTTCCTCGAGGAGTTCGGCGTGGAGAGCGACGAGGTGTGGCTCCCCGACTCCTTCGGGTACAGCGCCGCCCTCCCGCAGATCGCGAAGGCGGCGGGCGCCCGCTACTTCGTCACCCAGAAGCCGTCGTGGAACGAGACGAACCGCATCCCCTACTCGACCTTCCAGTGGGAGGGGATCGACGGGTCCCGTCTGTTCACGCACCTTCCGCCCGCTGACACCTACAACTCCGATCTGGGCGCTCCCGACCTCGCGCGGACGGAGCGGACGTTCAGCGAGAAGGGCCGGGCGCGCGAAGTGCTCGGCCTCTTCGGCTGGGGCGACGGCGGAGGCGGGCCGACGCGCGAGATGCTCGCGCAGGCGGCGCGCAAGCGGGACCTGGAGGGCTCGCCCCGGGTGGAGCTCTCCGACCCGCATGCGTTCTTCGCCGCCGCGGAGGCGGAGGTCCCCGACCCGCCCGTGTGGGTCGGCGAGATGTACCTCGAGCTCCATCGCGGCACGCTCGTGTCTCAGCAGAAGACGAAGCGCGGCAACCGTCACAGCGAGGCGCTTCTGCGGCAGGCCGAACTCTGGGCCGCCACGGCGACCATCCTGCGCGGGGCGTCATACCCCGCCGAAGCGCTCCGAGACGCCTGGCGCACGGTCCTGCTGCAGCAGTTCCACGACATCCTGCCGGGCAGCTCCATCGCCTGGGTCCACCAGGATGCGGAAGCAGCCTACGAGCGCGTCGCGGCCCGGCTGGGCGAGCTGATCGAGGAGGCGCTCGCCGCGCTCGCCGGGGACGGGACCGGCGGCCCCGCCGTCCCGTCGGCGGCGAACGCGGGCCCGCTCCCCGTCCGCGGGGTGCCCGCGATGGGGATCGGCGTGCCGACGCCGCCGTCCGTCGCCGTCCCTCGGGCGCACGGCGACGGCTTCGTGCTGGAGGACGCCGGGCTGCGCGTCGAGATCGACTCGCGGGGTGTCCTCACGTCGATCCGCGACCGAGTCGCGGGCCGTGAGGTGCTGCCGCGCGGGATGTCCGGGGCGGTGCTCCAGCTGCTGCGCGACACCCCGCGGGAGTGGGATGCGTGGGACATCAACGAGGAGGACCAGCGCTCGGGCCGCGAGCTGCTCGACCCGGTCGACGTGCGCATCGACGGGGACGCGGTCGTCGTCCGGCACGAGTTCGGGGAGTCCGCTCTCGCGCTGCAGGTCCGTCTCGTCGACGGCCGGGTCGATCTGGCGTTCGACGTCGACTGGCACGAGACCCAGAAGCTGCTCAAGGTCGCGTTCCCGCTCGATGTCCGCGCCGAGCGCGCGGCGTCCGAGATCCAGTTCGGCCACCTGCACCGCCCCATCCACCGGAACACGTCCTGGGATGCGGCCCGCTTCGAGACCGTCGCGCATCGCTGGATCCATGTCGGGGAGCCGGGTTGGGGCGTGGCGATCGCGAACGACGTCGTCTACGGGCATGACGTCCGCACCCTGGAGGGTCCGTCGGGCCGGCCGATGGCGGTCGCGCGGCTGTCGTTGCTCCGCGCGCCCCTCTACCCCGACCCCGGCGCCGACCAGGGCAGGCACACGTTCACGGTGAGCCTGCGCCCTGGCGGCATCCCCGAAGCCATCGAAGACGGCTACCGGCAGAGTCTGCCCCTGCGCCCGGCCCGAGGCGGCACTGTCGAGCCGCTGGTCGCCGTCTCCGACCCGGCCGTCGTCGTCGAAGCCGTCAAGCTGGCGGAGGACGGCGGCGGAGACCTGGTGGTCCGACTGTACGAGGCGCACGGCGACCGGTCCTCCGTCTCGCTGACCACCTCGATCGACTGGGAGTCGGTCGTCGCCGCCGACCTGCTGGAGCGCGCCATCGATTCCGAGGCCATCAGCGCGGTGTCGGCGCGTCGTGTCGAGCTCGCCCTGCATCCGTTCGAGATCCTGACTCTGAGATTCCGCGCGCCCCGGGCCGCGGTGAAGGAGACCCCGTGACGACGACCGTCCACTATGTCGACGACATCGGCCCCGGCCGCGGCCGGCGCCGTGCGCCGCGCTCCCGGCTGCACACCGACGCCCCGACGCTGTCGCTCAGCGGCGACTGGCGCTTCCGCCTGCTGTCGGGTGTGCCCGGCGCGCTCGGAGCCCCGGATGTGCTGCCGGCCGGCGAGACGGAGGAGGCGTTCGCCGACCCGGCGTTCGACGACTCCGGCTGGGACGAGCTCCCCGTTCCCAGTCACTGGGTGCTCCACGGGAACGGGCGCTACGGCGCTCCGCAGTACACGAACGTGCAGCTGCCCTTCCCCCAGGATCCGCCGTTCTCTCCCGACGAGAACCCGACCGGCGATCATCGCCGGACGTTCCTGCTGCCCGCTGGGTGGATGGACCGGCGGTCGTACGCGGCCGTCGTCCTGCGTTTCGAGGGGGTCGAGTCCCGCTACCGCGTGTGGCTGAACGGTGACGAGATCGGTGTCGGCACCGGATCGCGCCTGGCGCAGGAGTTCGACGTGACCGAGTCGCTGCGCGAGGGCAGCAACACCATCGCCGTCCGGGTGCATCAGTGGTCCGCGTCGACGTACATCGAGGATCAGGACCAGTGGTGGCTGCCGGGCATCTTCCGCGAGGTCACGCTGCAGGCACGCCCCGTGGCCGGAGTCGAGGACGTCTGGATCCGCGCCGAGTACGACCACAGGACGGGGGCGGGGACGCTCTCCACCGAGCTGGTGGCGGAGGCCGACGCCTTCCCGGTCCGTCTCAGCATCCCCGAGCTGGGTGTCGCCGCCGAGTGGGCGGACGCGTCCGCGGTCGCCCCGATCCGCATCGACGGGGTGGAGCCCTGGACCGCCGAGAGCCCGCGGCTCTACGACGCCACGGTGGTCGGCGGGGACGGCGCCGAGACCATCCGGCTCCGTCTGGGCTTCCGCACGGTCGAGATCGTGGGGGACCGCTTCCTCGTCAACGGCCGGCGGGTCGTGTTCCACGGCATGAACCGGCACGAGACCCACCCCGACCTCGGTCGGGGATTCGGCGAGGAGTTCGTCCGGCGCGACCTCGAGCTGATGAAGCGGCACAACGTGAACGCCATCCGCACCTCGCACTATCCGCCCCATCCGCGGGTCCTCGACCTCGCCGACGAGCTCGGGTTCTGGGTGATGCTCGAGTGCGACATCGAGACCCACGCCTTCCATCACGGCGGCAGCCAGTTCGAGGGCGGCACCGACGAATGGATGGGCAACCCCAGCGAGGATCCCGGCTGGCGGGCGACCTACCTCGACCGGATGGAACGGACGGTGGAGCGCGACAAGAACCACCCGAGCATCGTGATGTGGTCCCTCGGCAACGAGTCGGGGACGGGCGCGAACCTGGCAGCGATGGCCGAGTGGGTCCACTCGCGCGACCCCGGGCGGCCGGTCCACTACGAAGGCGACCACGCCGGGGACTATACCGACGTCTACTCGCGCATGTACGCCTCCATCGCCGAGGTCACGAGCATCGGCAGCGATTCGACGGCGCTGCTGCTGAACGCATCCGGGGCGCAATCGGCCCGTCAGCGGACCAAGCCCTTCCTGCTGTGCGAGTACGTGCACGCGATGGGGAACGGTCCGGGCGGCATCGACCTCTACGAGGGCCTCGTCGACCGCTACCCGCGGCTTCATGGCGGCTTCGTCTGGGAGTGGCGCGATCACGGCATCCGCACCCGCACGCCCGATGGGGTGGAGTTCTTCGGGTACGGGGGCGACTTCGGCGGCGGAGTGCACGACGGGCACTTCTGCATGGACGGCATGGTCCTGTCCGACGGCACTCCGACACCGGGACTGGTGGAGTTCGCCGCCGTCACCGCGCCGATCCGCTTCGCCATCCAGGTGGACGGGGAGACCGTCACCGTCCGGGTCGGCAACCGGCGTCACTCGTCCAGCACCGGCGATCTGATCTTCCCGTGGCGGCTGGAGCTCGACGGCGAGGTCGTGGCGGCCGGCGTCGTGGACGTGGAGGCGGACCAGCCGGGCGGCGTGCGCGCCGGTGAGACCGGCGTCGCGGAGATCGCGATCGACGGCCGCCACCTGCATGCCGCGGGCGAACTGTGGTTCACGATCACGGCGGCGCTCGCGCACGAGACGCCGTGGGCGCCAGAAGGGCACGTGATCGCCGCCGCGCAGGCCGCGGTTCCGTCGAGCCGTTCCGAGAGGCCGGGCGCCTCCCGGCGCGCCGGGCGCGGGCAGACGCAGGACCCGGCCGGTCGCTGCACTCTCGGCCCGGCCGAGTTCGCGGACGGGCGGCTGGTCGCACTCGGCGGGCGGCCGGTCGCCGGCCCCCGGCTGCAGCTCTGGCGAGCCCCCACGGACAACGACGCCGGGTCGCACATGGGCAGCTACGACGTCAGCGACCCGATGGAGGGGCGCGGCCTCGGCCTCCCCGGGCCGTCCTATGCGTCGATCTGGCGGGACGCCGGGCTCGACCGGCTCACCCCTCGTGTCCTCGGGCTCGAGAGGACCGCGAGCACGCTCTCCCGCCGGACACGCTGGGCTGCCGCGGACAGCCGCGAGTCGGTCATCCTCGAGGAGTCGTGGGAGAGCGACGGCGATCAGGTGCTGCTGACGCTCCAGCTGATCCCGAGCTCCCGCTGGTCGGCCGTCTGGCCCCGGGCCGGAGTCCGGTTCGACCTGCCCGCCGACGTGGATGAGGTGGACTGGTTCGGCACGGGCCCGGGGGAGTCGTACCCCGACTCGCGGCGCGGCGTGCTCGTCGGCCGGTACCGGGAGGGCATCGACCGATTGACCGTCCCGTATGCGTGGCCTCAGGAGAGCGGCCACCGCAGCGACATGCGTCGTCTCGACCTCCTGGCCGGCGGCCGGCCCTGGCTCAGGGTGACCGCCGACCCGGATGCGCGCGGACGCCGACCGGGCTTCACGCTCGCACGGCACACCGCCGAGGAGGTCGGCGCCGCGGCGCATCAGCACGAGCTGCCGGACCCGCGCGCCGGCTACCTCTACCTCGACGCAGCCCAGAACGGCCTCGGCTCCCGGGCCTGCGGACCGGACGTGTGGCCGGATGCGCTGCTGCGCCCCGAGACGCGTTCGATCGCCCTGCGCTTCGCCGCCCGCTGAGCGGGCACCCGCATCCCGACGATGGAGTACATGTGACGACCACAGCCCTGCCCGCCGATGTGTTCCTCCACCTCACGGCGGGAGGGGTGAGCGTGGTGCTCGACGCCACGACGGGCCGCCTTCCCGCGGTCGTGCACTGGGGTGCGTCGCTGGGAGCGCAGACCGCTGACAGCGTCGACGCGCTGACCGTCGCCGCCGAAGAACCCGCGGCCGGCAACGTGGTCGACCAGGCCGTCCGGGTCGCCCTCCTGCCCGAGCACCACGCCGGCTGGGAGGGGCGGCCCGGTGTCGTCGGCCACCGCGCCGGTGCGGACTGGTCGCTGCTGTTCACGGTCGCGTCGATCGATGTCGAGGCGGAGGGCAGCCTCCGGCAGGACGGCCGCCTGGTCGAGACGGGGCCGGCCGCTGTGACGTTCCGCGCTCGCGACGAGATCGGAGGGGTCGACCTCGCCCTGGAGGTCGAACTGCTGGCCGGCGGGCTCGTGCGCACCCGCGCCGCGGTCACGAACGTCGGGAGCGGCGTCTACGAGGTGTCGGAGCTGAACGTCGCGCTCCCGCTTCCGACGCGCGCCAGGGAGATCCTCGACTTCGCCGGTCGCTGGAGCAAGGAGCGCATCCCGCAGCGGCGGGAGCTGGTCGTCGGGAGCCACCTCCGCGAGGGCCGGAAGGGACGTACCGGGCCGGACGCCGCGACCGTGCTGAGCGTCGGGGTTCCCGGGTTCGGGTTCCGGCAGGGCGAGGTGTGGGGCGTGCACGTCGGGTTCAGCGGCAATCATCGCCACTACGCCGAGCGGTTGTCCACGGGGGCGCAGGTCGTCGGAGGAGGAGAGCTGCTCCTGGCGGGCGAGATCCTGCTCGATGAGGGGCAGAGCTATCTCGGGCCCTGGGTCTACGCGTCCTACGGCGACGGGCTGGACGACCAGGCGCACCGGTTCCACCGCTACCTCCGCGCGCGGCCCACGCACCCTCGGCGTCCGCGACCGGTGACCCTCAACGTGTGGGAGGCCGTCTACTTCGACCACGACCTGGACCGGCTGATCGGGCTCGCCGACCGGGCGGCCGCCGTCGGCGTCGAACGCTTCGTGCTCGACGACGGCTGGTTCGCGGGCCGCCGCGACGACACACGCGGCCTCGGCGACTGGACGGTCGACCGAGACGTCTGGCCGGACGGGCTCGGACCGCTGATCGACCACGTCCGCGGGCTCGGGATGGAGTTCGGCCTCTGGTTCGAGCCCGAGATGGTCAGCGAGGACAGCGAGCTGGCTCGCGCGCATCCCGATTGGATCATGCAGACCGGCGGCCGCCTGCCGCTCCGCTCGCGCCATCAGCAGGTGCTCGATCTCGGCATCGCGGCGGCGTACGAGCACATCCTCGAACGCATGTCGGCGATCCTCGCCGAGTACGACATCGCCTACATCAAGTGGGACCACAACCGCGACCTCATCGACGCGGGGACCCCTCCGACCGGCAGGGCCGGCGTGCACGAGCAGACCCTCGCCGCGTACCGGCTGATGGACGCGCTGAAGGCCCGGTTCCCCGGGCTGGAGATCGAATCCTGCTCCTCAGGCGGGGCACGCGTCGACCTCGGAGTGCTGGAACGCACCGACCGCGTCTGGGTCAGCGACTGCGTCGACCCGCTCGAACGCCAGCAGATGAACCGCTGGACCATGCAGCTGCTGCCGCCCGAGCTCCTCGGGTCGCACGTGGGCTCGCCGGTCAATCACACGACCGGCCGCGACCTCGCGCTCTCGTTCCGGGCCGGCACCGCCGTCTTCGGGCACTTCGGGATCGAGTGGGACCTCGCACGGGCGACGGACGCCGACCTGGACGACCTGACCGAGTGGGTGGACTTCCACATCCGCCATCGCGAGCTCCTCCACGGGGGCGACCTGGTCCGGGCCGACCAGGTCGACCCCGCCTTCCAGGTGTACGGATCCGTCGCACCGGACGGCTCGGAGGCGCTGTTCTTCCTCGCCTTCCTGGGCCGGCCGAACGAATCCCCGCACGGCCGCTTCACACTGCCGGGCCTCGACGGGGACGCTCCCTACCGCGTCAGGCCCGTGACGGTCGGGGCCGCCGACCCCGGACGCACCGATCCGCGGTGGTACGGAGACGGCACGGGGACCGTCCTGACCGGCCGGGTTCTCGCAACCGCCGGCCTTCAGCTGCCCCTGTCGCTTCCCGAGCGCGTGGTCGTGCTGCACGCCTCCCGTATCGCCGGATGAAAATAGTATGGACTCGGATGATCCGAGTTGATACTATTTCCGCATGCCCACAATCGAACCGACTCCCTGGGTCGACCCTCTCCCGGCCGCGGCCCCTCCCGCCGGTGTGGCGACCTACCGACTGCCCACCGGCACCTATGTGACCCGCGCCGCGCTCGCCGTCACGGGCGGTGCGTGGCGGGACAAGCGGCACTTCGCGGCGACCTCGGTCCTCGTCCGGCACCCGCGCGGCGACCTGCTGATCGACGCGGGCTTCGGCGCCCGGGTGGCCGACCACGTCCGGATGCTCAACAGGATGGAGCGCGCGCCCTTCACTCTGGGGCGGACCGTCGCACAGCAGCTGGACGACTCCGGGTACGACCGTTCGCGGCTCCTCGGGGTGCTGCTGACGCATGTCCACTGGGATCATGTCAGCGGCCTCGACTCCCTGCGCGTGCCGGTCTGGATCAACCGGGAGGAAGCGCAATATGCCGCCACCGATGCGCACGGCGCGGTCTACCGCGCGGTCTCGGCCGGGCTCCCCATCCACGAGTATGCGCTGGACGGGCCCGAGTACCTGGGTTTCTCCCGGAGTCTGGACATCCACGGAGACGGGTCGGTCGTGGTCGCCCTGGCCGGCGGGCACACCTCCGGTTCCGTTGTGGTGTTCGTCACCCTGCCCGACGGGCAGCGCTACGGCTTCATCGGCGATCTCACCTGGCAGCTCGACGGCGTCACCCGCGGGCTGGAGCGGCCATGGCTGCTGCGCCGCATGGCCGATGTCGACGCGGACGCGGTGCGCAGCGGTCTGCGTCGGAGCAGTGCGCTCAGCAGTGTGATGCGGATCGTGCCCTCCCACGATCTGGCCGCCTACGAATCCATCCCTCCGCTGCCGGCGCGATTCGCCCCTGCCGATGCGTGAGAATGTGGCCATGAGCACGAACCAGGCGACGGGGTCGAGCGGCGGGCACACGACGAGTTCCCTCGGGGGCGTCACGCTCGGGCCCGGTCCCGACTCGGAGCTCACCTGGCTCCTCCATCGGGCGGCGCAGCGGATGCACGCGGCGGTCGGAGCCGCAGCGGCACGCCACGGCGCCACGCTGCGGGACCACATCGTGCTCAGCGCCCTCGACAAGACGCAGGGCCTCACCCAGATCGAGCTCGGTCAGGCCCTCGGAGTCGACAAGACGACCCTGGTCGCCGAGCTCGACCGCCTCGAGAAGGCCGGCCTCATCGGCCGAGCCGTGGACTCGCGCGATCGACGCGCTCGCATCCCCTTCCTCACCCCGGCCGGAGACCGGCTCCGCGCTGAGATCGCCGCCGACGCCACCGCCGCAGAGCATGGCGCCGTCGACGCCGTCGACCCCGCACTGCTCGGGCCGCTCAAAGAGGTCCTCTACGCCATCATCGGCTCGACGGAGGATCCCGGATCATGCATCTGAACGACCCCCTCGACCAGCGCGTGGCGGCCGGCCGGGCGGTCTATGCGAGGAATCTCGGCGTCACTCCGGAGGAGGCCGAGAGGGTGCTCTCCGACCGCGCCGGCGAGCAGTACGCGAACGAGGCGTTCGTGGCGGCGGGAGGGCCCGGATGGAACGGGACCGACCTCACGGACCGCGACCGCACCATCGCCGTCATCGCCGCACTCGTCGGTCAGCACGTCACCGATCAGCGGCTCACCACCTACCTGGACGGCGCGCGCAGCGCCGGCGTCACGGACCAGGGACTGGCCGAGCTGATGGTGCTGCTCACCGCCTACCTCGGTCAGCCCGCTCCGTCGGCCGCGATGGCAGCGATCCGCGCAACCGCCGAACAGGACCCGCACCGGTCGGCGTGAGCCGTGCGGGTCGACCCCTGGTGCCGGCGCGCTCGCGCTGCTAGACCGTCCCGGGGGAGAGCACGAGACAACCCGACTCACCGATGGGGGAAACACATCATGTGCACAGGAGTCAGCTACACGACCAAGGATCACTACTTCGGAAGGAATCTGGACCTCGAGTTCTCGTACCACGAGACGGTTGCGGTCACACCCCGGAACTTCCCGTTCGAGTTCCGGAAGACCGAAGCGTTGCCCCGTCACCACGCCATCGTCGGCATCGCGACGATCTCGGACGGCTATCCGTTGTACTACGACGCGGTCAACGAGCGAGGTCTCGGAATGGCCGGCCTCAACTTCCCGGAGAACGCGGACTACAAGCCCGAGGCCGCCGGCACGACGAACGTCACCCCGTTCGAGTTCATCCCGTGGGTGCTCGGACGGTTCGAGACGGTCGATCAGGTGGTGGCCGCCCTGAACGACGTCACCCTCGTCGACATCTCCTTCAGCGAAGAATTCCCGCTGTCTCCCTTGCACTGGATCATCGCCGACAAGAACCGGTCGGTCACGGTCGAGAGCGTGAAGGAGGGCCTGCGGGTGTACGACAACCCCTTCGGCGTTCTCACCAACAACCCGACGTTCGACATCCAGACGTTCCGGCTCAACGACTACATGCACCTGTCGACCTACCCGCCGGAGAACCACTTCTCGAAGGACATCGCGTTCGACACCTACAGCCGGGGAATGGGCGCCATCGGTCTCCCGGGAGACCTGTCTTCGGCGTCTCGCTTCGCCAAGGCCGTGTTCACCCGGATGAACTCCGTCGCCGGGGATTCGGAGTCGGAGTCCATCAGCCAGTTCTTCCACATCCTCGGATCGGTGGCGCAGCAGCGCGGGTGCGTGCACGTCGGCGGCGACGACAAATTCGAGATCACGATCTACTCGTCCTGCTGCAACACCGACACCGGGGTCTACTACTACACGACCTACGAGAACAGCCAGATCACCGGTGTCGACATGCACAAGGAGGATCTGGACTCCAGCGAGGTGGTCGACTATCCCCTGGTGAAGGGGCAGCGGCTCAGCATGCAGAACTGAGCGGACGCGCGGCGAGCGCTCACGAGCGAGTTCTCACGAGAAAAGGCTCGTGGCACGGAACCCCCGTTGCGTGCCACGAGCCGGTCACCGCGGCGTCTTCGTCCGTCCGTCTCGCTTGCGGTCCGGGGCGCTCACCGGTGACGCTCGATCCCCGTCGTGCCGATCAGCTGGTGTGGCTCAGGAACGGGGTGATGTCGATGGGCTGGGTGGGTGGAAGCTCGACGGCGGCCGGGTCGTCTGCGGCCGGAGTGTTCGTCATCGTCAGCGGCGTGTTCGTCGTCATGATCGTCCTTTCCTGCTTACACGGACAAAGGAAAGCACCAGGTGACGCCGCGGATCAGGGTCCAAGGTCCTGCTCCACATGGGCGAAGGCGAGGGCGCTCGCGGGTTCGTCCGCGTGCTCCACGAGCCAGCGGACGCCGTCGTCGATGGTCACGGCCTTCGTCGTGGCATCCGGGAGCGGCCTCCAGAAGCACTCGACGAGGAAGGTGTCGCCGTGGTCGGCGATCGCGCCGATCAGGTCGTAGCCGTCCTCGACGACCTCGAAGACGTACCAGCGGGCGTCGATCGCGTCGAGGAGGAGCGTTCGCCCGTCGTGGTCGATCGTGCGCATGCCGTCGGACATGATTCCCCATCTCCTGACGACGCACGTACAGAGACGGGGAGAGCAACAGCGCAGAGTCCGGGCGCCGCCAACAAATCGAAAAGACTCGGTTGGTTCTGTTCGTGCACACGATAGATCCGCCCGGCAGCCCCGTGAATGCTGGATCTGCCGGGTGGTCGGGGCGACGGCTTCCGCCGGGCTAACCCCGCTGTTCGATGTGCGCGTCCGAGCCCGGGAAGACGATCGTCGTCCGGCCGTCGTCCTCCCACTTCACGACGTACGGCGGCGCGCCGTCCTCGCCGTGGACCTCCTCGATGTAGCCGACCCTCGGCGGCTCGTCGAGGTGGTTCGACGCGATCACCAGGAAGTCTCCCGTCTTCGCCTTCATCGCCGCGCCTCCACTCCTGACCGAATGGCCCGACCCTAATCGCAGACGGGCGCGTCGACCCGGGCCGAAAGTCCCTCAGAGCTCGAATGTGCGGGTCTCGCCGGTGTGCAGCAGGGCGGGCTCGCCCTCGACGACGATGTGGATGGGGTCCGCGTAGCCGTCGGCCGAGACGATGCCGAGGGACTCGTGCGTGATCGAGACGGACAGCCGGTGCGCGCGGTAGCTGATCGTGAACTCCAGGCGGTCGATCTCGGCGGGCAGCAGGGGATGGAACCACAGCATGTCCGCGCGGGTCTCGATCCCGGTGTAGCAGCGGGTGAGCAGGTCGACTGACCCCGCCATCGCCGCGAGGTGGATCCCGTACCGGGTGGTGCCGCCCTGGATGTCCGCGATGTCGCTCTGCAGGGCGCGCTCGAGGAACGCCCAGGACCGCTCGCGGTCGCGCCGGGCCTCGAGCCAGGAGTGGACGACGTTCGAGAGGGTCGATCCGTAGGTGGACGAGCGGGAGTACCGTTCGACGGTGCGGACGATCGCGTCGGCGCTGAGCGGGTACCCCATGTGCCCGAGCAGTTCGCGGAGCTCCTCGGCCGAGAGCAGGTACAGCAGCATGAGCGAGTCCGGCTGCTTGGAGACCTGGTAGCGGTTCGTCGAGTCCCCTTCGGCGTCCAGCACCAGGTCGAGCCGGCCCTCGGTCGGATAGCGGGAGCGGTAGCGGTCGAGGTCGATCGGCTCGAGCGCGTCGTACCCGTCGAACTGGGAGAGCGTGCCGTCGGCGTTGAAGACGATCCGCAGGTTCTTCGCGATGTGCGCCCAGCGGTCGAGTTCGTCGGACGTGATCCCGAGTGCCTGGTACGGGCCGCGATCGGGCCGCGAGGAGAGCAGACGTGCGGTGTCGGCGGCCCGCAGCAGGACCCACGCGGTCATCACGTTCGTGTAGACGTTGTCCGTCACCCCGTGGCCGGGGGCGCCGGGAGGGCCGTCGTGGAACTCGTCCGGTCCCATCACCCCGCGGATGGAGTAGCGGCCCGTGCTCTGATCCCAGTCGGCGAGCGACGCGAAGAAGCGGGCGACGCCGACGATCAGCTCGGCTCCCTCTTCGGCGAGGTACTCGGTGTCGCCCGTCGTCTCGTAGAACTCCCATGCGCTGTAGGCGATCCCGAGGCCGACGTGCCGTTGCAGGTGCGAGTGGTCGGCCATCCAACGACCCGTCAGCGGGTTGAACAGGCGGTCCGGGGTCACATCCGCCCCGGTCGTGGCGCTCTGCCACGGGAACATCGCGCCGTCACGGCCGGTCTCGGCGGCGGCATGCTCGGCTTCGGGGAGGCGGCGGTGGCGGTAGCCGAGCAGGGTGCGGCTGATGTCGGGCCGGCGCAGCGTGAGCACCGGGTAGACGAAGAGCTCGTCCCAGAACACACGCCCGCCGTACCCCTCGCCGTGCAGCCCCCGCGCGGGAACGCCGACATCGAGCTCCGTGGTCACTCCGGCCAGCGTCTGCAGCAGGTGGAAGGTGTTCACGTTCACGGCGAGGCTGAGGTCGGCTGCCGGTTCCACGGAGGTCGAGAAGTACGGCCAGAGGGCCTCCCACCGCTGGGCGTGGTCGGCGAGGAGGTCCGCGAATCGCGGTGCCCGTGCCAGGCGGGTCGTGGCGGAGTGCGAGGGGGAGAGGATCGCCCGGTCGCGCGACGTGGCGACCGCGACGACCTTCTCGATGACGACCGGCCGGCCCTGTTCGAGGTCGATGGTGAACTCGTGGGAGGCGGCGGCGTCCTTCGTCGCGAACTCCCGCTCGGGCGCCAGCGTCGCGTCACCGCGGTGGACACGGGTGCGCTCGGCGACGGAGATGTGGACGTGGGAGACGAGGGTCTCCACCTCGACGAGGATCGCGTCGGGCGACAGCTCCCTGCTCTCCCTGATGGCGACATGCCTGCGCGGGCCGGGTCCGCTCCCGGGGGTCGCGGTGTCCGTGATCGTGTTGAGCGTCCCCGCGTCGATCCCGGTGCGGATCGTCAGAGGACCTGACCAGTCGACGGCGACGACCGTGGCCTGGAGGGCGCTCATCCTCGGGTCGGCCTGCGAGACGATCCGGCGGAAGCGGACCCTGGTCTCGCGCCCCGAGCGGTCGCGATACGTGAGCGTGCGACGCAGCACCGCCTGGCGCAGATCGAGCTCCTGCCGGAAGGCGATGAGGTCCTCGCCGTCGAGGGTGAGCCATCCGCCGTCCGCCGGCCGGAGCGCGAGGGGCAGCCAGTCGGGTGCGTTCACGATCTCGTCGCCGGTCGACGGACCGTCGACGACGGCGTCGTAGACCCCTGCGAAGTAGGTTCCGGGCGAGCGGCCCGCCCAGGAGGCGCCGTCCTCGGCGGCGGCGCGGGTTCCCCAGTACCCGTTCGCGAGAGCGCAGATGCTCTCGCGCGTCGGCTCCGCCTCCGGGTCGAAGCCGTCGAACCCGAGCACCCACGGATCGGGTGCGCCCGTCACGAAGATCTCGCCCGATGGTCCGATCTCGAGCGCGTCCAGGCCGGGAACGACGACGTCGGCATCGGCGCGGCGCAGCGCCGCGGCGCGGCGAGGGTCCGGGGCGATCCCCATCACGAGTCCGAATCCGGCGGCCGCCGCCGCCTCGATGCCCGCCTCCGAGTCCTCCACGAGCATCGCGTGGGCCGGGGCGACTCCGAGTCGTCGGCAGGCCTCCACGAAGAGGGCGGGGTCCGGCTTCGACGGCAGGGAGAGATCTGCGGCGACGGCGCCGTCGACGACGGTGTCGAACAGCGGCAGGATCCCCGTGCTCTCGAGGACGAGAGCGACATTCCTGCTGGCGGTCGCGAGGGCAAGCCGGACACCGGCGGAGTGGAGCGCGCGGATCACCCTCGATGCGCCGGGGAGCGTCGTCGTGCCGTGCGCCGCGATGAGCTGTTCGAAGATGTGCTGCTTGCGCTCCGCCAGCCGGGAGACGAGGTCCGGGGTGATCGCCGACTCCGGAATCCGGCGGCTGGCGAGGAAGGCGCGGATCCCGCTCTCGCGGCTCCTGCCGTCGACCGAGCGCTCGTAATCGCCGGTCGTGAAGGGAGGTGCCTCCGCCGAGATGGCACCGAGCTCCTCGTCGAACAGCTGGGTCCAGGCGCGCAGATGGAAGGTCCGGGTGTCCGTCACCACCCCGTCCATGTCGAGGACCACCGCTGCAGCAGGGGTCCGCGGAAGCGGTTCCACGCGCCGTCTCCTCTCGACGGGGGAACGCTAGCGGACGGTCGCGACGGAATCAGAGTCGAAGGTCCCCCGGAGGTCACGGATTCGGCGCGGGCCTCGGCCGGGATCAGGACTCGCTGACGAGCGCTTCGAGCTGGCGGAGGCGGTCGCTCGGGCTCCCGACGACCTCCGCCACCTTCAGCCGTGAACCGACGAGATCGGGGTCATCGACCAGCTCCATCAGCACGTCGTTCATCGCGCTCCTCAACTCCGGGTCTTCATCGGCGCCGACGTCGATCGCATCGGCGGAGTCGAGCGGCAGCACGACGAGCAGGTCGACGTGGGCGAGCGCGTCCGCGGTGACGATCGCGGAGCGCTCGATGAGTTCAGAGGAGCCGGGTGCGCCCGTCACCTCGTGGAGAGCCAGCATGTAGGCGAGGAAGTCGAGTGGTCCGCGCTCCGCGATGACGTTCCCCGCGACCTCGTCAGGGGCGAGCCGCTGCGCCGCGACACGCAGCTGCCGTGCGAACGCGGTCTCGCTCGGTTGATCCCAGGCCTCGTCGATGAGGTCGAAAGGGTCGGGCAGCACGGTGAAGTCGGGGTGGCGGAGCGCGAAGTCGGAGATCAGCGTGCTCTTTCCGCTCGCGTGTGTGCCCGAGACGACGATCCGCATGACGCGATGCTAGCGCGGGCACCGGCGCTCCGAGGCATCGTTCGGATGCCGTCATACCTGGGCGTTCGCATCGTCTCTCCTTACGGGTGACCACATTCGCCCGAACCGATCACACAGTAAGGAACGAACGTGCGTATGAAGTACATCGCCGCCGCCGCGATCGCCGCCCTGAGCGCGGCCGTCTTCGGGGGAGCCCTCGCGGCGCCGGCCGCCGCCACCACCGACGGGAACGTCGACATCGCGGTCGTGGGCGGCGACAGATTCCCCGGCACCAACACCCAGCCGTTCTGGAACAGCTCCACGAAGTACACAGCGGGCGCCGTCGTCTCCTTCAACGACAGCGACTACGCGCTGACCGCCGCGGGGGCGGCCGCCTACCAGAGCTACCGCGACAACGGCGTTCTCGGCGACCCGGCCTGGGCGTGGAACCTGGCGCCGGAACGGTTCACGACTGTGACGATCGACGGGAGGACGTTCAGCCAGCAGCGCTATCAGACCGGTGTCTGGACCTTCCTCGGGACCTCCACGCGCGTGGGCTTCGACCGTGGATACTTCACGATCGGAGCACACCTGTACTTCAACGTGAACGACTGGACGCAGTACAACGGCAAGAAGTACATCGCCACGGCGTGGAGCACGGACGTCTACCCGACCGATACCCGCTACTTCACGCTCGCTCCGGGCCAGTAGACAGTGCGCCGTCGGCTCCCGGAAGAGAGTGCTATCGACCTCAGGACCGGTCGGCCAGCAGTCCGAGGTCGCGCAGGCTCTCGGCGGTCTCGACGATCGTGTCGACGGCGGCCCGCGGACGGAGGTCGAGCTCCCGCTTCGCGCGCTCGTTGTGGATGACGAGGGGTGCGGGCTCGTCGCCGGGCAGCTCCTCGGTGGGCACAGCGGCGGCGAGGTCGCCGAGGCGCTCGCGCAGCACGGTCGCGACGTCGAGGAACGTCATCGTCGGGCCGTCGGCGAGCACCAGATAGCGGTTGCCCGCGGCGCCCGGGGTGGACATGGCGGCGAGGTGGGCCGCCGAGACGTCGCGCACGTCCGCCAGGCCGAAGCGCTGTCGAGGCACGGCCGTCATCGTGCCGTCGAGCATCCCGGTGAAGACGGCGAGCGACGAGCGCGCGGAGGCGGTCAGGGTCGGGCCGGCGATCCACGTCGGATTGAGGGCGACCAGTTCGAGACCGCCGCCCTCGCGCTCGACGAAGTCCCACGCGGCGCGCTCGGCGACCGCCTTCGAGAGCGGGTATGCGGGAAGACCCGGCGTGGCGGGGTCGGTCCAGTCGGACTCGTCGTAGTCGCGGACGGGCTTCGGGGAGTAGCCGACGGCGGCGAACGACGACGTCAGCACGACACGGCGCGCACCGGCGTCGCGGGCGGCGCGCAGCACGCGGAGTGCTCCGTCGCGGGCGGGGACGACGACCTCGTCGGGCACGGCGGTCTGGATCATCGGCGACGCGGTGTGGTGCACCTCCTCGATGCCCGCGAGCGCGTCGGCCCAGCCGTCGTCGTGGGTGAGGGGGGCGGCGGCGAACGACAGTCCCGTGTCGTCGACGCCCGCCCGGCGGACGGCGGCGCGGACCTCGTCCGCCCGATCGAGCGAGCGGACCGTCGTGCGCACCGCGGCGCCGGACGCGAGCAGGTCGGCCAGCAGCCGCGTGCCGAGGTAACCGGTGCCGCCGGTGACGAGGATGGTGGGGGCGTCTGAGGTCATCGGAAGGTCTCCTCGAGTCGGGGAAGGACGGATTCGAGCTCGGCGTGCGCCTGAGCTTCGGCCACGGCGTCGGCCTGGTCCCGCGCATCCCACAGGGCGGCCTTCACCCGCAGGTAGTCGAGATGCACACGCAGCGTGGCGATCTGCTCCTCGACGCGTTCGGCGTGGCGCAGCAGGATGTCGCGCTGCTCGCGTGCCGCCTCGCGGCCGCGCCGCCGGTTCGCCTGGTACGTGCGCATGTCCTCGATCCCGACGCCCATGGCGCGCAGGCAGGCGAGCACCTGCGCGGCGTCGAGGTCGCCCTCGGCGTAGCGCCGGTGCCCGCTCCGCTCGTCGCGCGCGATGGGGCCGAGCAGGCCGACGTCCTCGTAGTAGCGCAGCGTCGGCTCGCTCAGCCCGCTCTGACGGGAGACGTCCTGGATGGTCAACGTGGTCATGTCCCCATCAGAACAGACCTCAAGCGCTTGAAGTCAAGCGCTCCGTCGCAGCGGGGTCAGGCGGCCAGGTGTCGACGGGTGTCGAACAGCGTCACCGGGACCTGCTCGCCGTGGCCGATGCAGACGAAGAAGACGACGTCCGTCGCTGCGGGGACCGTGACGACGGCGGCGACGTTCTGCCACGGGTCGTCCGGCAGGTCCTGCAGGCGACCCATCTCGAGCGGGCGGCGCTCGATGTCGCGGGCGAGCCCCTGGACGGTGAAGAAGGCGTCGAGGCCGGCGTCGTTGGCCGGGTCGCCGAGCCAGCCGACAAGCGGAGTGTCGGTGGCGTCGCTGACGGGCAGCGCGGTGAAGATCGCCGAGATCGTCTCATCGAGCGACGAGTCCACCGTCACGCTGTCCGCGCGGTTCGGGACCGCGCGCGAGGTGATGGCGATCCACTGCCCGCTGGTGAGCGTGGTCAGACGGGTGAGAAGGCGGCTGGGAACGGTGGAGCTGATATTGCGCAACATGGAAGTTCGGGTACTTTCCGTTACGGCGTCTCGAAGGGGCCGGCGTGGTGTCGGGCCACGCGCGGTTTCGGGGACGCGTTGTGAAGGCGCTCGCGTGGGCCACCGGGATGTCGGGTTGGCGGCCTCATGCGTTCGCGGCCGGTGATTCGGGTTCACCGGTAGCCCAAAACTACCCGCATGTCCTCCAACGTGCGGACACCAAAACGGGGGTCATTTGTCCCCCTTCGGACGGCCCCGGGCCGGCAAGGACGGACATCGGGAGGGACTCCGGGCCTAGTGGAAGCGCGTCAGAATGAAGACGACCGCGTAGTACAGGAAGCCGACCGTCCCGATGATCATGCCGGCGATCGCGAGCCCGCGGCCACGGGCGATCCCCTGCCGGGCGGCACGGAAGCCGCGTGCGGAGATGGCGGCACCGAGGGCTCCGATGAAGCCGAAGACGAACAGGCTGACGCAGGCGATGACGAAGCCCCAGATCGCCGGCTTGCTGAAGGGCAGCCGTTCGGGCGCAGGGATCGCCGGGAGGGCGCCCGGGAAGGGCGGGGACGGCGTCGGCTGATCGGCGCGCGGCGTGGCGTCGGGCGGAAACGACGGAGTCTCGTCGGTCATGGTCGACCTGTCCTTCTCGTGATGGCGCCCCGAGGGGACGTGTACTCGGCGGTGTGGGCCTGGCAGGCGTGGACAGCGTAGCCACGCAGCGCTTCGCGCCGTGTCTTTCCCGTCGGGTCGGCGTCTGCGAATGCTCTCAACCAGTCACCGGACGAGCGGGTCGGCCATTGCATTCGCGCGGCGCACCCGGCAGCGTGTAGCTGTGATGCGGGGGATGCGTCGGAGGATGCCGGCAGCCGGGGCGGCGCTCGCTCTCCTCGGCGCTCTGATGGTGGGATGCACTTCGGCGCCCGCCCAGGATGCGCCGGCGCGCACCGCACATCCCGCCGCGGTGACGAGTCCCACGCCGACGCCGGTCCCGACCGCCGACACGACCCTCGCGGACGAGTTCCAGTACCTTCCCCCGCCGGGGACCGTCATGGGTACGGGCAGGCTCGGCGATGTCGACGGGCACGCAACGGGCGATGTGACGGTCAGCGTCGCACCCGACCTGCGGTTCCAGGTCGCGATCACCGGGTTCAGCACGACCGCGCAGGGAGCGACCGTCGCACTCAGCGTCGACCGCTTCGGCGCGACGGCCGGAGCGCCGACCGTGCCGGCACGCGACGACCCCGTCGGGGTCCTCGTGGCGACCAGCGGCGACCAGGTTCTGCCGTTCGACTCGAGCGGACGGACGGACCGTGGCAACCTGTCGTACTTCAACAGCGTCGAGCTGGTGATCGACGGCACGGTCGAAGCGGCGGCGCCGATCGCCTGGACCATCCCCGACTTCTACCCCGGCCTCACCGTGAAGGACTCCGGACCCCGGCCGTACGCCCGCGGAACCGTGACCCTGTACGACGGACAACCCGCCGGTTACACCGTCTGGGGCAACGATAATTCGCAGGCGGTCGCCGACCGCTTCGGGATCACGCAGGACCAGCTGTTCTACCTGAACCCCCAGCTGCGCCGCGGCGACACGATGCTCCTGCGCGACACGAGCCTGAACCTCAGCGTCGCGTTCCGCTAGCGCGTGCGCCGCGGCCGACCCGCGGCTCAGGCCTCCCGGGTCTTGGGCGACCGCTCGTGCGTGTGCGATGGGTCGCGCTCGACGACGTCGCCGAGCACCTCGTCGATGCGGGCGAGCAGCCCGGAGGGGATGGTGACGCCGGAGGCCTTCACGTTCTCCACGACCTGCTCCGGGCGGGAGGCGCCGATGATCGCGGTCGCCACGTTGTCGTTCTGCAGCACCCAGGCGACCGCGAGCTGCGCGGGGGTGAGGTCGAGCTCCTGCGCGATCGGGGTCAGCTCCTGCACGCGGGTGAGCACGTCGTCCGTCAGCCAGCGCTGGACGGCTCCCGCCCCGCCCTTCTCGTCCGTGGCGCGGCTGCCCTCGGGCAGCGGGGCGCCCGGGCGGTACTTGCCGCTCAGAACGCCCTGCGCGACCGGCGACCAGACCACCTGCGAGATGCCGAGCTCCTTCGAGGTCGGCACGACCTCGGCCTCGATCACGCGCCACAGCGCCGAGTACTCCGGCTGGTTCGAGATCAGCTGGATGTTGAGCTCCTTCGCGAGCGCGTGTCCCGCCCGGAGCTGGTCGGCCGTCCACTCGCTGACGCCGATGTAGAGCGCCTTGCCCGCGCGGACGACGTCGGCGAACGCCTGCATCGTCTCCTCGAGCGGCGTCTCGTGGTCGTACCGGTGGGCCTGATACAGGTCCACGTAGTCCGTCTGCAGGCGGGAGAGGGAGCCGTCGATCGACTCGAGGATGTGCTTGCGCGAGAGGCCGACGTCGTTGTGGCCCTTCGGCCCGGTCGGTCCGAACACCTTGGTGAAGATCTCCAGCGAGGCACGGCGCTCGCCCGCGAGGGCCTCGCCGAGGACCGTCTCGGCCATCGTGTTCGCGTAGACGTCCGCCGTGTCGAAGGTCGAGATCCCCGAGTCGAGGGCCGCGCGGACGCACGCGGCGGCCGTGTCGTTCTCCACCTGGGAGCCGTGGGTCAACCAATTGCCGTAGGTGATCTCGGAGATCTTGAAGCCGGAGTTTCCCAGGTACCTGAACTGCACTGTCGTTCCTTTCGCACCGCTGAAGCGTGGTCACCGCGATGGTAGGCCGCTTCCATTGCACGAATCCAACAGGAGAATCTTCTCGGATTGACTCCGCCGGTCGATGAATGGCGCGGCGGCTGCGCTACACGACGCGGTCGTTGCCGCCGTCGACCGAGAGATGCGCTCCCGTCGTGGCCGCGAGGCCGCCGGCGAAGACGAGCACCGCCTCCGCGACGACCGCGCTCGTCACCTCGACGCCGAGGAGGTTGCGGGTGCGGTACTCCTCCACGGTGAGGCCGTAGCGGGCGGCACGGTCGGCCAGCAGTTCCGGCGTCCAGATCGCCGTGTCGAAGACGCCGTCCGGCTCGACCTGGTTGACGCGGATGCCGTCGGCGGCCCACTCCAGCGCAGCGACGCGGGCCAGCTGCGCAGCGGCCGCCTTGCTCGCGGAGTAGGCGGCCGCCCCCGGGCCCGGGGCCGCGACGTTCTTGGTCGACACCAGCACCACGCGGCCTCCACGCGGCGCGACGGCGAGGAGGGGATGCGCGGCGCGCAGCGCCCGGGCGACGGCCGTCGTGTTGACCCGCAGCGACCGCTCCCAGACGTCGTCGCCGAACCCGGAGAGGGGTTCAGCGGACGGGAAGATCCCGGCCGCGACGACGAGGATGTCCAGCCCTCCGAACTCGCGCGCGGCGGCCGCGATGGCGCGGTCGATCACGTCGGCGTCGGAGACATCGCCGACCACACCGCGCCAGGCGGGGCCGGCGAACGCATCCACCACGCCCGGGCTGAGGTCGACACCGACCACCGACGCGCCCTGGGCGAGGAGCGCGGCGGCGGTGGCCTTGCCGATCCCCGAGGCCGCGCCGGTCACCAGCGCCACCTCGCCGTCCAGCGGCCGGCCGGAGGCGCCGGACCGCAGACGCGCCTGCTCCAGCTCCCAGTACTCGATGTCGAAGGTGAGGGGGTCGTCGAGCGAGCGGTACCCGCCCTGGCGGTCGGCCGCCTCGACGATGTCCATGGTGTGCAGCGCGATGTCGTGCACCGCGTCGGCGGCGGCCCGCGAGACGCCGGCGGTCAGGAGGCCGAGCTCGGGGTCCAGGATGACGCGGGGCGCCGGATCGATCGGCTCCAGGTCGCCCGGGGCGCGGTGACGGTGTGCGTCGACGTAGGCGCGGTAGGCGGATGCGTAGGCGTCGACGTCCCGGCCGAGGAGGGGGACCCGCTTGGTGCGGATGACGTGCTCGGGCGTCGCCGTGCCGCGGCCGGTCACCGCGGCCAGATCGGAGCGCCGCGCGTACCGGTGTGCCCGGGAGGACGGCGACTGCCGCACGACCAGGGGGCGCCCGGCAGCGCGCGAGACGTCGCGGCGCAGAGCGGCCAGCTCGAGCGGCGATCCGGCTCGCTCCTCCCCCGGCCCGGCGTCTCCCCACGCGGGGTCGCCGAACGATGCCGAAGCGCGGGCCACCAGCTCACGGTGCCGCTGGAGCGCGTCGTCGGGGTCGTCGGCGAAGGTGAACAGTCCGTGATTCGCGAGCACGAGAGCATCCACGCCGTGCAGGGGAGCATCCGCGACCGCGCGTGCGAGCGGGAAGCCGGGCATCACATACGGGAGGACGTGGACGCCGTCGCCCAGCACATCGGCGGCGTGCCGGACGCCGTCGGGCTGGTCGGTCAGCGCGACGATCGCGTCGGCGTGGGAATGGAGCACGACGCGCGCGGGGAGGTGGGCGTGCAGCAGCGCCTCGATGGACGCCGTCGGCGCCGACGCGTCGAGCGAAGCCTGACGCACCTCGTTGACCATCCGGCTGTCGCTCAGCTCGTCGAGAGCGAGCAGGCGCAGCAGCCGCTCGCGGCGGAGCGGCGCGAATCCCGCCGGCTCGATGCTGCCGAGGTCCCAGCCGCTGCCCTTCACGAGGACGAGCTCGACGTCGTCTCCGGTGATGTCCCGGCCGACGGCCTTGATCGAGGTGTTCCCGCCGCCGTGCAGCACGAGCGCCGGGTCGGCGCCCAGGGCACGGGAGACGCGGGTGATGTCGGCGAGAGCGGCATCCGCATCGGCGCCGAGGCCGCCGGGTCCGCTGAGGGGGAGCGTCATCGGGCCGCCTCCGTCCACACGGCGCCCATCGCGGCGAGCGTGCGATCGAACCGGTCGGCCTGCACCCGGTACACCGCGCGCTCCTCCCCGGGAGACACGACCAGCGCCGGGTCGGGGTCGACACGCCAGGATGCGGTGTCGATGCCGACGCCGGCCGCGGCGAGGGACGCGACGCCGCGCGCCCCGAGTTCGGTGCCGAGCTGACGGCGGACCGGGTGGCCGATGATGTCCGCGAACATCTGCGCCCAGAACGGATTCTTGGCCCCGCCGCCGGCGAGCGTCCACGGTTCGGAGGAGACGTTCGCTCCGCTGACCCGCACCTTGTCGAGCTGGACGCGGTGGTACTGGGTGATGCCCTCGGCGACGGCGCGGGCGATCTCGCGGTAGCCGTGCTTGTCCTTCACGCCGAGCAGAGTGCCGGAGGCGCCGAGGTGCTCCGGGGCCCCGTGGACGAACGGCAGGAACAGCAGCCCCTCGGCTCCGGCGGGAACCGTGGAGGCGGCGTGGAGCAGGTCGCGCGGGCTCACCGCATCCACGGCCACGGAGGACATGAGCGAGGAGAACCACTCGACGCTCGCCGCGGAGGTGGGGGCGACCTCCTGAGCGAGCATGTAGCGGGGGTCGGGCAGCAGGGCGTTGAGGGTCACGCGCGGCGGCTCCGAGTCGGCGGGCACCACGACGGAGTTGATCGCCCAGGTGCCGACGATCACGGTGACATCGCCCGGTGCGGTCGACCCGGCGCCGATGGGGCTGGCGATGCAGTCCATGCAGCCGGCCACGACCGGGGTGCCCTCGGGCAGCCCCGTGAGGGAGGCCGCCGGCCCGGTGACGCGTCCGACGACCTCGTCGGAACGGGAGAGCGGCGGCAGCAGGGACCGGAGCGTGCGGGGGAGGCCGAGCAGGTCGAACACGGCAGGCTCGTACGTCCGCTCGGCGAGGTTCACCACACCGCAGGCCGACGCGTCGGAGTAGTCGGCGCTCGCCGTCGCGGTGAGGCAGGCGACGATCCAGTCCTTGCAGCTGAGCGCCCAGCGGGCTCGGGCGAGGGTGTCCGGCTCGTTGTCCTGCAGCCAGCGCAGGAGCACGCCGGGCTGGCCGGCCCACGGCACGGAGCCGGTGACCCGGCGGACGCGCTCGACCTCCTCGGCGTCCAGCCCGGCGACGATCCGCTCGCTGCGGCTGTCGGTGGAGGCGAAGGCCGGCCGGACGGGACGCAGAGCGTCGTCGACGAGGTACAGGCCGTTGCCGTGACCGGTCGCGCCGACGCCGCGGACGGTCCACCCCTCGGCGTCCAGCCAGGCCGTCAGGTCGGAGAGCACACCGGCGACGACCTCCCACAGCGCCGCCATGTCGATCTCCTGCCGGTCGGCGGCGACCGCGACGCGCGGGTTCGCCGCAGAGACCGTGCGCAGTTCGCGCCCGTTCTCGTCGAAGGCGGCGGCCTTCGCGGCGGTGAGGCCGACGTCGATCCCGATCAGGCAGTGCTTCATTCCGTGCTTCCTCGCATGGTTCCGGCCTCGCGCTCGGCGGTCAGGGCGCGCGGTTTGAAGCGTCGCATCGCGGCGCGGTAGCGGTCAAGCTCGCCCTCCGCCTGTTCTTCGCTCCAGCCGCAGTGGGCGACGAGCACCGCGGCGATCGCGGGCGCCGCGGCGAGGCCGACGTCGCGGTTGAGAGCGACGGCCGTGCGCCGCAGGACGACATCCTCCAGGGTGAGGGCGCCCTCCTCGCGCACGGCGTGGACCGCCTCGGCGGCGATGGCACCGGTGTCCGGGTCGACGACCTGGGCGAGCGCGGGCGTCTCCACCGTCAGTCGTTCGATCTCGGTCGCGACGGTCCCGTAGGTGTCGACGAGGCGTTCCGCGCTCCGCGCGGGCAGGGCGGTGCGGCGGAGGTAGTCCGCCCGGAACCGCGCCCAGTCGCCGTCCGGGGCGCCGGGGAGCCGCGCATCCCGTGTCGGTGAGGGTCCCGGCCGCCGCCCGAGCTCGCGTTCCAGCCTCCGTGCAACGAGCTCGCCGAGCGCGCGGTGCGTGGTGAGCTTGCCTCCGATGATGGTCACGAGGCCGGCGTCCGCGCCGGTGTGCACGACGATCTCGTGGTCGCGGCTGACCTTCGACGGGTCGTCCAGCTCGCCGACGTACGGCAGCGGGCGCACCCCCGAATACGACCACAGCACGTCGTCCGGGGTGAGCCCCGCCTGCGGGATGAGCGCGTTGACGGCTCCGAGCAGGTAGGCGGTCTCGTCGTCGTCCATGACGATGTCGTCGATCGAGCCGTCGTACGGGAGGTCGGTCGTCCCGATCATGTACTTGTCCTCCCACGGCAGCACGAACATGGGCCGGGCGTCGTCGGGCGACTCGAAGAAGATGCACGTGTCGGGGGCGCCGGGGAACGCGTCCACGATCAGGTGGCTGCCCTTGGTCGGGCCCATGCGGCGGTCGTGGGCGCCGGCCAGGTCGAGCACGCGGTCGACCCACGGGCCGGCCGCGTTGACGGTCACCCGCGCGGGAACCGTCCGCGTCTCGCCGGTCTCGCGGTCGCGATAGCGCAGGCCGGTGATGCGCCCGCCGGTGCGGACCAGCGACTCCACGCGGGAGTGGGTGGACACGATCGCGCCGTGGCGCTGCGCATCCACCGCCAGCTCGACGGCGAGGCGCTCGGTGACCGGGACGTTGGCGTCGTGGAACAGCCCGCCCCAGCGCAGACCAGCGTCGGCGAGAGCCGGCCAGTCGCGCTGCAGACGCTTGCGGAACACGACCCGGTTCAGCGGCAACGGCTTGCCCAGCGAGAGCACGTCGTGCAGCATCAGGCCGCAGGCGAGCAGCCAGCCGGGCCGGCTCTGCTGCTTCGAGAACGGGATGAGCATCGGGTACGGGTGCACCAGGTGCGGGGCCTTCGCGAGCAGGATGTTGCGCTCGCGGATGGACTCGTAGACGAGGTTGAGCTCGAACCGCTCCAGGTACTTCAGCCCGCCGTGGATGAGCCGGGTCGAGATCGCGGAGGTGCGGGCGGCGAGGTCGTCCTGGTCGAAGAGCGCGACGCTCAGGCCGCGCGCCGCGGCCTCCCGGGCGACCGCGAGGCCGTTGATGCCCGCGCCGATCACCGCGACGTCGACGGCCGGGATCTCGGCGGTGTAGGTGGTGAGTGCGGGCATGTCAGTGGGAGAGCTGCTCGTAGAGGGCGTACGCGTCGTCGGCGGTGAGGCCGTCGTGGACGACCCCGCGCACGGCGGCGAGCATCGCGGCCGGGTGCTCGGACTGGAAGACGTTGCGGCCCATGTCGACGCCCGCCGCGCCCTCCTGGATGGCGCGGTACGCGATCCGCAGCGCCTCCCTCTCCTCCACCTTCTTGCCTCCGGCGATCACGATCGGCACCGGGCAGGCGCTCGTGACGGTCTCGAACCCCTCCTCGACGTAGTACGTCTTCACGAAGGCGGCTCCGAGCTCGGCCGAGATCCGCGTCGCCAGCCGGAAGTAGCGGGCGTCGCGCACCATCTCGCGTCCGACCGCGGTGACGGCGAGCACCGGGATGCCGGCGGCCTGTCCCTGGTCGACGAGCGTCGTCAGGTTCTTCACCGACCGGCTCTCGTTCTCCGCACCGACGAAGACCTGCACCGCGAGGGCGGCGGCGTCCAGCCGCACGGCGTCGTCGATGCTCACGGCCAGGTCCTCCTGGCTGAGGTCGCCGAGCACGCTGGGGCCGCCGCTCGCACGCAGCACGACGCCCTTGCCCGCGTTCGACGGGACGGTGGTGCGCAGTGCGCCGCGCGTGCACATCAGGGCGTCGGCCTGGGGGATGAGCGGGACGATGGAGCGGTCCAGCCGCTCCAGGCCGGAGGTCGGGCCCTGGAAGTAGCCGTGGTCGAAGGCGAGCATGACCGTCTTGCCGTCTGCGGGGTCGAAGACGCGCGAGAGACGCGCGCGCATCCCCCAGTCGAGCCCGGCGGCGCCCTTGAGGGCGGTGTCGCTCGCCGGAGCTGCGGCTCCGGTGAAGTCGGTGCCTTCGCGGAGGTCTTCGAGGTCAGCCATGGATGTTCCTTTTCTTCTTGGCGGTCATGGTCAGGGAGGCGCGCAGGCGCGCCAGGCTGGAACGGCCGGTGCCGGTCGCGGCGGCGGAGACCACCACGACGGCGACGACGAGGACGCCCTTGAGGATGTTCTGGGCGCCGACGCTCCAGCCGACGAGGTTGAGGAGGCCCGACAGCAGCACGAAGAACAGCGCGCCGGTCCAGGCGCCGACGGGCACCGCGCGGCCGCCGGAGATGAGCGTTCCGCCGATCACCACCACGGCGACCGAGTCGAGCATGTACGAGGAGCCGAGCACCGTGCTCGGCGAGATGAAGGCCGCGAGCAGTCCCCCGGCGAGACCGGCGAGACCGCCGCTCACGAGATACGTGATCGCGGTCACCCGCCAGACGCGGATGCCGGCGCGCTCCGCGGCCCGCGGGCTCTGGCCGACGGCGAGCACCGAGAGGCCGAACCGGGTGCGCGAGAGGACGAGGGCGACGACGACGGTGACGACGGCGACGACCAGCGCGATGACGGGGATGCCGAGGACCTTCGCGTTGACGAAGCCGCGCAGGGCGGCCGCGGCGGAGGCGCGGTTCGCGTCCGCGAGCAGCAGCGTCGCGGACTGCACGATCAGGCTGGTCGCCAGCGTCGCGATGATGGGAGGCACCCGCAGCACGAGGATGGCGACCACGCTGATCAGACCGGCCGCGAGCCCGGCGCCGGCCGCAGCCGCGATCCCGAGCACCGGCCCGGCCGCCGCTCCGACGCCGACGGAGACGTACGACGCCATCGAGACGACGGTGCCGACGGAGACGTCGATGTTGCCGGGGCCGAGCGTGATGACGAGCATCTGCCCGAGGGCGACGAGCACGAGGAACGGGGCGAGCGAGAGGGCCTGGGCCAGCGGATCGAACGGCTGCACCGGCCGGACGGCCACGATGCACAGCCAGACGGCGAGCACGCCGATCAGGGACCAGCCCCAGGCGGGCCAGTGGAAGCGGGTGCGCGGCTCGACGACGGGCGTCGGCAGGGTGGGCGTCGGAGTGGACGTGGTCATCGGCTGAACCTCTCGGTGACGATGCGGCCGGCGAGGACCGCGAGGACGATCACGCCCTGAGCGCCCGCCTGCATGCTCGACGGGAGCGCGACGAGGCTGAGCAGCACGGAGATCAGTCCGAGGGTGACGGCGCCGAGCGCGGTGCCGACGGGGAGGGCGCGGCCGCCGGAGAACGTGCCGCCGCCGAGGATGACCGCGGCGATGGTGGTGAGGGTGTAGTTGCTCGCCGAGTTGATGTCGCCCGACCGGGTCTGCGCCGCGAGGAGGAGGCCGGAGACCAGGATGAGCACGGCGGCAAGCACGTACGCGGTCATGCGGGTGCGGGCCGCCGACCATCCGGCTTTGTCGAGCGTCGCGGCGCTGGAGCCCAGTGCCCGCATGCGGGCGCCGGCGCGCGTCCGGCGCGTGATCCACCAGCCGGCGAGGGCCGCGAGGGCGACGAAGACCAGCGGAGGGGGGACGACGGTGCTGCGCCACGACCCGATGGCGGTCAGCCACTCCGGAGTGGCGCCGCCCGGGGTCGGCAGCAGCTGCAGGCCGATGCCGAGCCAGACGAACGACATCCCGAGCGTGACGATGATCGACGGGACACCGCGCTTCTGCACGATCACGGCGAGCAGGGCGTAGACGACGAGGACGGCGGCCAGCATCCCGAAGCCCAGCAGCGGGTCGGTCGCGAGCAGCGTCGCGGCGATGACGGTCACCAGCCCGACCAGGTTTCCGATGCCGAGGTCGATGTCGCCGACCGACATGATGATCATCTGCGCCTGGGCGGCGAAGGCGAGAGGCACCGCCGACATCAGCATGAGGCTGAGCCCGGTGACCGAGAGGATGCCCGGCTGGATGGCGGCGGCGATCGCCACGATCACGGCCAGGGCGACGAGCGCGAGGAGCGCGGGCGAGCCGTGGGCGAGACCGGCGCGCAGGCGGACCGCCGGTGCCGGACGTCCTGCGCTCGTGCCGCCGCCCTTCGGCCGGGTGGACGCGGTGGTGGCGGTGGTCATCGGACGGTCCCTTCCTCGAAGGAGTCGGCGATGATCCGCTCCTCGGTGTTGCTGTCGCCAGCGAGCTCCGAGACGATCCGGCCGGCGCGCAGCACGTATACGCGGTCGCAGTGGGCCATCTCGGCGTTCTCGGTGGAGTACCAGACGATGGCGCGGCCGGCCGCGGCCTCCGACTTCATGAGCGTGTAGAGCTCGCTCTTCGTGGCGACGTCGA
The DNA here is from genome assembly GCF_013408745.1 of Leifsonia soli. Classification (NCBI taxonomy): domain Bacteria; kingdom Bacillati; phylum Actinomycetota; class Actinomycetes; order Micrococcales; family Microbacteriaceae; genus Leifsonia; species Leifsonia soli. The sequence continues at coordinate 2,726,511 of NZ_JACCBJ010000001.1, read as the reverse complement.
CGCCGCGGAACGGATCGTCCAGCAGCACGAGCGCGGCATCCGTCGCGAAGGCCCTGGCGACCAGGACCTTCTGCTGGTTGCCGCCGCTGAGGGCGGTGATCGGCGTCGCGGCGGCGCCGCGGATGCTCAGCGCGTCGATCCAGCGGGCGGCGAGCGCGCGCTTGGCGCGGCCGTCGACCACTCCGGCGGTGCTGATGCCGCGCAGGGCGGCGATGGTGAGGTTCTGGGCGACGCTCCAGAGCGGGAGGATGCCGGAGGTCTGCCGGTCGCCCGGCACGTAGGCGCGGCGCCGCGGGGCGCTCACTCCGCGGGTGAATGCTCCTGCCGCCCAGAGCCGCCCGAGCATCCGCTCCTGGCCCTGCCCGGCGAGGCCCGCCAGTCCGACGATCTCGCCGGCGCGCACCTCGAAGGGGATGCCGTCCCCGCGGATGGCCGCGACGACCTCTCCGGCGGAGCGCGCGTCGGCTTCGGCCTCGACGGCCGCCGGCGCGTGGACGTCGCCGCCCATCGCCTGCAGGAGCGAGCGCTCGTCCGCCTCAGCGAAGACGCCGGCGACCGCGCCGTCGCGCATCACGGCGACCCGGTCGCTGTGCGCGATGATCTCGGCCATGCGGTGCGAGATGAGCAGCACGCTGACGCCGTCCGCCGTGAGCCGGTGCAGATGCGCGTACAGCTGGTCGGCCGCATCCACACCGAGCGACTCGGTCGGTTCGTCCAGGATCAGGAGACCGAGTCGCTCGGTGCAGAGGGCGCGGGCGATCTCGACCATCTGGCGCTGGGCCAGGGTGAGTTCGCCCACGCGCCGGACCACCGCGACCCCGTGCCCGGGGAACACGGTGTCCAGCACCTCGCCGATCCGGCGCTCCGCGCGGCCACTCCACCCGAAGGGGGACCCGCCGCGGCGGTCGGAGAGGTACGCGTTCTCCGCGACGGTGAGGTCAGGGCAGAGCGCGAGCTCCTGGTAGACCATGCGGACGCCTGCGGCGGCGGCCGCCGCGGCATCCCAGGACCGGCCGGAGGTCGTGCCCCTGGCCACGACCGCACCATCGTCGGGCTGCTCGCGCCCGGCGAGGATGCGCATCAGGGTGCTCTTCCCTGCGCCGTTGTGACCGACGAGCCCGAGGATCTCCCCGCGCTCGACGTGCAGGTCGACCCCGGTCAGCGCACGGGTGCTCCCGTAGCGCTTCGTCACCCCGCGGGCGGCGATGGTGGTGGCTGCGCCGAGCGCGGCGGCCTCCGTCGCCGAGCCGGCGGACGCGTCCGTGGGCGTCTGTGTGATCGTCGTGGGCATCGATGCTCCTTCGAACTCGCCGGTCGCTTCGCGCTAGTTGAGCGCGGGCGCCTCGGCGTCCTTGCCGTCCGCGACGGCCGCGATGGCGGCGTCGACGCTCTTCTTGTCCCACGGGTACGCGGCGTACTCGTCGGCGGAGAGCTTGCCCGCCCAGTAGTCGAGGTCGTCCTGTCCGATCTCCAGCAGCGGGAGCACGACGGTCGACGGGACCTTCTTGCCGGCGAGGAGCTCGAGGCCGACGTAGAGGGCGGCGACGCCCTGCCCCGGGTCGGTCAGCGCAGCGAATGAGCCGTTCGTGATGCCGCTGTCCTTCCAGAACTTCAGCGACTTCCCGTCGGTGTCGAAGACGACGACCGGGTCCGGCCGGCCGGCCGACTCGAACGCCTGGACGACGCCCATCCCACCGATGCAGCCGGGCACGGCCGCGATCGGCGGCAGCGAGCCGAGCACCGACACGATCTCCTTCTGGGCGGTCGATCCGTCGCAGTAGCCGTTGACTTCTGCGGCGACCTTGACGTCCGGGTACTCCTTGAGGATCTCGTGCTGACGCTTGTTGAACTCCTCCTCGGGCTGCGAGCCGATCACGCCGCGGTTGATGATGATGTCGCCCTTGCCGTCGATCGCCTTCAGAGCGGGGACGAGGGAGACCTCGCCCCACTTGGCGTAGTCGTTGCGGACGATGTGCGCGCACGGCGCCTTCATGTCGGCGTCGAGCACGAGCACCGTGATGCCGGCCGTGCAGGCCTCCTCCACGGCCGGAACGAGGGCGGTGGAGGACGCGGGGATGACGATGAGCATGTCGGGCTTCTGCAGCACCAGGCTGCGGATCTGGGACGCCTGCTCGGTCGCGCTGTTCTCGCCGGGCGCGTTGACGGTCGTGTACTTGGAGACGACCCCGTCCTTCTTGAGCTTGTCGGCCTCCTTCTCGAACTTGTCGATCAGGGTGAGCCGCCAGCCGTTGACGAAGCCGTTGCTCAGCGCGACGGAGATGCCGGACGTCTTGCCCGCTCCGTCTCCGCCGTCTCCGGCCGCGCCGGCCGAGCAGCCGGTCAGGGTGAGGGCCGCCGCGACGGCGGCGACGACGCCGATGCGGCGCCAGGATTCAAACGACATTGTTCTGCCTCCAGGGGTTTCGCTTCTCTGCGAAACGGGTCGTGTTCGGGGACTGCCAGGTGCTTGCTTTCGGTCAACTTGTCACGTCTAACTCATCATGACAAGCTTGTAGTGACAAGACCTTAGACAGTAGCCTGACGGAGTGTCAAGCGAGGGCCGAGCCGACGAGGGAGCCGGCGGATCGAAGGGGGATGGGATGCCCGCCACTGCACTGAGCGACGCGCGGCTCGACCGGGACGCGAAAGAACCGCTCTGGCAGCAGCTCGTCGCCGTGCTGCGCGACGCGATAGAGAGCGGCGTGCTCGCACCCGACCAGGCCCTCCCCTCCGAAGCCGACCTCATCGACCGGTACGGCGTCTCGCGCACGGTGGTCCGGGAGGCGCTGGCCGAACTGGTCCGCCGCGGCCAGATCTACAAGATCCGCGCCAAGGGCTCGTTCGTCGCGCCGCCCCGACGCGACCTCTCGTTCATCGGATCGAACGCGGGCTCCTCGGAGGACCTCGCGGGAACGGGGCGAACGGTCGCGACCCGCATCCTCTCGCTCGACGACGGGGAGGCGGACGAGCAGGAGGCCGCCGCCCTGCGCGTCCCGGAGGGTACGGCCGTCATCCGGATGCGCCGGCTGCGAACGGTCGACGGCACGCCGTGGCTGCTGGTGCAGACGACCCTGCCGCGCGACCGGTTCGCCGGGTTGCTCAAGGCCCACCTCGAGAACCGGTCGCTCTACGACCACCTGCGCCGCACCTACGGGGTCGCGCCGGCAGGAGCCGACCGGTGGCTCAAGGCGATCATCCCCTCGCCGGAGGAGGCGTCGCTGCTCGAGCTGCCCGCCGGTGCCCCGGCCCTCGACATCGTCTCGGTCGCGTGGGACGAGGACGGCGTGCCGTTCGAGTACTACCACGCGCTGCACCGCAGCGATGAGTCGCGGTTCTACGTCGGCGTGCGCTGATTCCGGCCGGACCGGCCGCGGCACCTGCCCTGATTCCTCGCCCCTGACCAGGGGTTCCTTCGGCGATGAACGACGCATCGTTGCGCCATAAGCGATTATCGATTATCGTAGCGACCGCGCCACGGAGGTCGTGCGCAGGAGAGGATCAACGATGATCAAGAGGCGAACACTGATCGCGGTCGGCGCGCTCGCTGCCATCGGCCTGGGGCTGAGCGGCTGCGCGACCGGAGGGGCGGCGCAGAGCGGCGGAAAGCAGACCGTCAGCCTGCTCGTCAACGTGACCCCGAATCTCACCGAGGACTGGTGGAACGCGCTCGTCAAGCCGTTCGAGAAGGCCCACCCCGACATCGACGTGAAGATCCAGAACCCCGGGGCGGAGGGTGTCGCCGCGGCGGTGCCGCGTCTCCTGGCAGCGGGCGAGGCGCCCGACGTCGTCGAGTCGCTGCCGCCCTCCACCGAGCTCGCCCCCGAACTCGTCGACCTGTCGAAGTACGACTGGGCGACCACGGCTCCGCTTGCCGAGCAGTACACGATCGACGGCAAGTACTACATGGCCGGCATCGGGCTGCAGGTGCAGAGCCTGTGGTTCTACAACAAGGACGCCTTCGCCGCCGCGGGCATCACCGAGACGCCCACGACGGTCGAGCAGCTGTCCGACGACCTCGCGAAGCTCAAGAAGGCCGGCTGGACGGGCATCCAGACCGGTGGGGACTGGATGTCGAGCTATGCACTCCAGACCGTCGCGCTGCCGACCGTCATCGCCGACAACCACGACTGGTACCAGAAGATGAGCGACGGCACGCTGACGTTCAGCAAGACCTACGGCGACTCCGTCCGCGAGTACGCCGACTGGATCGCGAAGGGCTACGTGAACGACGACGCCCTCGGGATCAAGTACGCCGACGCCGAGCAGAACTTCCTCTCCGGCAAAGCCGCCCTCTATCCCATGGGCAGCTGGTTCGTCGCGAGCGAGGCCGCCGCGAAGTCCCCGGCGAACATCGGGGTGTTCCGGGCGCCCGCCTTCTCCGGCACGAAACAGCCGGCCATGGGGGCCAACATCGCGAGCCCGTACGTGATCATGAAGGAGTCGAAGCACCAGGACGCCGCGGCCGAACTCGTCAAGTACCTGGTGACCGACAAGACCGCCATCCTCGACCAGCTGAAGGTCGACGGCAACTACCGGGCCGGATACGACTACGAGATGGGCGACCTCGGCGCCGAGCTGCTGAAGATCGTCACCGACACCCCGGACTCCGCCTACACGCCGACCGGCCAGGGCTACGGCGAGAGGACGCTTCCGACCGGCTACTCGACGGAGATCAACGCACAGACCCAGGCGCTCCTGGGCGGGACGTCCGCCGCCGATGTGAACAAGGCGATGGACGACTGGTTCACCGCGAACGCCCACTGAGCTCCGACCGATGCTGACCGACAACGTGGCGTCCACCTCCCTGCTGGCGGGTGCGCGCGACGCCGGGAGCCGTCGCCCCAGCGCCCGCTGGGGCGACCGGCTCGCCGGCGTGGTGATGGCGGCTCCCGCGGTCATCGTGTTCATCGCGATGTTCATCGTGCCGATGATCCTCGCGTTCGTGCTGAGCCTGACCGACTGGAACGGGTACAGCCTCCGGTTCGACTTCATCGGGTTCGAGAACTACCGCTTCGCCTTCCGCAATCCGCGCACGATCGACGCGGCCGTCTTCACCGCGGTCATCGCGGTGACGGGGACGATCCTGTGCAACGCCGTCGGGCTGGCGCTCGCCGCGCTGATCTCGGGGCCGGGCCGGGCGAACACGGTCCTTCGCACGATCTTCTTCTACCCGTACATCATCAGCGCGCTGATCATCGGATTCCTGTGGTCGGCGCTGCTCTCGCCACATGGGGCGGTCAACGGCCTGCTCGGGGCGGTCGGCGTGCCTCCCGTGCCGTTCCTGACCGACCCGTCGTTCGCGAAGGCGACCGTCATCCTGACCATCGTGTGGGCGCACTTCGGGTTCAACATGATCCTCTACATCGCCGGGATCAAGTCGGTCCCGACGGAGTACTACGAGGCGGCGACCGTCGACGGAGCGAGCCGCTGGCAGCAGTTCCGCAGCGTCACCGTCCCCATGATCGCGCCGGTGGTCACCGTGAACCTGGTGCTCACGCTGGTCGGGCTGCTGAAGGTCTACGACGTCGTGCTCGCTCTGACGGACGGCGGACCCGCCGCATCCACGCAGACCATCGTCTACCAGATCCTCAAGGACTCGTTCGCCCAGTCGCGGCTCGGGCTCGGCGCCGCGCAGTCGGTGGTGCTGCTGGTCATCACCGCGGCGATCGGGCTCGCGGTGACCTTCGCCCGCCGCGGCGCAGAACGGAAGGTGACCGACTGATGACGACACCCCTTCAGGACACGCCGAACCTCGGCGCCGAGGCGCTCCTCGCCGGTCCGGAGCCGTCACGCCCCGGCGCACGGACCCCCCGCCGGCGCTCGCGCACCGCGGCGAGCGAGCGCCGCTCGCCGCTCGCCGCCGTCGTGCGCTGGATCGCGCTCGGCGCGACGGCCCTCGTCATGCTGGTGCCGCTGTACGTGCTGGTGATCAGCGCCTTCAAGCCGCAGGAGGAGATCGTGCGGCACCCGCTGGAGATCTCGCCGGGCACCTTCACGTTCGAGTTCCTCTGGAACGCGATCACCAGCAGCAAGTTCAACGTCATCGCGGCGTACGGCATCACCCTGCTGTTCGTGGCCCTCGTGAACCTGTTCTGCATCCTGCTCTCCGCGCCGGTCGCGTACGTGATCGCCCGGGGACGCAGGAAGTGGCACATGGCGCTGCTGCTGCTCTTCGTCTCCGGACTGTTCATCCCCGGCCAGGTCACGCTGATCCCGGTCGTGTTCGTGCTGCGGGTGCTCGGTCTCATCAACACCATCCCCGGCTTCATCCTGTTCGAGACGGCGGCGACGCTCCCCGTCACGATCTTCCTGTTCAGCGCGTACCTGCGCACGGTCCCGCGGGACATCGACGAGGCGGCGGCCCTCGACGGGGCGGGTCGCATCCGGATCTTCTGGTCGTGCGTCTTCCCGATCATGCGGCCCGTGGTGGCGACGGTCGTCGTCCTCAACTCGATCGGGGTGTGGAACGACTTCGTCAGTCCGCAGATCATCCTGGGGCCCGGCTCCGGGATCTACACGGTCACGACAGGCGTCTACGCGGCCGTCGGCGAGTTCTCCACGGACTACACCGTGGTGTTCCCGACGCTGCTGCTGGCGATCGCGCCGATCGTCGTCTTCTTCATCATCATGCAACGGCACATCATCGGCGGCCTGGTCGCCGGAGCGACGAAAGGCTGACCGTGGAGATCATCCGAGGAGTGCCGCTCGACGCCGTCCCGGCCTGGGCGGTGCTCGAACGCCGGCTCTTCGCCGACATCGAGGACGGCTGGCGCCTGTTCTCGCGACGCTACACGCGGGAGGACGGAGGCATCCGGTTCCCCGCCGTCTTCACCGACCGCGACGGCGTCGACGACCTCTACGAGCCGTTCTTCAACTGGCCGGCCTTCTACCTGCTGGGCGGAAGCGACGAGGTGCTCGCCGCGGCGAAACGCCACTGGGAGGGCGTCACCGCGCAGCTCGAGTCCGCCGGGATGCTGACCGACGAGTACGAGAACGGGTACGACTGGTTCCACCAGGGGGAGTCGCTCCTGTTCTTCTACGGGCTGTGCGCCGCCGACCCCGGCGACGTCGCCTTCGCGCGGCGCGCCCGGCGGTTCGCCGAGCTCTACACCGACCCGGCCGCCGGCAACTACGACCGGGAGCGCAACATCATCCGTGCGCCCCACAACGGTTCGCTCGGCGCGCGCCCGGGGCTGAACGACATCGTCCAGCCGTACTCCGCGTCATTCGCCGAGATGCGGCGATACGGGTTGCCGCTCGAGGACGTCCCGGGCATCGAGAGCTGGGACGACCTCGCCGATCCGGCGAAGGCGCTCGCGATGGGCGAGGCGATGCAGCGCGCGGCACAGGGCGACGTCGTGGTCGACCTCGCGGCCACCAGCCTCGTCGCGAACCGCTGGCTCTACGACGGCGACCCCGAGGCGGCCGGCTGGATCGACCGCTACGTCGGAGGATGGGAGGAGCGCGCCCGCGCGAACGACGGGCTCGTTCCCGACAACGTCGCGCCGGACGGCACCGTCGGCGGCCTGCACGGAGGGCGGTGGTTCGGCGGCCACTACGGCTGGACCTGGCCGCACGGCCTCCCCTCGGTCGGGATGGCGACGGTCGTCTCCGGGCTCAACGCCGCGCTGGTCACCGGCGACGACCGCCGGCTCGACACCGCGCGGCGGGTGCTGGACACGGTGCTCGACCACGCGGTGGTGGCATCGGTCGCCGAGACCCCGTACAGCCTGAAGGGCGGCTGGCTCGCACGCCTGGGAGCCGACGCGGACGAGCCCGCGCTGCTGGTGCCGCACCGATTCGGCCGGGACGGCTGGTTCGACTACGCGCCGATGCCGCTGGAGCTGCCCACGTGGCTGTGGTGGTGGTCGCGGAGCGACGCCGATCGCGCCAGGCTCGACCGGGTGCGGGCGGGGCTGCCCTCCGGCGGCCGGCCCGTGAAGGCCTTCCGCGACAAGGCCGAGGCCGGGCACGAAGCGCCCTGGCTGGACTACCTCGACGGCCGCCTCCCGGACTATCCCGAGCAGGCGCTCTCCATGGCGCTTGGGCAGGTCGCTCGCCGGATCGCACTGATCCAGGCGGACGACAGCGATCCGGCGACCGTGCACCTCCACTTCTGGCAGCGGGTGAACCCGGTGGTCACCGAGGTGCTGACCCAGCTGGTCTCCGGGGCGCCGCAGGTGCTCTACAACGGCGGTCTGCCGTTCGTCGCCGTGGACTACGAGGATGCGGACGCCGCGCGCCCCGGGCTGCCCGCCGATGTGGCGGCGCTCGTGACCGGCCTCGACGGGGATCGGATCGGACTGGAACTGGTGAACGTCTCGCCGCTGCACACCCGCCGGGTGATCGTCCGGCCCTCCCGGTTCGGAACCGCCCGGCTCGCGGGCGTGCGCTTCCGCACCGAACCGGGCGCCGACTACCCCGGCCCGAGCACGGCATACGCGGCGACACGGGGCACCGTGGTCGAGCGGCACATCGACACCGACACGGACACCGATACCGACGCCGACGGCGTCGAGGTGGTCCTGCCGCCGGCGCACCGACTCCAGCTGGAGCTGATCACCGCGCCATCGCCCTCTCCCGCCCGCCATCGCGGTGCTGCGGACCTCGACCGGATCGAACACACGAAGGAACAACCATGACCGACCTCCCGGGCACGCTCCCGCACCCCGACTTCACGCTCCCCGTCCGGGGCGGCGCGTACCGGCGCCCGGACGCCGAGACGATCGCCGGCTTCGACACCATCACATCGGCGACCGCATGCGCCAAGCTGCACGGGATGGGCATCACGCGTTCGTATGTCGACGGACCGGTTCCCCTGAACCCGGGCCAGCGGGTCGTCGGGTCGGCCATCACCCTCCAGTTCATGCCGCAGCGGGAGGACCTCGCGTCCGGTCTGGGGCAGGAGTACGTCGAGCGCCACACCGCACTCTGGGCCGTCCTGGAAGAGGTGAAGCCGGGCGACGTGCTGGTCATCCAGGCGTACGGCAGCCGGTTCTCGGGGTGCATCGGCGACATCCTCGCCCGGTACTTCCTGCGCAAGGGCGGCGCCGGAATCGTGGTCGACGGCCGCATCCGCGACGCCGGACGCATCCGCGAACTCGGCCTGCCGGTCTGGTCGACGGGCACGACACCGCACTACGCCTCGCAGACGGAGCTGTTCCCGTGGGGGTACGACGTCCCGGTCGCGGTGGGAGGCGCGCTCTGCATGCCGGGCGATGTCGTGATCGCGGACGACGACGGACCGGTGATCGTCCCCCAGGCGATGTCCGCCGACGTGATCGAAGCCGCCCGCGACCACGAGGAGTGGGAGATCTTCAGCCGCCACCGCCTCGACGAAGGGGCGCGCCTGAGCGACTACTACCCGCTCACGCCCGACACGCGACAGGAGTACGAGCAGTGGCGTTCCGCCCAGCCGTTGGCCCTCTGACGGCGACGCCGGGAGCCTCGGGGACATTCGGGCTCGGCTGCGCGCCGATCGGCAACCTCTACACGGAGGTCGCGGACGAGGACGCGACGGCGACGGTCCGGGCGGCGCTCGCCCACGGCATCCGCTTCTTCGACACCGCTCCGCACTACGGTGCCGGGGCGAGCGAGCTCCGCCTGGGCCGCGCACTCCGCGGCGTCGACCGGGACTCCGTATCGATAGCGACCAAGGTCGGCCGCCGGATCGTCGACTCCGCCGGGGCGTCCGTCGCGGCCGGGGCGACCGGTGTCGACACCGTCGGCGATCTCAGTGCCGACGGCGTGCTCCGCAGTGTCGAAGGCAGCCTGCTGCGCCTCGGCACCGACCGCATCGATCTGCTCCACCTCCACGACCCGATGGACATCGACGAGGCCCTCCGTGTCACGATCCCGGCCATGGTCGCGCTCCGCGAGCAGGGCGTCGTCCGCGCGATCGGGGCCGGGATGGTGTGGCCGGGGCCGCTGACGCGCCTCGTGCGCGAGGCGGGGCTCGATGTCGTGATGATCGCCGGCCGGATCACCCTGCTCGACCGATCCGCCGAGGCCGAGCTGCTGCCGGCTGCGGCGGAGCGCGGCGTCGGCGTGATCGCGGCCGGGGTCTTCAACTCGGGCATCCTCGCCGACCCCGAGGGCACGCCCTTCTTCGACTACCGGCAGGCGACGCCGGAGATGCGGGACCGAGCCCTGCGGCTGCGGGACATCTGCAGGGACCGCGGCGTCACGCTCGCCGACGCCGCGGCGCGCTATCCCCTCCGCCGGCCCGGTGTCGAGGGCGTCGTGATCGGCGCACGGACACCGGACGAGGTCGCGGCGTTCGCCCGCTCCGAGACGGCGCCGATTCCGGAGGAGCTGTGGGCGGAGCTGGCAGCGGCGTGATCGCCTCCGGCGGGGCCGTCGACGCGCACGTCCACCTGTGGGACACCGGCCGGTTCTCGCTCGCGTGGTTCCGGCCGGAACTCGGCCTGCCGGAGGTGGCGGATGCCGCCGATCTCGCGGAGCGATCGGCGCGCGCGACCACCCCGATCGGCCCGATCGCGGCCGCCATCGCGGTGCAGGCGGCCGATACGACGGACGAGGTGCGCTGGCTCACCGCTCTGCGGCATCCCCTGCTCGCGGGCGTTGTCGTCCAGTACGACCCCGTCGCCGCCCCCGGATCGGCGTCTGCGGGTGTCGCGCGGAGCGGGGTCGTCCGGGGCGTCCGCGTCGCGGTCCCCGGGCGGCGTGCCGACCTGGCCGATGTCGCCGGCCTCGACGAGCTCTGCGAGGGGATCGGCGCCGACGGCGGGGTCGTGGAGTTCCTCGTCCGTCCCGAGCAGCTCCCGGCCGTCGGCGTCGTGGCCTCGCGTCATCCGGCGACGACGTTCGTGGTCTGCCATCTCGGACTCGGTGCGGCCGAGCCGGATGAGAGCTGGGCGGCGGCTCTCGCCGCCGCGGCGGCCCGGCCGAACCTCGCGGCCAAGGCGTCCGGGGTGGTCACCGGGCGCGCCGACCGGCGACTGCGCCGTGCTCTGTCCGTGGCGGTCGACGCTTTCGGCGCGCAGCGCCTGCTCTTCGGCAGCGATTGGCCGATGTCCGCCCGCATCGCCCCCTACGACGAGATCGTCGCTCGGACGGCCGCCGCTCTCCCCGCCCTCGGCGCGGCGGGCGATGCCGCGTTCTGGGGCGGAACCGCCCGTGCCCTCTACCGGGTCTGATCCGCCGGGGGATCCTCGAGCAGCGTCCCCGCCGCGTGCGCGCGGAACAGGGCGGATGCTGCGGCGGGGTCGTCCCCGTCCAGCAGGTCCAGCAGGCTGCGGTGCCAGTCAGCCACCTCGTGCCAGTCGCCCTCGAAGCTGGGGTCGCCGAGCACGTGCATCGACCGCAGCCCCGGTTCGATGATGTCCCACATCCGCGGCAGATAGCTGTTTCCGCTCGCCTCGACGACCGAGCGGTGGAACGTGAAGTCCAGCTCGCGGAACGCGTCGAGGTCGCCGGAGTCCGCCGCTGCGTGCATCTGCTCGATCAGGGCGGCGAGGTGGGCGTGGACGGCCGGGGACAGGGTGCCGCACGCGAGCCTGCCGGCGATCGCCTCCAGCTCCGCCCGCGCGGCCCTCGCCTGCATGAACTCCTCCTCGGAGTAGCTCGCGACGAAGTTGCCGAGGTGCCGCACGTGCGAGACCAGGCCCTCGTGCGCGAGTTGCTTCAGGGCTTCGCGCACCGGGGCCTGACTCACCTGCATGCGCTTGGCGAGCTGCGACTCGACCAGCTGTTCGCCCGGGGGGAGGGTCCCGTCTTTGATCATCGACTTCATCAGCTCGTAGATCTGGTCGGAGAGCAGTCCGCGCTTGAGGCCGGCGAGCGACGTGAACGGATCGGTCATCGCCGTGCCCCCGCCTGCGTCCCGGCGGGGGAGACGTCCGAGAAGGCGGCGAGCCAGGCGTCCGCGATGATCCGGGAGCCGGCCGGCGTGGGGTGGACGCCGTCCGGGGCGATGGCGGCCGTGCCGTTCTCGTCGGCCGCGCGTGTCATCCGGTCGTGCAGCAGGACCAGGCTTGCGCCGGTCTCGCGCGCCAGCCGGGCCACCCCGGCCCGCTTCTCGTCCAGGTCGTCGAGCCATCCGCGCTGCTCGGCATGGACGGGGACGAAGTACGGCTCGATGAGCACCAGCGGACCGGCCGCCAGCGGACCGGTCGCCAGCGGACCGGCCTCCAGTGGTTCGAGCAGGCGACGGTAGGTCGCCTCGAAGGCGGCGGCCGTCGTCGGGTCGTCGCTGTCGAAGCGGCGCCACATGTCGTTCACCCCGACGTAGACGGTCAGGACGTCGGGGTGCTCGGCCAGGACGTCCCGCTCCCACCGCCGTTCCAGGTCGGCGGCACGATCTCCGGCGATCCCCCGGTTGATCACGACGGCATCGGCCCCCTGTGCCGCGAGTTCCGCCGCGATCATCGCCACGTAGCCGTCGCCGAGCGACCGGTCGTCGGAGCGATCGCGCCCCGCATCCGTGATCGAGTCGCCTGCGAAGACCAGTCGTTGCGTCATGTCGTCCCTTCGATCGACGCGCTGCCGTGCGCGTCCGTCCAGCATAATCGATAATCGCTGGAATCGCGTGGCGCGAGAGCGCCCGTCGTCGGAGAGCGGGGACCGCGCTCGGCGCGGCCCCCGCTCGATGCCGATCAGGGACGCGCGCCCGCCGTCCACGGCGCCGCGCCGTACTGGAACGCCCCGAGGCTCGGGGTGGGATCGGTCGATCCGTCGTTCACGCCCGGCAGCGCGATCGCCGCGTTGCGGGCCGGGGAGCCCGCCTGCAGCCGGTAGTCGTGCGCTGCCGCATCCACGAACAGCGGATCACCGTCGATCAGGTTGTTCGACAGCACGAGGCCGCCGTCGGTCGCACCGGCGAGGCCGGTGATCGGCCCGATGTTGTTGACGATCTTCGTCCCGGTCGACTGGCCTGCCTCCTTCACGTAGAAGAGGGTCATGCCCCCCGTGTTGTTGTAGACGAGGTTGTCGTGCGATCCGGTGCCGAGGCCGTTCAGTTCGACGGTCCCTTCGTGATTGCCCCACCCGACGTTGTTGTCGATCTGGAGGTCGCTCATCCCGTTGTCCGCGTAGATGCCCGAGATCCCGAACGGGTACACGCCGCCCGGACGCGGATCCGGATCGTGGAGGACGTTGTGGTCGATGCGGGTCCCCTCCATGTGCGACGAGCAGCACGAGTAGATCGCCGCCGTGTCCACGCTGAGCGTCGCGTGGCCGGAGATGTCGTTGTAGGCGATCCGGTCGGGGCCGGCGGTCGTGCCCGCGACGCCGTTCCATTGCAGGTTGATGCCGCTCCGGCCCGTCCGGGCCATCGTGTTGTGGGTCACGGTCTGGCTGTGGCCCTGGACGGCGACGGCTGCCGCGTACGTGCCGGCGTAATCCACGTCGGTGATCACATTGTCGATGGCGGTGTTCCCGTAGCCTCCCAGCGAGATGCCGTTGCCCGCGCTGTACTGCAGGTGGCTGTTCTTGATCGTGTTGCCGGTGCCCTTGATGATGATGCCGCTCGTCGTGACGCCGCGCGTCACGTTCGCGCCGCAGTCGGTCGCGCCCTGGGTGACGTCCCAATAGTGGCTGAGGTATTTGCCGTCGATGTCGTCGAGCACCACTCCGGTGCTGCTGTCGCCGGTGCGGATGGTGGCGCCGAACAGCCCGATCCCCTTCACGTGGACGTTGCTCACCGCGGAGAGGTCGAACGCGAGGTCGCGCGTCTTCGCCTCGATGCGGTGGCCGTTCGGGTCGTCGTCGCTGTAGACGTACAGGCGCTTGGCCTGCGCGTCGTAGAAGTACGATCCGGGATGCCCGAGCTCGCCGATCTTGCCCGAGAGGCGGAACCAGGTGTCCGTCGGCACGACCTTGTGGACGCAGGGCGGAGCCGTCGTGAGCGTGACGGACCCGACGGCCGAGCTCGCGACCGTCCCCGTCGCCGTGACGTACCAGTACGACGTGAGCGCGCGGGCCCCGTTCCAGTAGCCGGCCGGACGGGTCAGCGTGGAGTCGACGATGGTCGCGTCGGCCGTTCCGGCATCCGCCCGCTCCACCGTCGGGTCGAGCAGGTCCGTTCCGGGGAACGGGTACGAGGCCTCGATGTCCATCGTCTCGTCGGTGAAGACCTGGGCTTCGCCTCCGGCGTCTCCGAGATCGGCGGCGACGCTGTAGATCTTGCCGGCGCCGACCGCCTGGCTGAACAGCGAGTTCGCCGCGAACGGGTCGGTGGCGACCACGGCATCCAGTTGTGTCTGGCCGACGGGCGTGAATCCGGTGAGCTGCTCGGCGCCGCTGACCACGACCTCGGCGCCCGGCGCGGCCGCGAACGTGATGGGCTGCGTGCTCGTGCCGGAGCGGGGAGGCGTGACCGTCTCCTCGTAGGTGCCCGACTGGATGACGCAGGTGTCGCCGGGCTGCGCCTGATCGGCGCACTCCTGGATGCTGGGCAGCGGTGTCTGCGGCGATCGGCCGTTGCCGACGCGGGCGGCGCCCTCGGAGACGTACAGGGTCGCGCCGTGTCCGTGATGGTGGCCCGGCGGGGGAGCCGCCGACGCGGGAGAGGCGGCGGTCGCGATGGCGAGTATGAGCGCCGTCGCGGTGGCTCCGGCGCCGGCGAGACCGGCACTCCGTGAGCGGGCACGAGTGAATCCGAGCATCATTGCTCCAATCGATTGTGAGTAATCGATAATCTATGATTCGTCGGCGTCCGGGTCAAGAGGCGCGATCGATGCCGGGAGGGACGACGCCCGGATCTGCAGCTCGGGGCTGAGTTTCATCCGGTGCGCCGGACGCCCGGGGCCGCCTTCCAGCCGGGCGATGAGCAGGTCGACCGCCTCGCGCCCCACGTACTCCTTGGGCGGCCGGACCGCGGTGATGGGCGGGTCGCCGAACCGGGCGACGTCGTCGTCGTATGCGACGATCGCCAGGTCGTGGGGAACGCGCACGCCGCGGTCGATGGCGTGCTGCTCCAGCGCGATGGCCTGCGGGTCGGGGAGGACGATCACCGCCGTGGTGCCGGTGCTCCGGATGAGGTCGATGGCGTCATCCATCGCCCGCTCCCGGCCCGGTGCGTCGAACCGGATGCCGTCGAGCGTCGCGACGTCCGTCGGCAGGCCCAGCGAGCCGAGCGCGGCGCGCCAGCCGAGGCGGACGTAGCGTCCGGTCGGGCTGTCGCTCTCCAGGAAGAGGCCGATCCGGGTGTGCCCGACCTCGTGCAGATGCTGCACGGCCAGCGCCGCGCCCGCCGCGTGGTCGGAGGCGACGCTGTCGAGGTGCGGGGCCTCCGCCATGCGCACCCGCCGTTCGGCGAGCACGACGGGGATCGGCAGCGAGTCGAGCCAGCGGAGGGTCGCCGTGGCGACCTCGCCGGACGTCTCCGGGGCGACGATCAGGCCGTGCAGACCGGGCATCGCCAGCAGGGCCTCGACCTGGCGACGGTTGTCCCGAGGGTCGTAGGTGGACGCCCGCAGCAGGAGCGAGGCGCGCCGCTGGGCGGCCTGCGCACGCGCGCCGTGCACGATCGCGGGCCAGTAGTAGTCGAGCGACGGCACCACCATGCCGAGCGTGTACTTCGCGGGCAGTGGCACGAGAGCGCCAGGGCGTCCCGCATCCACGGCGCTGCGCAGGGTCGCGCCGCCGTGCACCCGGGTGAGGAGGCCCTGCTGCGCGAGCGCGTTGACGTCGCGGCGCACGGTCAGCTCGCTGACGCCGAGCCGGCCCGCCAGGACGCTGACGCTCACGGCGCCGCGGGCGCGGAGCTCATCCATGATCCGTTCCCGCCGCTGGATGGCGTAGAGCGGTTCCCTGCCGGTCATCCGATCTCCTCGACCACGGTGGTGACGGTTCCGGCCGCCCACGGGAGGTCGTACGTGATCCGTGTGAGCGAGGGTCCCCACACCGCGCGGAGCTCGGGATCGTCGAGCGGCCAGACCTCGAGCGCCGGCGCGGCTCCCTCTCCCTCGACGCGGACGGCGATGCCCTGGCCGTCGGCCCGCACGACGACCCGGCCGTCCACCAGCCGCACGTCGCCGGCCGCGATCAGATGCAGCGCGGTCGCGGAGCCGTCCGCCGCAGAGGTGAGCCGCCAGGTGTCCGTGACCTCGATCCGGCGGGAGGAGACGAAGCGGAACCGGCGCCGCCACGACTCGTCCGCTCCGAGCGGGTACGCCGTCGAGAGGTCGAGCTCCAGGTCGATCGGCGGGGCGGAGTCGGCGTTCTCGCCTCCCGGCTCGCCCGCCGGGGCCGCTCCCGCGACCCGCGCCCGGAATCCCGGTCCCTCCCCCTGCTCGAGCCCGTGGGGCGACGGCGCGTTGTGCCAGCCGCTCTGCATCGCGCGGATGCGATACCGATCCGCACTGAACGTCTCGCGGGTGTACGTCGGCTTGCCGATGTCGACCAGCAGTGGCCTGCCGCCGGAGGCGACGATGAACGAGCCGAGGTCCTTGTGGTTGTGGTTCTCGTCGTTCGTCCCGCCCTTGGCGGCGAGGGCGAGCCCGGAGGAGTCCCCGGCCCGCTCCCGGCGGACCAGCACCTGGACGGACGGGAGCCACACGCAGCGGGGCAGCGGCGCCCCGGCCGCCACGGCGTCGCGCCATTCCCGGTCGGCGACGGCGCGGACCAGCCGCGGGAGTCCGCCCGTGACGGGCGCGACGGGCGAGCCGGGCCGGCGCCCTCCCCGCGCCCAGTCGGCGACCCGATGGTCACCGGTGCGCAGTGCCCAGCGGAAGGGCAGCTGCCAGGGCTCCTCGCGGCGGCTCCGGGCCCAGCCGTCCGCGACGTTCACGTACCAGTCGTCTCCGAGCTGCATCCGCATCGGGAAGCGCAGCACCTCGCCGATGAGCGGCATCCCGCCGGCCTCGAGGTCGCCGTCGGTGAGCTGCGCGATCAGGGCGAGAAGCTCCAGCATCCGGCCGGCGCCGTTCCACCAGTAGGCGACGCCCTCGTCGATCGCGCCGTCCGGCGGCAGGGTCGCGACGTAGCGGTCGAGGCTGTCGAGAGCGCGCGCGGACATCCTCGCCACGCGCTCGGGATCGTCGAGCAGGAGCACCGCGGCCAGCAGCACGTTGCCGAGGATCCACGGGTTCCAGTTGTTGACCTCGCGCCAGTAGCCGAGCCACCAGAGGTCGTCGCGCGTCTCGAAGGGGGCGAAGACCCGGGTCTCGGCCTCCCGGCGGATGCGCTCCCGCAGACCGGGCCACGACCGCGCCCAGTCCGCTCCGAGCACGCGATCGGCGACCGCGAGCTGGGCGACGACCTCGCCCGCCGCGAGGTCGAGGTACGGCGCCGCGGTATCGGGCACGGCGAAGCCGCGTCGTGCGTGCGCGTCGTCGTGAGCGGGGAGGCACCAGGTGCTCTGCTCGCAGAGCAGGACGGCGCCGTCGGCCGCTTCGTCGATCCACTCCGGCTCCCGGGTCGACGCCGCGAGGACCACGGCCCGGGTGAGCCGCTGCTGGCGTGCGGCGACGGCCCGCTCATACTGGGAGCGATCTCCGTCGCGCACGAAGCGGGCGAAGAGCGTCGCGGTCGCGTCGGCCCACGGCCGACGGAGATCGTCCTCCGCCGCGTCGCGGAGTGTCGTGATCGTCGACGGGTCGGCCGCGGCCCAGACGCTTCGGTCACCGGCCTCCGGGATGCCGCTCCGGCGCCGCAGCTCCTCCGTCCCGGCGCGGACGAAGCGCGCGCGGAGTGCCGGCTCGCGCATGCGGTCGCCCCACTGCTGCCACAACGGCCCGGCGAACGGGGTGGCGCGGACGCCGTCCGGAGGCGAGGTGTGGGCGCTCACGCGAGCCAGGACGTCCGGATGGGGCTCTGCCGCGGTCGGGGGGCGATTCACTGGCGACTCCTCCTCGAGCGTCTCATCGTGAGTGTTCGTGTTCGACTGTGATCGTTCTGTTCGTATGAGACGGGCATGAGTATGTACTGGTGCTGGCGGCCGCGCAACACCCGCGCCTTCGCCGGGAGAGGGAGGACGGATCACGACGATGGACTCTCCGCAGGCGCTCGTCGTCATGGCGCGGGACGTCTTCGAGCGGCAGTTCGACGCCGCCCGGGTGGCGCGGCTCCGCCGGCTCGCTCGCGTGCCGGACCCCGTCTTCGCGGACGACCTGGACGATCCGGCCGTCGCCGGGCGCCTGGCCGCCGTCGACGTGCTGCTCACCGGGTGGGGTGCGCCCCGGCTGGACGCCGCACTCCTCGACCGGATGCCGAGGCTGCGGGCCATGCTGCACTGTGCGGGAAGCGTGCGCCCCCAGGTGACGGAGGAGTTCTGGAAACGCGGGATCAGAGCCACCTCGGCGGCCGAAGCGAACGCGGTGCCGGTGGCCGAGTTCACGTTCGCAGCGATCATCTTCGCGGGCAAGAAGGCGCCCTTCATCGCGGCGGACCGATCGACGCACGCGGACCACGGCCTCCACATCACGCGCTACGGCGAACTCTCCAACCTCGGCCGGACGATCGGCGTGGTCGGGTTCAGCCGGGTCGGGAGACGCGTCGTCGATCTCGTCCAGCAGCTCGGCGACGTCACCTGCCTCGTCGCCGATCCGTTCGCCGACCCTGCGGAGGTCAGGGCGTCCGGGGCGACTCCCGTCGCCCTGGACGAGCTTCTTCCCCGGGTGGATGTGCTCTCCCTGCACGCGCCGGAGCTCCCGGCCACCCGGCACCTGATCGATGCTCCCCGGCTTGCGGCGCTGCGTACGCACGCGACGCTGATCAACACGGCCCGCGGGAGCCTCGTCGACACGGCCGCGCTCGAACGCGAGTGCGCGTCCGGCCGGCTCAACGCGATCCTCGACGTCACGGACCCGGAGCCGCTGCCGCACGATTCGGTGCTGCTCCGCCTTCCGAACGTCCTGGTCACGCCGCATCTCGCCGGATCGCTCGGGTCGGAGCTGAAACGGATGACCGACGCCGCACTCGACGAGCTGGAGCGGTTCGCGGGCGGCCGCCCCTTCCGCGCCGAGGTGATGAGGGACGACCTTCTTCTCAGTGCTTGAGCCGCACCCGCAGCGTCAGCGCGTGGTGCGTCACGGTGAGGGTCGCCGCGATCACCGAGCCGTTCGGGTCGCCGTCGAGCTGGATGTCCTGCGGCTCGGTGAACCGCACCTGCAGCTTCCGGGCCTGGGCGTAGCGGATCGCGCGCGGTTCCGGGGTCAGGCGGCCGACGAACCGGCCGAAGCCGGTCCGGTGCAGCAGCCGGTTGAACGTGAGCCGGTAGCCGATGTTGGTCCAGCCGCCGCCGCGCCCCGGTCGCAGGATGACGGCGTCCAGCAACCCGTCGTCGATCGTCGCGGCCGGGATGAGCAGGAGGCCGGCCGTGAGGCTGCCCGAGTTGCCGACGATGACCGTGTGGGCGCGGGTGGACACCTCCGGCTCGTCGTCCAAACGGAAGGTGAGGTCGAACTGCCGGTTGCCGAGGATGCTGCGGGCGATCGGGTCCGAGTAGGCGAGCCAGCCGATCCGCTTCTTCAGCTTCTGATTCGTCTTCGCGGCCATCTGGGCGTCCAGGCCGATCCCGGCCATGACGAGGAACGCGCTCTCGACGACGTCGCCGTCCGGCCGCTCGAGGGTCGCGTGCCCCAGGTCGACCGGCCGGTCGCGGCCCGTGAAGGCGACCGTCACCGCCGCCCGCAGGTTGTTCAGCGGCAGGCCCAGCTCGCGGGCGAACAGGTTGCCGGTCCCCGACGGGAGGAGGCCGATCGGGATGCCCGTCCCCTCCAGCGCCTCCGCGGCGGCGCGAAGGGTGCCGTCGCCGCCCGCGACGACGATCAGGTCCGGGCCGGTCGCCGCAGCATCCTGAACGGCGCCCCGCCCGTCGTCGGCGGCGCTGGTTTCGAACCAGGCGGACTCCGCCCATCCGGCCGCGGCTTCCTCCGCGGCGACGGCGGTCCGCAGGGCGGCGACCTGCACCTTGCCCGGGTTGAACACGATCGCCGCTCGCCGATCCGGCGTCGACGGGATCAGGTCAGAGCTCACTGGACCACCGTACGCGGAAGCGGGCGGTGGGAAGGCATCGAGGGCCGCGAGCATCGACGGGAGCCCGGTGTCGGGTCACCGGGCCCCCGTCTCGCGAGAGCCGTGCGGCTCTCTGGTCTGCGACAGCTCGGGTGCGTCGCATCCCCTGTTGGTACGCCTGCCGCGGCGGGACCCGGGGGGAGGCGTACCCGACCGGCGATCACCCGGGCCTGACCCGGGTGATGCGCCGAAAGAATTCGGAGACAGCATCGCCGGGGTCTGGGGCGAACCCCCATATGTTCGCACCGATCCAGCGGCGCCGCTAGAGGCAGGAATGCCTGTGCCCTGCGCGGGCGATCAGGGCGGCGAATGCGGCCAAGGCGGCTCCCGTCAGCAGGAGGGCGACCGGCGCGACCGCCCCGCGACCCGCGGTCGCCATGAGCGAGCCGCCCAACGCCGAGCCTGCAGCGATCCCGATGTTCAGGATCACGACGAAGAGGCTGGTCGCCAGGGGGCGGAAGGTCGCGGACGCCGTCCTCGCCACCCGAGCCTGCAGCACGGGAGGCAGGCCGCCGATCCCGAACCCGATGAGGGCGGTTCCCGCTGCGGCCAGCGGCTGAGCGAGCACGGATCCCGGCGCGATGGCGGCGAGCAGGATCCCAGTGGGGATGGCCGCGACGAGGACGAGGAGGGCGGTCGCCGGATACCGGTCGCTCAGTGCTCCGCCGAGGAGGAGCGCGAGGCCGCCGGCGACGCCGGCCACCAGCAGCACGGCGCCGACGCCGTCCGGACCGATCCGGGCAGCGCCCAGCACCGGCACGATGTACGCGTACAGCGTCATGTACCCGGTGAGCAGGAGGGCTCCTGCCGACAGGAGCGCGGCCACGGGGATCGCCGTGCGATCGATGTCGCGAGTCCGGGTTCCTCCGTTCCGCGCTCCCGCCAGCCCGGGCAGTCCGACGGCGAGCACGAGAGCGGAGGTCAGCAGGACGCCGGCCGCGCCGAGGAAGGCCCACTGCCACGCACCCGCCGCGGCGAGGGCGGCCCCGACCGGAACTCCGAGGACGGATGCGAGGGTTCCGCCTCCGAGCACGATGGCCATGGCGCGGCCCAATCGCGCCGGGGGGACCAGGGTCGGAACGTAGGCGAAGACGACCGACCACGACACGGCGGCCGCGAGAGCTGAGACCAGGCGAGCCGCGAGAACGACCCCGAAGACAGGGACGACGGCGACGACAGCCGTCGCGACCGCGAGCACGACGAGAGATACGACCAGCAGCGGCTTGCGCGGCACGTGCCGGGTCACCCGCACGGCCGGCACGGTTCCGACGACGATCGTCACCGCCCACACCGCGACCAGCGAACCGACCGCTGAGGCGTCGACACCGAGGGTCGAAGACATTCCGAGGATGAGGGCGGGAGGGAGGAGCTCGGTGCTGACGGACGCGAACACGGCGAGCCCGAGACCGAGCAGAAGGGGCGTCCGTCCGCGGGCGGACGGAGGGGAGCCGATGCTTGCCGGAGATGCTGTCATGCTCGTACCGTAAACATTGACATCGATGAGAAGGTCAAGAGCATCGGAAGGAATGGCATGAGAATCGGTGAGCTCTCCCGGCGCACGGGTGTCGCCACCCGTCTCCTGCGCTACTACGAGGAGCAGGGGCTGCTCGCGTCGACGCGGTCGCCCAATGGATATCGGGACTATGCCGAAAGGGACGTCGAGACCGTCCTGCGGATCCGAGGCCTCCTCGCCTCGGGGATGACGACCCGGCTCATCCGTATGCTCCTCGACATGGAGGGCGTCCGCGGAACCGTGTCAGCCGCCCAGTGCAACCGGACGGTCGCCGGGGAGGTCGCCGAGGAACTCGCCCGCGTGGAGGAGCGACTGCGCTGCCTTTCGCAGAGCCGCGCCACCATGCGTGAGTGGCTGACATCGGCCGGCTACGCGGAACTCCTCGCCGAACCGGCCTGACGGGTCCGTCTGCCGCGTCGGCTGCTCAGAGCTCGTCGGCGGGCGCCCGCAGCCCGGCCAGCAGGATGCGCACCATCCTGTCCGCGCGCGGCGAGACCCCGCCGTGCGGTCCGGCGCCATGGCAGAGGTTCGCGACGGCGCCCAGGAGCTCCACCGCATCCACCTCCTGCTCGATGTCGCCGGCGGAGCGCGCGGACGCGAGGAGTCGCTCGAGCGTCGGGGCGAGGTGGGTCGAGAAGTAGTCGGCCAGCGGCTCATAGGCGGGGTCACCGGAGTGGAGCGCCGCGGCCAGACCGCGCTTCGTCCCGACGAACTGCGTGTAGCGCATGATCCAACGATCGAGGGCCTCGCCCGGCGGGGAGGCGGCCTCGATCTCGGTCGCGGCCGCGGCGCAGGCGTCGATCTCGGCGCGGAAGACGGCGGAGATGAGGTCGGAGCGCAGGGGGAAGTGGCGGTAGAGCGTTCCGACGCCGACCCCGGCCCGCTCGGCGATGGCGCGAACGGGCGCCTCGACCCCGGATTCGGCGAAGACGGACTTCGCGGCGGCGATCAGGGCGGTGACGTTCTGCCGGGCGTCGGAGCGCTGGGCGCGGCCCGGGGCGGCGCCCGTGCTCGTGTCCGTGCTCGCGATCGCGCTCGCCGGAGTGCGGGTGCTGGCGGCCATGGGCGGGCTCCTCGGGTGGGCAGGCGGAAGCGAGGGTGTTGTAAGTGGAACAGTGTTCCGGTACAGTTCGAGATATCCGGAGTGACGTTCCGCTTCTCCGAATTGTAGGGCACGGCCGCCGGCCGTGCCACGGTCACACCAGGTCTGGAGCAGAAGCAATGCAGTATCGAACACTCGGCCGCACCGGCATCAAGGTCACCCCGTACGCGCTCGGCGCGATGATGCTCGGGTCCCTCGGCAACCCCGATCGCGCGGAGGGCATCCGCATCATCCACCGGGCATTGGACGGCGGCATCAACGTCATCGACACCGCGGACCGGTACGGCGACTCGGAGGAGGTCGTCGGCGAGGCGATCGCCGGCCGCCGCGACGAGGTGGTGCTGGCCACCAAGTTCTGGGGTCCGGTCGACGACGACATCAACCACCGCGGCGCATCCCGCCGCTGGATCATGCAGGCCGTCGAGCGGTCCCTCCGGAACCTGCGGACGGACCACATCGACCTGTACCAGCTGCACCGGCCCGACCC